>NZ_SPHN01000030.1:0-11709 GCF_005844145.1 Enterococcus sp. BSD2780061688st2 D3
AAATCTTTCAGCAACTCGTATATCATAACTTATCTTTTGTTATTTGTCAAGAACTTTTTTGAAGTTTTTCTTGATTAAATCAAGCTTTTCAATAGGTTCTTTTAAAACGACTTAGTTATCTTATCATGCGGTCACCCACACGTCAAGAACTTTTTTTAAAGTTTCTTTTAGAAAATAATCAAAGCCATTTTTCTCAAATCAACGTTGTTAAATTTACCATGTAAGACAGCAAGCGTCAATAGTAATTTTTAGTCTAATTTTGTCCCAGATGGTCGGTTCAAAAAGCAATTATTCGTCTTTTACACAAAAGTACTGGCGCTATCTGATATATTTCCAGAAAACAACAAGAATTTACTTAACATTCATGCCAATCCAGCCTAAAATGAGTAGAAAAAAGAAACTTGAAATAAATTCAAGTTTCTTTTAGTTTCAACTATTACATCAAAAGAAAGGAACCCCTTCAACTTCGTAAGTTCCAAGAACAGAACGCATTTGACCTGAGTCTTCCCAAAGATATCCTTCGCCTAATTTCTCACTTTGGCTCTTTTGCTCTGTTTCAAAAACAAATAATGGGATATTCTCATGGTTAATATGTGTATTCGTCAACTCCATCAAGTCAATCTTACTAACATCAATATGAACAATTTCTTTCAAAAAGCTAAGTATGTTTGCTAAACCAGTCTTTTCCTCTGAAAGTTCTGCTAACGCAAACTCCAGTTTATCATCAACTGAATGGACTAAAAACTTTTTCGATCCATCCTCCAAATGCAACATGATTGTTCCAGCGACTCTTTTGCTTGCCAAAATTTCCACCTCGATCAATTTGTTCTATGGCTTACGTAAAAATTCTAGCACATTTTCAGAAAAAATACACTTTTTATTTCTTATTTTCTTTCTGTTCTAATTCCGCCAAAGCTTCACTTACCCAGATAGGAAGTTGCTCTGCAATGGTCGCAAACCCAATTTTTTTGTTTTTATTTGTAAAATATCTCTTTCTTCGATACGGAATCACGGGGCTTTTTTTCTCTAATGTACGCAATGACAAACTGATTTTTTTTGAATATTCATCAATATCAATGATCTGAACCGTTACTGGTTGGCCGACTTTTAACAAGCTATGAATACTTTTTGTATAACCTGACTGTACTTCTGAAACGTGGATCAACCCTTGCGTTTCTTGGTCTAAAGACACAAATGCGCCATAAGGCTGTATTCCAGTTATGTTTCCTTTGATTATTTGTCCAATTTTATATGTCATGTACTTCCCTCTCTTCGCATTTATCATTATACTGTAAATGTTAGAAAAAAAGAAGTTCTGAGAAGAATCAAAAAATGGGGGCCATCAAATGAATGAATTTGATAAAAAAATTGCAAGAAGAAATACGGAAAGCGTCAAATGGGATTCGATAGCGCAAACTTATCATGCGAACGATCTGTTACCATTGTGGGTTGCAGACATGGACTTTTTGTCTCCTACCAGTGTAAAACAGGCATTTGAAAAGTACGTTTCACATGGTCTTTTCGGGTATTCGATCATCAGCGACGGATTGTATCAAGCTGTGATTGATTGGGAGAAAGAGCAGCACGATGTCTCTTTAGCCAAAGAAAATATTACCTTCACTAGTGGGGTATTAGCTAGTTTAGCGGTTGCTATCCAGACATTTACTGAAGTAGGCGATCGTATCTTGATCCACGATCCCGTCTATCCTCCATTTGCATCTATTGTGGAAAATAACCAACGACAACTCGTACGGAGTAAATTGATAGAAAAAGACCATAAATTTATGATGGATTTTGAGGATATGGAAGAAAAAATGATTACCGAAAACGTGAAAGTAATGATCCTTTGCAATCCACATAACCCCGGTGGTCGCGTATGGACGAGAGAAGAATTGATTAAAGTAGCCGCTCTTTGCTTAAAACATGATGTTCTGCTTTTTAGCGATGAAATCCATCAAGATTTAGTTTTTGCTCCTCATACATTCACTTCAATGCTTACTATTGATGAATCTTTAAATGATTCTTTGGTCGTTTTCACTTCTGCTACAAAAACATTTAACTTAGCAGCGATCAAAAATTCAATGGTAATTATAAAAAATCCAACGTTAAAAGCAGCGTTTGAAAAGAAACTCGTGATGAACCAACAGCATGAGGTGAATACATTCGGCTTGATCGGTACCAAGGCAGCTTACGATACTGGTTCGGACTGGCTAAGCAAACTTCTCCCTTATTTAAAAAACAATGCAGAATTAGCCCAAGATTATTTCAAAGAAAACTTGCCTGGAGTACGCGTGATGATACCTGAAGGAACCTATTTGATGTGGTTGGATTTTTCTGCTTATGAAGAGGACGACCAAACTCTAGAACAGTTACTGGTAACAAAAGGAAAAGTAGTATTGAACCCTGGAATTACTTTTGGACCTGCTGGCCACTCGCATATGCGTTTAAATCTTGCATGCCCTAAAGAAGTGTTGTTGGATGGATTGGAACGAATCAAAAAAACATTTGCCTAATAAAAAAGTCGAAGCAGCGTAACGCTGCTTCGACTTTTTATTCTTATTCTGAAATCTCAATTGTTTCAATTACAACATCGTGAACAGGTCGATCTTGTGGGCCACGTTGCGCATTTGCGATTTCATCCACTGTGTTCATGCCGTCAACGACATGTCCAAAAACAGTATGACGGAAATCAAGCCATGGTGTACCACCTTTTTTATACGCTTCGATGATTTCAGCAGGGAAACCTGCCCCTTCTAATTGACCAAGCATATTTGCAGGTACATTTTCATTATTTACGATAAAGAATTGACTACCGTTCGTATTTGGTCCTGAGTTTGCCATAGATAAAGCGCCACGTAGATTGAATAGCTCGCGGCTGAATTCATCCTCGAAACTTTCACCATAGATACTTTCGCCACCCATGCCTGTTCCAGTTGGATCGCCACCTTGGATCATAAAGTCTGGAATAACACGGTGGAAGATTACACCGTCATAGTATCCTTTTTTAGCTAATTCGATAAAGTTTTTGACAGTTTTTGGTGCTAATTCAGGAAATAATTGTACCGTGATTTCTCCTCGATTGGTTTTAATAACTGCTTTTGGACCCTTCTCATTTGCTAGATTCAATTGTGGGAATGCCATAGTATTTTCCTCCTAATGTTTATTACTACAAATGCAATAATAACATATTCTATCTAGTCACTGTTAAATGAAACACAAGAAAAATCAAAAGACTAGGTTCCATAGTTTAAAACGATTATATACCTTTTCCTGAAATGTGGATACTTATCTGCTATTTGCTTATAAGCGGGTCTTATCCTCGAAACAAGTATCATACTCGAAGCACTAGTATTCGTAAATATCACATCTCTAACTGAACGAACAATTCTCTCAATAAGCGAGAAAAATTTTTATTGCTGTTTTCAAATTCATTTATTTTTAACGGTTAATCTATTTGAGAAGAATTCTCAATTAAATTCTGCTATAGTGTGACTATGGGGAGGAATCATTTTATGGAAATCTACGATATTACAATTATTGGTGCTGGTCCAGTAGGTATGTTTGCAGCCTTCTACGCAGGTATGCGGCAAGCGAAAACAAAGATTATTGATAGTTTACCTCAATTAGGAGGACAATTATCGACACTTTACCCTGAAAAATATATCTATGACATTCCTGGATACCCAGCAATCAAAGCGAGTGAACTGGTAGGAAATCTTGAAAAGCAATTGACAACGTTCAATCATACCTTTCAATTAAATGAAGAAGTTCTTTCAATTACGAAGGATGAAGATATCATTGAAATTACAACAACAAAAGGAATCCATTATTCTAAAGCAGTAATTTTAACTTTGGGGAATGGCTCTTTTCAACCTAGAAAATTGAATTTACCTGATGCAGCCACTTATGAAAACCATGGCATTGATTATTTTGTAAATGATTTGATGAAATATGCAGGAAAAAAAGTCGCAATTGCTGGTGGCGGCGACTCCGCAATTGACTGGGCTTTGATGCTTGAACCCATCGCAAGTGAAGTTTATTTGATCCATCGGCGTCCAGAATTTAGAGGCCATGAACATAGTGTGAACCTATTAAAGTCTTCTTCTGTCAATCTATTGACTCCCTATCTTATCGAGAGTTTGTCTGGCGAAAATGGTGAATTAACAGATATCCGTTTGCAGATGGTCAAGAGTGATGAAACAATCGATTTGATGGTTGATTCCTTAATTGTTAATTATGGCTTTACATCGAATCTCGAACATCTTGCTACGTGGGGGCTCGAAAGCTCAAGAAATGCTATTGCTGTAAATTCCGATATGTCTACTTCTGTTCCCGGTATCTATGCGGCGGGAGATATCTGCTCTTATGATGGGAAAGTAAAGTTGATTGCGACTGGTTTTGGTGAAGCTCCAACTGCTGTTAACAATGCGCTACATTTCATCAATCCTAAAGAGCGGGCACAACCTGGGCATAGTACAAGTCTATATGACAACACGATGCGAAGAAAATAACTATTTTTCAGATGATATGAGTACAAGCTGACAGCGCTATCTCAAATGATCATTTTTTACTTTTTCATCCGAATGAGCTACCATTAACTTGATAGGAAATGGTAAAAAAGGAGGAACAACATGGTTATAAAAACTGAAACTTTAGAAGAAAAAGCACGGGATCTATTGAAAGAGCGTGGCGTAGAAACAGCTGACATTGCAGAATTAGTGATGTTTTTACAAAAAGATTATATCTCTGATCTTACTTTGGCGGATTGCATCGAAAGCATCAATGCTGTTTTAACGAAACGGGAAGTGCATAACGCGATCATCACAGGTGTGCAATTGGATATCTTAGCTGAAGAAAACAAATTGATGGCTCCTTTGCAACATATTATTGAAGATGATGAAGGACTGTATGGGATAGATGAAATATTAGCGTTATCGATCGTGAATGTCTACGGAACGATTGGTTTTACGAACTATGGCTACATCGACAAAGTAAAACCTGGTATCCTAAAAAAATTAAACAGTCATGATGGAAAAAACGTGCATACATTTTTAGATGATATCGTGGGAGCGATTGCTGCTTCTGCTGCTAGTCGTCTCGCGCATCAAGAACCAGAAAAGCGGAGCCGATTAACTCAGTAATACAAATCTATACGAAATAAATGAAAGCTGAAACTTGATCGTAAAAAAGGAAGGAACTCTACTAACATCTATACGTTGTGTGAGTCCTTCCTTTTTATTTTTCTTTTTTTAATTCTCTTTTTCCAATAAAAATGAACAATGCAAAAAATAGTTCAATTAAAACAAAAAACAAAATAAAACTATGCATAAAAAACTGTTCTGGCAATACATTGATGATTGGATCAGTAGCCGGATTGAATAACCAGTCTTCATTATTAAAAATGGTTTCATGAAAAAGAATGAAGAAACGATCGAATCCTATCGCCATGAAAAAACCTAAGACGATCGGTACGAACATGCCAATCTGGAATGGGCGGATCAAACGCCAAAATCGTTTATTTTTCTTCAAGTAAACAAGAAAATAAATACTAGGAATCAACGTAACGGCCAATACAAGATAATCGATCAGAAAAAGCCGTTTGACTTCGAAAAAGTGATGCGCACCACTTGCTGATACTGGAAAATCAGGTAATCTTAATCCTTTTTCAAACGGATTATTCAAATACCCCATCAAATGATCAAAGTTTTTTAACAATGTATCCTGATCAAGCGTTGTATATCTTAGGATATTCAAATGATCGATATCAAACACATACAATGGGCGAAAGTTGATGGTTATAGCAATAGCTAAACTGATCAACAGGAGGAACAAGCTGATTATTCCAGCATATTCTCCCCAGATCCATCTCTTATTTTTCATATTAGAAACTCCAGTCGTCTAAAGAATCCAAGACATGCGTAGCCGGAATCGGCAAATTGGGAATATCCTCTTTCTTCGTAAAACCAGATAACACTAATAGCGTATCGATACCATTACGGATACCTGCTTGAATATCTGTTTCATAATTATCCCCAACCATGACTACTTCTTCTTTTTTCAGTCCCAACTGCTCCACTGCTTTATCCATGATAATCGCTTCAGGTTTGCCAATATAAATGGGTGGTGTCTGTGTAGCTGTTTCAACAAAAGAGATCACAGAACCAGCTCCCGGTAGCAATCCGCGTTCTGTTGGGATATTTTTATCTGGATTCGTTCCAATAAAAGTCGCACCCTTTTGAATAGCTAAAGTTGCTTTCACAACCTTCTCATAAGTTAAATAATTATCTAGACCAACAACAACATAATCCGGACCTGCTTCCTCCCACTCGAAACCTGCTTCTAAAATCAAATCAATCAGACCAGCTTCGCCGATCACATATACTTTATTGCCCTTGTTGTCAGCTTTCATATAATCGATTGTCGCAAGTGTAGCTGTATAAACAGTTTTTGGTTCAACGTGGATATCAAATTCATTTGCTAATCGGTTTGCGACTGTTTCTGGGCTCTTAGTTGTATTGTTGGTCACAAAAATAAACGGTAAGTTTCTTTTTTGCAACTCTTCCACAAAACGTTTACCTGCTGGGATCGGCTCTGTTCCGCGATAAATTGTTCCATCTAAATCAATCAAGTATCCTTTATAACTCATCTCTTCACTACTCTTCCCTTTGTCTTATCGTAAAGTTCGTATTTGATTTTGGTTTTGCTGTATTCATTTTTGGTTTTACTGTTTCTTTGTTTATTTGGTTTGTATTTCTTTTTTTGATGACCGGTTTTTTGTGATTTGAAGCTACGGGTACTTTCTTCTCATCAATATACGCCCGACCTTGGTTTTTCTTTTTCCTGCGACGTTGTGTACTTTTTTCTTTTTTGCCACCGATTCGCTCGATCACAAAATAAGCACAACCAAAATTGCAATATTCATACAAATAATCTTCTAGAGAGTCAATTCGTTGTTCTGGATGAGCACGCCTATTGTCTTCACGGAAAAAACCTTTTAATCTTAACTGTTCATAGCCCCAGTCACCAACGATATAATCATACCTAGATAATACATCACTGTATCTTTCACCTAATTTTTCAGAATCAAACCCTTCACGATAATTCGTTACAAGTCGATACTGTCTTTCGCCAATCAAAAAATTGGTTTCATCTAAAAAAGTAATTATTTCTCCTTTTACTTTTTCTGGTTTTGGTTCCTCAATGATTTCTTCTATGACTGCCGTAATCTCTTCTGTCACAGTCTTATCTTCACTAGTTTCTGTTATGTTTTTTTCTTTTCTTTCGGATTCAACGTTTTGTTGCTTTTTTTGTTTAGCCGACATGCTTTCACCACCTATCTTTCACATTATACCTTGTTTTTATTTTATTGGATAGTAAGCATTTAGGTAATTGCCTACGACACTTCGAATAAATTCTGGAAATAAGAACTCATTTTCTCCTGCAATTTCAATTGTTGGGAAAAAAGGAATGAACATGAAATGATCAACCGTAGTAAACGTGTACTTTTTTTCCAAGTCTATTGGTTTATTCAGCCAATAGACTTGATGATTTATCGCATCATATGAAATACCGCTATAAACGATCTGACCAAATATCTTACCTCGAAATCCCATTCCTTTCATAGGAAAATTCCGTAAAAAAGCTCGATTTTTTTCAATTTCTAATACTAAACGTATCAGATCACTTCCTTTGAGCGTAACATTCAACAGATGCATTGGATGAGGTAATGCCGTGTGGAGTTGATCTTGGTCTACGATGCCCTCTGGGATACTGGTTAAAAACAACCCGCTGTTTAAGATAGCCCCCTCCGTTTTCCCTCTATATTTAATTGCTTCTAGTGCTTCATGGATAAACGAATATTCGTCATAGATGTCTAGTGATAATTCAAAAGGGATCTCTGCCACTTTTTTCTCTGCTAACAACTGATGGCCTCTGTTCAAATATTCCTCGATTTCTTGTTCATCTTCGGCAAAAGAGGTCATTGACTCAGTAGGTATCGCTTTAGCAGAGTGAGCAATGATCTTTTTCTCTTCATCGATCGTTAAATGTACTTCACCAACATATTGTCCATACTTGCCTGCCGCAGCCAGTTGAACAGTATTGATTACTCGCCCCTCTTTAAATAAATGATGGGTATGTGACCCTAAGATAACATCAATAGCAGGTAACTCCATCGCAATTTGACTATCGTCTGGAATCCCTAAATGACTCATCAAAACCAAAACGTCCACAGTTGATCGTAACTCTTCAACAAGTTCTGGCAAGATGTCATAGGGATTACGGATATCCCAACCATTCGGACTATAAGTCAGAGGAAAAGGTGCAGTAAATGCAATCAATCCAATTTTGGTATGCTCGGGCGTTTCGATCACTTTGAAACGTTTTGCCCATTTCGGTGGCTGTAACGTGTTTTTATCAAATAAATTATCTAACAAAATATCAAAGTTCGCTTGATCGTATAGGTGATTCAATTCTTTCTTAGCATTTCCCACACCTTCATTGTTTCCTATCGTCGCCGCGTCATAACCCACTTCATTCATCAGTTCAACATTCGCTTGACCATTTGTTGCTTCTGATAATGGGTGCCAACGATCAGTAAAGTCACCGAGATCAACTGTGATCGTCGTTATCCCTTTCTTTTCGTTTTCTCGCTTTTTTTGATCGATGAACCGTCTGATTTTTGGCCAATTTTCTAAATGTGAATGTAAGTCATTGGTATGTAAAAGAACTATATTTTCCATTTTATTTATTCGCCTCGCTTTACTTAATAATACCATAGGGGATTTGAATGTTCACTTTGAAGGGATTCCTTTAACCAAGTCTCTCTTTCATTTATCAGCTGATTCGACATACATAAAAAAGAGCTGGCCCAATGAATGGGACAACTCTTTCAACTTTTCGAATAAATGGCTGCTATTAATGGATGTGCGGTGGACTCAATCGAGCATGTACCACGCTCGCTACTTTTTGATCCCAATTACCTAGCATCACTGCCTTCTCTTATCCACTATGTATAAAATACAGATAAATTGCAAAAAAAATGCGGATAAATCAACTGATTTATCACGCTTACGATCAATCTATTCAATCAGACACATGGCGGATCCTGCTTAGTGCTGCTTCCTTCCAGATCTGACACGCTTCACAAGCCCACCATTGTCCTAGCCTTTCGGCAAAGATTATTATAACTCATTTTCAGTAATTTGACCAGACTTTTTTGCTTTCTTTTTTCTTGCACGAAGTTCCCGGAAAAAATCTGATAAGAGTTTCCCGCAGTCTTCTTCTAAAATACCGCCTTCGACAAAAGCTTGATGGTTAAAACGTTCGTCTTCAAGAAGATTCATCAATGTACCCGCAGTACCACCTTTTGGATCAAACGCACCAAAATAAACTTCTTTTACGCGTGAAAGAATCATTGCCCCACTGCACATCGGACAAGGTTCTAAGGTGACATATAGCTGTGCTTCTTCTAATCTCCAGCTTCCGACCTTTTGACACGCTTCTCTGATAGCAATCATTTCTGCATGAGTCGTAGCATCCTGTGTTGTTTCTCGTAAGTTGTATCCTCGCCCGATAACCTCATTGTCTAGTACAACGATTGCCCCGATCGGCACTTCTTCTAATTCATGTGCTTTTTTCGCTTCTTCTATAGCCAAACGCATCCAATATTCTTTTTCTTGCACTTTTTGTTCGTCCACTTTTAAAATTCCTCTGCTTTTTATTTCTTGATTAACTGTAGCATATGTCAAAAAGGTTGTAACTAGCTTTTTTTCTTATGGTAAACTATAGGAGAGGTGAATCCCATGAATATGACCAAACTGATTGAACTTTATCCCAATGCGCAAAGAAAGAAACATCCCGCTTCTGATGAAAAGATTCTTTCTTTGTTGATAGAAAATGAGTTCTTATGGATTGAAAAAAATTCTTTGTCTTCTCAGGAATTAAATCTTTTGGAAGCGCTATTCCCTAATACGATCAACGCAGCTACTCATGTATGGTATCAGTTTCTCTTTGAAAACAAGCCTATTTCTCTAGATAACAGTTACCGTATCATTCAATTACACGTTACACCTAGAACTGGCTTTCTCAAAAAAGAGTGGCAAGAAACTATCCGCGAAATGTTCTTTTCTCTCGAAGATTTTTTCTTTTATACTGAGACAGATGCACTGATCATTGAAAAAAAACAAACGGGCTATCTTGATGTTACCGAGCTTAATGGGATTTTTCTTTCGCTTGATACTGACTTTGATATAACCACACAAGCATTCGTTGGAACATTTCATTTACCTACACAAGATCTTCCTGATTTGTTTTTTGAAGAGCGAAAGATTTTCTTACAGGAAAAGCAACATTTTGGTGCCTACAATCGTACCACTACATTGTCAGAAATCGCTCTCCAACATTACACAAGGGAAACAATCGAAAAGAGTTCCTTGATGCATAGCTATCGAGAAATACTGAAACAAGCAGAAATGGAAGGAATCATCTTGGAGCTTTGGCGAAATCTAGGAAATATCAGCTCTACCGCTAAAGCGTTGTTTCTCCATCGAAACACGTTGAAATATAAAATCGAGAAGTTCCAAGAACAAACCGGATTCAATTTAAAAGAAGCAAATGATCTCCTTTTTTGCTATCTTATTCTGTTGCAAAATTGATCTCTAAATAAGAGGTTGGGACAAAAGTAAGAAAACACTTCTGTCTCGATCTCTTTGACACTTTTGCACACCTTTAAAAAGGTGTTTGTATTACTCTCTAATCCTTAAAAGGGTCTTCATACTCTCGAACACTCAATTTATCTAGCGCGATATCCGGTTTATTCTTGAATGTATTTTCTTATGGTCGCTTCAATTAATTACTTATATGTGTAAAATTAAAGTGTACCCTAAATAGTCAATAATGTAATCTTGAAAAATACAGTTTGTCATTTTCATATTTAATTGGCACAGTTTTCTATTTGTCACCTAGCGCTGAAAATTTATGCCATTTCTCTAGAAAAATGATCTACATAATCGCTATGATTTTTTTGTTGCACTTAAGTTGGAATCTTAGTCGATTATACAAACACATGCTTATTTTTTGTGAAGAGTGAACCATCCAAAATATAAAAAAAGCCAGACTAATCATCTGACTTTCATCTTCCATATAAACAATTTTGGCTCTATACTTTTTGATGTTGGTGAACTTCGCCAACATCTTTTTTTGTATAAAAAAATATAGAAAAGACACCCTGAAATCCTTTAGAATTAATTTGGCTAACAAATTCATAGGAGGATTCAAGATGTCTCATACTCAGCTTATCAAAGATACCCTAAATATTCTAGACCTAAATATCTATTTCGAGGAAAATTGTTTAACTAAAGAAAAATATAAAGGGCAAATTTGCTTGATTTATAAAGGAACTCTTCTGTACAAGCCAGAAGAGTGTCCCCATTGTCTTTGTGTCGTCCCCTCTAGGATCATTCATTGGTCTGTTATTGCTCGCTTAAAAGAGAATACTTCCATGACGGAAATCGCTCGTCAGAAAAATATCTCCACTTCTTCGGTCTATCGTGTTATGAAGAGATTCTACCGCCCCTTGAATCCTTTCAAACAGACTTTGCCAAAGGTCTTATGCTTTGATGAATTCAAATCGGTTCGAATTGTTGCCAGTGCAATGAGTTTTATCATGATGAACGGACAAAGCCATGCATTATTGGATATTGTCGTAAA
>NZ_SPHN01000031.1:0-10580 GCF_005844145.1 Enterococcus sp. BSD2780061688st2 D3
CAAATGGAACGAAGTAATAGGGTAAAAGTGCACATTCTTATTTAGCAATAACTGCACAATACAGTCTAGCAGTTACAATAAGGCAAAATATGAAGTAAAACAGGTAGAAAATGATTCAGAAATTGATGCCAAAACAACAGAAGAAATTACTGAATTTCTAGAGACATTTTTCAAGATTTATCCGACCGCATCAGAAAATGAACTCGATTATTACGTAAAATCTGATGCAATGCAACCAATCAACTCTAACTTAAAATTTGTGGAAATATTTAACACCGTTTTTCAAGGAATTGGCGAAGATATTCAAGTCAATGTTGATGTGAAATACTGCGATGTTTTTTCAAAAGCAATTAATTATTTTCAATATAGATTGAAAATACAAAAATACGGAACCTGGATGATTATTGAATCAAAAAAAAAGATTTGTAACTAAGAGGTGACTAACCTAGTTTTTTGAGCATTGTAAATTAGTCATGGGAAACCGTATCGTAAATGATGCGGTTCCTTGTAATTTATATTTCATATATCAGAATCGATATAGTTTTTTAGAAATGAAATGATGAGGTAATAATTCAGATAGTGTGGCTAAGACTCATATACAAGTAATTTTGAACGAATATAGTTTTGTAAAAAAACTGTGGAAGGTATTGATTACGCTTGGATACAGGTCTTCTTGTAAGTCTTTTTTCAATTGTTGAGATATTTTACTATTGAAGTATACTGGAGTGGCAGAAAGAAACTTTTTATGAAAGTGTGGTTGGTACAATGAAAAGAGAAGTCATTTTAAGCAAATTAAAAAGGCAGATTTATGGTGGCAAGTTTCTTTTAGGTATTGCTACGGCAACTGGGATGAGTGCAGTTAACGCTAAACAAGGTGGAGCAGATTTAATACTAGCCTTAAATTCGGGCAAATTCAGACAAATGGGGAGGAGTTCACTGGGAGGTTATTTACCATTTGCTAACAGTAATGATCTAGTAAAGGAATTTTCTACAAAAGAATTGTTGCCTGTGTTGGATGATTTCCCTGTATTATTTGGAGTAAATGCAACGGATCCCTTAATAAAATCAGATGAATTGATTCGTTATATCAAAGAATACAATTTTGCAGGGGTTGTAAATTATCCGACGGTTAGTTTGATTGATGGCAAGTTTAGAGAGGCTCTAGAAGAAGAGAAAATTACCTTTTTTCAAGAGGTAGAGTTTATAGAGCTTGCCAAAAATAATGGGTTATTTACTATGGGGTTTGTAACAAATAAGAAGGAAGCTGAACAAATGGATAAGGTTGGACCAGATATTGTGTGTATACACTTAGGTCTTACTGAAGGAGGAAATTTAGGTGCAAAAAAAATGCACTCCTTTGAAAATATGCTCAGTACTATTCAAGAAATTTGTGCAAAGTTGATTGAGCGGAAATCGAAGAGCATCATCATGGTTTACGGCGGTCCAATAAATGACTTAACAGAAGTGCGCTATATTTATAATAAATTTCCTGAAATAAAGGGATATATTGGTGGATCAACCTTTGAAAGAATTAATTCAGAACAAATCCTTTCTTCTCAGATTAAATCATTCAAAGATGCTACGCACACACAACACGATAACTTAACTATCCAGATTTTAGAAGGTGTTGAAAAATATTATGATTATGTTGACTTTGTAAAAAAATACATAAGTGAAAATTATTCGACAACCATTTATATTAGTGATTTAGCAGATTTTACCAATTTATCTTCAAGCTATCTAAGTGATCTTTTTAAACGAAAAGTAGGTGTAAGTTTTACTGAGTACCTAATCAAGTTTCGGCTAAATAAGGCTATTGAATTAATGAACTCAACGAACTTAAGATTGGTAGAAATTGCAAGTAGCGTCGGTTATTCTGATTACGCACAATTTAATAAGATTTTCAAAAAATATATGAAACAATCACCAAAAAAGTACAGAGAATCTAATATATAAACTATTTCATCACGATGTGAAACGTTTTCAATCGGTCCTGATATACCTATAATCAACTTGTAAGCAGTTAACTGTGACTAAATAAGGAGGTAAAAACGATTGAAAACTGTTGCCTTAGTAGGAACTTTTGATTCAAAAGGGACAGAGTACCAGTACATTAAACAGCTTTTAGAAAAACTTGATTTGAATGTATTTACCATTCATACAGGGGTATTTGAACCATTTTTTACTCCAGATGTTGATGTTTCTGAAATTGCTGCCGAGGTTCAAGAAAATATTGAGACAATCCGTAAGCGCAATGATCGAGCTTATGCTACGGATGTTTTGTCTAAAGGGTTAGAACAGTTGCTTCCTAAATTATTTAAAAAAGGGCTTTTTGATGGGGTTCTATCCTTTGGGGGAACTGGCGGGACTTCGCTTGTGGCACCTGGCATGAGAAAATTACCGATTGGTATTCCCAAAATGATTGTTTCAACAGTCGCTTCAGGAGATACTAGTGTTTATGTTGGGACCAGTGACATCATCATGATGCCTTCAATTGTAGATGTATCAGGATTAAATAAGATATCAAAACGAATTTTTGGGAATGCTGTTTCAGCGATAGCTGGATTGCTAAATTATCGTATTGAAAATGAAGTGGATGAACATCCTCTAGTGGCCGCTACTATGTTTGGTGTGACAACGCCTGCTGTAAATTTTGCTCGAGAATATCTTGAGCAAAATGGTTACGAAGTATTGGTATTTCATGCAACTGGGATTGGCGGTCAGACCATGGAATCTCTAGTTTCGGATGGGTATTTTGCAGGAGTACTTGATTTGACGACGACTGAATGGGCTGACGAGTTGGTCGGTGGAGTTTTAAAGGCAGGTGAAAATAGGTTAGAAGCTGCAGCTTTAGCAAAAGTTCCTCAAGTTGTATCTTTAGGTGCAATGGATATGGTAAATTTTGGACCATTTGATACAGTTCCAGAGAAGTTCAAAAATAGGAACTTCTATAAGCATAACCCAACAGTAACTCTGATGAGAACTTCTGTTGAAGAAAGTCGAGAATTGGGCAAAATCGTAGCAAAAAAATTGAATATGGCACAGATAGAGACAGTACTGCTTATACCAAACGGTGGTTTTTCTTCTATTGATGTTGTAGATGGCCCATTCTATTATCCAGAAGCTGATAAAGCGCTAATTGAATCAATTAAGGAAAATCTTGACAATGACAATGTAAGGATAATTGAAAAAGAACAAGCAATAAATAATAAGGAATTTGCAGAACTTTCTGCGCAACAATTAATTAATTTAATGAATAAAGAAGGAGACATAATCAATGAATAGTCAAACACGAAAAGAAGTCATTACGAATTTTAAAGAGAAAGTTAATAAGGGAGAGATTCTTGTTGGCGTAGGCGCTGGAACAGGGATTACTGCAAAAAGTAGTGAAGCTGGCGGAGCTGATATGTTGATTGTTTACAACTCTGGTCGTTACAGAATGGCAGGGAGAGGTTCATTAGCAGGCCTTCTTTCCTATGGAGATGCAAATCAAATTGTTGTTGAGATGGGACAAGAAGTTTTGCCCGTTGTGAATGAAACGCCTGTATTGGCCGGTGTTTGCGGAACGGATCCTTTCCGAGTAATGGAGATCTATTTGAAGCAGTTGAAAGAACAAGGATTTAATGGAGTTCAAAATTTTCCTACAGTTGGTTTAATCGATGGTGTATTTAGACAAAACTTGGAAGAAACTGGGATGGGGTACGATTTAGAAGTTGATATGATTAAAAAAGCACATGAATTAGACATGTTAACAACACCGTATGTCTTTGATCCTGAACAAGCCCGAAAAATGGCAGAAGCTGGAGCGGATATTCTAGTTGCACATATGGGATTAACCACTAAAGGTACAATTGGTGCCAAAACAGCATTGACCCTTGACGATTGTGTAGAAAAAATTAAAGCAATTATTGATGCCGGTAGAAAAGTGAACCCTGAAATCATGGTAATTTGCCATGGTGGTCCAATTGCTGAACCCGAAGATGCTAAATATATTATTGAAAAAACAAAGGGAATTGATGGTTTCTTTGGTGCTTCCAGTATTGAGCGCTTTGCAGCTGAAAAAGGTATCAGAGAACAAACAGCTGCATTTAAAAAGATTAAGAATTAATAGAGTTTGTTTTTTTATATCAAAATCGTTAATAAAAATTTTCTTGGTTTTTCTAATTGGGACATCTAATGAAATTTGTTTCTAACATATATTGACGATTTTGTAAGAAATCAGTATATATAACATACTAGATACTTTTTTTGAAAAATATAGTTAAGTTGTTTATAGTTTTAAGCAAAGACTAACTTCAAGAGATAGAGAAAAGATAGTATGAGGTTTTTATGTGAACTGATGAAACAAAACTACAGTCCAGCACTCTTTTGAGTGCTGGACTTATTTTAATACTTATAAATACTATTCTGTTTTTGTACTATGGACAGATCAAAATCTTGCTTATTATTCACGATTTCATTGTAGACAGTGAGTATGTTCTCAAAATCTTTTGGAGTAGGATTTGAATGAATAGATACTACGGTACATTCTGGTACGAACAGTGATGGAAGATTGGTTATCAAAAGATCGTACTTACACATTCTTTCTCTAACTGAGGTAAGGCTAGTAGCATCAATCAAATCCACATTCACTCGTGTTTTTAAATGATACATAATATCTTCTTTTAAAAAAAAACAGTGCTCATAGCTTGTATTGAAAAAGAGTCCAGTTTTAATAGTTGGCGATTTTTGTTCCAATTGATCAGATAATGAGTCCCATGAAGTGACTATCATAAATAATAGTCGATTAATAACAGAATCATCTGTATAAATTGGTAAATCTCTATTTAAAAAATAACGAGATATAATTTCTTTAATCCTTTGTGTGAATTCTACGTAATAATTATTGAGATTGATAAAAAACTCTTCATTAGGATTATAAAGAATTTTTGTAGGTCCCCAAATATAAGTGGTTGCGTTGTATAGACAAAGCATAAGTTCTTCTTTATTAGATAGGATTAGATTTTCCTTTTCAACAATTGAATTTAATGTATTTTCTATCGTAACACGAAGATGATTAATTTTTGGATTTAAGGAGCATTTTTGATTTAAATCTGTCATTGACCATGCATATTTGTCATTAAAAAATATATAAAATAATCGATATATGCTCTTTGAGCTTATCTCAGTGTGATAGTGTTGAAAAAGTTTTTGAGTTAACTCTTCTGAAAAAGTAAAACCATGTTTTTGATCATTTCGTGATTGGCTTGGAAGTAAGTGACCTCTGCGAATGCGTATAAAATTAATAAATAACATAGTTCTAAATTTATTTACATAAGAATAGGATTGGCGTGCAGGTGTTTGTAAAAATGGGTAGCGATCCATAAACTCGTGCATGACCTCATCCATTAATTCAACATCGCTCTCAGCAAGTACTTTTTCAATGAGTCCATATTTTTCGATTAAATAGCAAAAATAGAACCGGCAGATTTTTCTCTCATCACCGATTATGTCCATATAAGTGCAGTCAATGTGAAAGTCGAAGGGAGCTAAAAGTTCATTGATTGTTCCTATCTTTCTTTTTAATGTAGAAATGCTGAGGAAAAGATGATCAGCCAGAGAGGTCAAATTGGTATGTCTACTTAAAAAGATTTCTTCAAGTATGGAGAATCTTGCAGACTGATTGTAAAGTGCAGAAAAAATAAAAAAAGGATTTTGATCAGGCATGAGAATTAGACGTACACCTAGTTGCTTACTACTTTCCAGTTTTGCTGGGCTGATGTATCGGTTGATATCCCCAATGCTTTTACGAACTGTACTTTCAGAGATTTGGGTAAATTTCGAAATGGTACTAATTTTTTCCCAGTCTCTATAAATGAGAAATTTAATGATTTGATAGTGCCGTTGTAAGTTTTTTTCTAATAATGTTTCCATATGGAGCCTCCAATAGTTAACGAACGTTAGATTAAAAATGAACTTTCTCAATGAGAAGTATTGTTCTATAGTTATCACCGTTGTTGGAAACATAGGTAAGCTGACAAGCTACAATTATTATAACAACATTAGAGTAAGAAAAACAATGGAAGGTAAGGAGAATGGAAAGAAAAAAACGATCAAGAATTATTATCCTTTTAATTTTGTTGATAGCTCTGTTAGTGGGAAGTGTGTACTACTATTTTTTAACTCATCAAACTGCACCAAATGTAGTTGCTGGCGAAACTGATGGGAAATCAGGTGAGTTTGTTAAGGAAATGAGCGAAAAAGAATTTGAAGAGCTTCTTCAAGCGAAGGCTGATAAAAGCGAAGTACGTTTGAAAATGAATTCTGATATGGTCTTTGAATCTTCATCAGAGGTTGGCGAGGTCAGTATATTAAATCCGGCAAGTAATCAATATGCCATACGCGTTCAGACTACAATTGATGGAGAGAATAAAGTTGTTTATGATTCAGGTCTCATTAAGCCAAAACAATATGTATCCCAAGGTAAATTAAGCACTACCATCAAAAAAGGTGTTTATAAAACACGAAATTTAGTCACCTATTATGAGAACGATAAGGCACAAAAAAAGGTTGGAGAAACCCTAGTAGTAGGGCAATTATCTGTGAATAACTAGAATATCTAGTTATAAATAATAGAAACAATGGAGGAACAAAAATGAAAAAAACACAATTTGTAGCACTTTTCGGTGTAGTCGCGTTTGGAGGAGCAGCATTATTAGGCCCGTCAGCTGCGTTTGCCTATGAAGATGGTCAACCAGATCCGAATACTCAACCACAAGAAGTCAAAAAACAAGATTCTGCTACTATTCCGGCAGAAGGAACATTTAAAGAATTTGATCCAACAGATCCAACAGACCCGACTCAGCCAGATCCAGATCCAACAGATCCTGCATGGGTTGATGTAAAAATTCCAACAAAAATCTTATTTGGTCAAACGGATGTAAGTACAGGTATTATTTCTCCACTTTATGAAATTGAAAATCTTTCCTCAAAAGGAGTTAAGATTTCTGTTAATGCTTTTAAGGATAGTGGTACACCGGGAGGATCTGGGAGTCAAACGGATGCTGAAAAAATTAGTGATAAGTTGACTTTGAACTTAACCAATAAAACTGCAAACAAAGACATCGCTTTGCACACGACAGACCCACAAAATCCTGCTCAATTCCCGGCGGAAATTGGCACTTTGAATCCAACTGGAGACAAGCTTGAATTTAAATTAAGTGGTGGGGTAGCAACAGGTTTTAATTTTGAAAAAAATGCTTTAAATCCACAATATGATTTAGTTCTTAAGTTTGAAGTTCAATAGGAATTGATATGAAAAAATACTATGGTTTTATATTGCTATCGTTAGTAGTCCTTCTAACTTTTATCTGTCCAATCGAGACCTTCGCTGAGTCATCAAGTATTCAGTTTAATCATATTCCGATTGAAGGAATCATTGGCAAAGGAAACGACCAACATTCTAATGTAATTGATGAAAACCAAAATGATAAGATGGATAAATTACCACAATTAGGCAATGAAGGAGATAATAGTAAATTTCTCTCCTTCATTGGAGTGGTCCTTATGCTTATCGCTTTAGAGCTGAGGTTTCTATTGGGAGGCGCTTATGAAAAAAAGTAGCTTTTCTTTGATTATGGCTTTCGTTTGCATTATTGGAAGTTTGTCATTTCCCACATATAGCTTTGCAAGTGATTCTGGTGATACTGCTAGAGACGTAGCGCAAGATGCAACACAGAAA
Organism: Enterococcus sp. BSD2780061688st2 D3; assembly: GCF_005844145.1. Classification (NCBI taxonomy): domain Bacteria; kingdom Bacillati; phylum Bacillota; class Bacilli; order Lactobacillales; family Enterococcaceae; genus Enterococcus; species Enterococcus sp. BSD2780061688st2 D3. Next base: position 7,721 of record NZ_SPHN01000031.1, read on the forward strand.
GAATGGAATGACATGAAAGTCTATTTTGAGCAAACTGTGCTTCCAGCTGATGAGGGTTATACTCGAGGATACCAAACATCTACTGATTTTGAATTTTATTGTAATGATTGGCATAAAAATGAGTATGCATATACTGGACCAGCTAAAAGAATTATCAAAAGCATGACTAGTAGTGATCCAAATACTGTGAGTATTAGCTATAATTCAAATAATATTCAATTAAAAAGAGGAAGTGGCTCCTCACCTAAGGTAACAATAAATATTGAATATCAACTAGATTGGTCTTTTCACGTTAAAGAGAATGTGGCTGGAGTTTGGTGGACAGTAAATGATCGCTTTGGTCCAAGCGGGACAATAATAAAGGATTCTTTTACAGTGAATGTAGCACAAAAACATCTTACAGTAATTCCAAAACAGACAAATAAAATCCAATTAAATCTGTTCGATATCAAGGTAGACGATCCTTTAAGCTTCGTGGATTATAGTGGAAACACAGGTGAAGTATCTTATTACATGAAAGAGAAACCTGATGATACAAAAATAGGGGAAACTAGTGGGAAATTTATTTTTTTTGACGATAGCCATACAGTACCTGTTGATATTCCCTTTACTGTTATTGATACCACTCCTCCAACGGGACAGTTGATTAATCCAATTTTCTTGGAATTGGGTACGAATGCTGAAATCAGAGACTTTCTTGAATATGAGCCTTGGGATAATGACACAAAACCTGTTGCTATTTATTCAGATACTGATCCTAACAGTTTGGGCTTGGGAAATCATCCCTTTGAAATGAAGTTAACAGATAGTTCAGGTAATGCATCTTTATTGAAGTCAACAATTGGTGTACAGGATTCTACTCCACCACTAGTTAACACAAAGGAAAAAATCATTGAGTATGGATCAAAAGTAGATGCAAATGATTTTATTCGTTCAATTACTGATAATGATAAAACCGGAAAAATGAGAACTTCGTTTGATCCTTCAAAACCAGCTCCTGATGTAAAAAAGATTGGAAGCCAGGATGTTTTTCTTGTCGTGAGCGATCCGTCTGGAAACAGTACTAAAGCACAAGCAAAGCTAACCGTGAATCCTGATGCTATTGCACCTATCGGGGATGGTATTTTACAAATGGTGCCTGTTAACGGCAGTATATCAACTAACCCACTTGATGTAGTAAAAAATTTGCAAGATAACGATGATACTTCAAAAATAACGGCAAAATATGTAAAAATACCTGATACATCTAAAATTGGTTTAACGTATGCGAAAGTTGAATTATCTGATCAAAATGGGAATAAGTCAGAAGTGACTGTGCCTGTTTTTGTACATGATCATCATAGTATCTTTGATAATCAATATGTATTGAGTTCGCAAAATTTCACTGCCTATTCTAACCAAGTTCCTGCTTCAAAAATTGAAGAATGGATTTTGCAAGAAAGCCAATCTAAAGCGTGGGAACTATCAAGTGGAAATGAAATATCTAAGCAAATTAAAGTGATTAAGCATGATGTAAAGCCTCAGTTTGGCTCCTATACTGCTACGATCCAACTTGGCAATCTTACGAAAGATATCACGATTAATATTTTAGATGCCAAAGATTTGATTGATGTTACTATCCCGCAAAAAGTAATTTTTGGATCAACAGATGTTCAAAACGGTAAGGTATCATCACCGAGTTACGAAGTGAAAAATAATTCAACTGCAAAGCTTAAAGTATCTCTAGCCAAAACGCAGGTGGATCCTAGTTCAACGATTGATGTCATTCGGGCTAGTGATGCCGAACCTGGTGGAAATGATGAAAAAGTAAAATTAAGTCTGAGCTCATTGGAAGATTTTCAGTTTCCGATGATTGAGTTGCATCCGTCAGTAGCAAATCAAGAATTGGGAATTTTAAATTCTCAAGCAGTTGGTGGATTTCAAATTAAAGGAGCATATTACGAAAAATATCAAAATACAAAATGTAACATCCAAATGACCTTCAAATTTGAAGTGATTTAGTAGAGATAACTAGGGTGGTCCCCTGGTTATCTCAGTACATAGATTTCATGAGTAATGAGGCGATGGGTTATGCAAAAAAGATATGGTCATCTGATTATTTTAGATGAATTAATTCAAAATGGCTATAAAAAGTATCACTGCCTTTGTGATTGTGGACAAGAAACAATTGTTTATCATTCCAATTTAGTCTCGGGTCGAACAAAAAGCTGCGGGTGTGGAAATGTTAAAAATCGGCATAGATATAAGGATTTATCTAATAAAAAATTTGGTGAACTAGTTGCCCTTACCCCAACAGAAGAACGTAGCGAAGGAACCGTTGTATGGAAATGCCTATGTTCGTGTGGCAATGAAATAATGGCATCGGCAAAACGATTGCAACGAGGAGAAATCCGGAGTTGTGGATGTCTTAAGGAAAAACAGTTTCACATTGAAACACAAATATTCGGTAACCTGACCGTCATTGAACCATTAAATAAGAAGTTAGATTGGAAAACAAAATGGAGATGTAAGTGTAGCTGCGGTCAATTATGTGAAGTTAGCTATGGCAACTTATCATCAGGTCACACAAAAAGTTGTGGTTGTTTGAAAAGAGTTGAAAGTAGAACTTGTGTAAAAGGAACAATTGTCGAATGTTTGAAAGCTAAATTGGCCAAAAACAATACTAGTGGCGTAAAAGGAGTTTATCGATGTAAGGGAATGTGGGTAGCTTATATTACTTGGTTCTGTTGCAAAGTTTTAAATCTACTATCAAATAAGGTAGAATAATAGAAAAAGATAGCAGGAGGAATGACGATGAATCATTTTAAAGGAAAGCAATTTCAGCAGGATGTGATTATTGTAGCCGTGGGCTACTATCTTC
>NZ_SPHN01000032.1:0-10077 GCF_005844145.1 Enterococcus sp. BSD2780061688st2 D3
TCAAGGACAATCGGAATAGCATACGGAAAGAAGTTCTGCACCTTATAAAATTTGTCAAAAAAACTGTTGCCATTCCAAGACAATCAACCAAACTCTAACAGAATTTGAAGTATATCAAGAATATTGGGAACCACTAAAAAAAGTGACTTCAACTTATGCATCCTTTGATAAAGACAATCTCTACTATGATTTCCCCTCAGTATCAGGATTTAGTTCAATGAACAATAAAAAATATTTACTAATGTTAACGAGATTAGGGTACTCAACAAGTAACGTCCGTGCTAAACGGAATGGTGGTACAGTTATTACGGATATTTTGCTAAGCAACCAATACCAAGTAATTCCTAATCAAGAAATCCAGCATCAAGCGACTAGCGGTGTAAAGATTATAGAAAGCGAAGTGAGTTAAACCTCAGATATTGCTTCTTTTTCATTTGACGTTCTAGAAGTAACAAAAGATGAGTTACTTTATGTTTATTTTCCCGTCAACTTGGCCAATAATTTGCACTATGTGACCAATTTGGAAAGTCGACAATTTGATCCCTGCTGGCATCAAATTGATGCTCAAACGAAAGAATTGTTGCTAGGTTGGGAAGAAAATCAAGTAGTTCGTGATTTCTCATTAAATTTTATTATGATTGATTACTATAATTTGGCGACATCAATGCAACGGTTCCCGAATTATGGTATGGACATAGATTCATTCAAACAGAAAAGCTTTTCTGGAGAAATTCAAAATGAGGAAAGCAATAATCTTGTTATACCTATTCTCTATGAACCAGGTTAGGTTTTTACTGTGGACGGGGAAGAGTATCCTTACAAAGTAGCTTTTGACGATTTGATTCAATTGTCTAACTTACCAAAAGATAGTAATATGAAAATTGCTGGAGAATTTTTCGCACCAGGATTCTTGGTAGGCTTGGTAATCTCTAGTATTGCAACTGGGTGCTTTTTATTTTTACTTTTTCTGGATTATATCAAGAAAACAGAGGATATTCCTTAGGAAAATCACAATCTAAATCTTCCCTAGAAACTATAGAATGACAAGGGGGATATAAGCAAATTCCTAAATGATTAAATAGGGTGCGTTACTAGTTAGCTCCATAGTAAGATTTTTTCAAAATTTTCTTGAGGTTGGATCAAAAAGGGCTCTTTTCAATTAGATTAAAGACACTCATACAAAATAGAGAAACGAACTTATAATCGCGTTCGTTTCCCTATTTAATTTATTATGACCATAAACCAATTTGAATTTAGAAAGCACCTTCTTTCTTTAATAAAAAGTACTACTCGTAATCTGTCAGGATTGATAAGACTTTTTATATTAGCTAAATAAAGAATGGATATATTGATTAGCATTCTTAAATTCAACTGTATCGATCAGTGTACCTTGTACAATCAATCTCGTTACAGCAGCCAAATCTCCGCATGTAACAAGAGTGATCATATTTTTATTAGGAATATCATCAATGACTTCGACTCTTAATGGATCCACTTTTTCTTTAAAGGACACTTGGTAAATATAAATATTCTTTAAGTCTGTTACATATATTTTTTCTTTTAGAGAAATAAACTCTAATGGGGAAAATAAAATAGTTTTATCTTTAGCACTATGACTTGCTAAAGCGTAATTTCGTTTTCCCATCTGCTGATCTGGTTTCATTGTTCCAGCCCCAGAAAGGAGCGAGGTGTTGTCCAATCCGTTGTATATTGGTAAAGATAATTTTACATTGTGTATAGCGATACCACCTATTATAGGCAAATCATTATTCTTGAATTGTGCTTTTAATACTAACTCATTTGATATAGATTCAACAGAATCAAAATCAAAGTTTCCTTTCCTTTTCAGATTGTCTTCCAAATCTTTCTGTGAATAATTTGCTATGTCATATTGTGGACTTGTTTATTCAGTAAGTAAGATCGAATTTGGAAATTAAATATTAAAACTAAGCCTATAAGAAAAAGGCTAATTAGAAGTAAATTTAAAGAAAGATGCTTGATTTTTTTCATCATTTTTAGATTCCTAGAAATGGAGCAGGATCTACGAATCCAGACCAATTTGAGCTAGTCGCTATTCCAAAATGCAAATGAACTCCGGTTGAATTTCCTGTAGTTCCCATGGTACCGATGGTCTGTCCAGCACTCACTGATTGGCCTGGTGTAGCAATATAATTACTTAGGTGAAGGTAATATGAATAGTAACCATCTCCGTGATCAATAATAATGTAATTACCTGCGGATCCATCAAATGACGCCTGCACTACAGTTCCTGATCTTGATGCCATGATAGGCGTTGAAGAAGTTCCACCCATATCTATACCATTGTGAAAAGATCCAGAAAATCCAGTAGGATCAGCTCTTCCCCCAAATGGACTTGTGACGATAATGTTGGCTACGGGTGCGCCCCAACCAGAAGAACTAGGACTTTGAATCTGAGTATTATCGGAAGAACTATTGTTGTCTTGGTACTCATTTTGATTAACTGAGTTCGAATCTTGCTCCGAAGTTTCATCTGGTATCTGTTCTTCTTTCTGTGTATCAGTATTTTCTTGACCTATTCCTATGTCATTGGTATCGGCTAGTTGTGATACATCTTTTTCCTGATCTTTTATAATAGATGCGGCTTCTGCCTCTTGAGCTTTTAAAATAGCCGCAGCTTCTGCTTCTTTTCTCTTTTCCTCTGCTATAGCTTTAAGCTCCTCCTCCCTTCTTTTTTCAGCTTCTTGTTTTTGATTTTCAAATATAATAGATGCGGCTTCTGCCTCTTGAGCTTTTAAAATAGCCGCAGCTTCTGCTTCTTTTCTCTTTTCCTCTGCTATAGCTTTAAGCTCCTCCTCCCTTCTTTTTTCAGCTTCTTGTTTTTGATTTTCAAATTTTGCTTTTTCGGATTGCTCTGTCGCCAAAGAAGCGGATATCTCATTGATTTTTATACTTTGAGTTAATTTGGCTTCTATAAGGTCATTTTCTTTCTCTTCGAGAGATCGAGTTTCTTTTTCCGCATCTGTAACTTTTTTCTCAGCTTCTTTTTTTAATTCATCTAAATTTTCTTTATCATCTATCTGGGCCTGCATAATCTCATTACTAGCAGAAATAAGCTTAGTCATACCAATGGCTGCTGTGACTGCATCTGATAATGATTCGGCATTTACCATGACAGATATTATAGAGTCACTTTTTTGATTTACTTGTGCATTCCTAGCCTGCTCTTCGATAAGTTTATTCCTAAGGCGTATTCTTTCCTCAAGAGCAGTAATTTTCTGATTAATCTCGGTAAGTTTCTTCTCAGATGTGTTTTTTTCCACTAGCACTTTTTTATATTCTTTTTCTAGCTGAGTTATTTTGTTATCTAAATCAGTAAGATAATTTTCAGCTGATTCTTTATTTTTTACAATCGCTTCAATTTTATCATCTTTTTCTTTGATTTTTTCCTCTATAGTCTGTGCTTTAGCTAAGAGACCATTACTAAAAAATAGCGAAAACACAATGACAGAGGTAGATATAAATGTTTTTTTCAAATTGATTTTTCACTTCCCTTATTTTATTTGTGAAGAAACATTTTACATAATATTCTCCTCTCTATTTTATCGTTGCTACAGGTTCTACTAGGAATTGAAATTGGAATTACTATACAAAAAGTAATAGGATCCATATGCTATATTTCAATTTAATAGACAGCTTCAAAATAACTAAAACTTATGGAGATTTTATGGAGCATATACATACCTACATAAAATTCACACAACTGTAAAGTATGATATCAAAAGTTAATACAGGAGAACGAATTTAGTGAATAAAACATTGAGACTCATGAAACCTTGGGACTATTTCATTATTACTGCGGTCATTATGGCATCATTCGTACCATATTTACTATTTGATACTAATAATGATGAAAATAATAATAGGGAAAGTACAGATGTAATTGCAGTTGTTAAAATAGATGGAGAAGTTGTAGACAAATTTAACTTATCACAAGTTAATGAGTCTTTTGAGAAAACATATTACCCTCAAAAAGGGAAATACAATATTATTGAAGTAGCTCCTGGAAAAATCAGGGTAAAAGAAGATAATAGTCCTGATCAAATTGCTGTTCGTACAGGCTGGATTAGTAGACCAGGGGAAATGAGTATATGTCTGCCTCATAAATTGATTGTTGAAATTTTAGGAGTAGAGGAGAATCCTTTAATTTATTAGTATGAACTAATAAGTACCACGAATCCTATTATAGAGACATGGACGGAGTAATCTAAGGAAAGACCGTTAACTAAAATCGCTAAAACCTGTTTACATTATTCTTCATTTAAGGTGGTTACGGAATTTTGCATATAGAAAGCCATATTAGAGCTAACGAGTTTATAAAATATTAATAGGGATGGTAGGTGTCATTACAGTGGATAATACTTATTTAACAGATGTGTTTAATCAATATAAATTACGCGAAAATTTACTGTATCAAACTTGGTTTATCAAAAGTGAAAAACGTTTGAAAGCGTTTAAAAAAGTTAGGAAATACGTACAAGTACTTATCAAACATGTCAATAACGGAACGTTCCCAACAGATTTTAAAAATTCAGCCCTAGAGGACATAATGAATGTAATTGCAGAACAAACAGAAATTTTTAAAGGAGCCAAGCATGCATTTATGTGGAAACCTAAATTGAGAATTCCGGATATTTATGAAAATAGGGAAAATCAGTTAGCTTTTTCACTTTGTCTTGATCAAATTCTTAAAGCTAATCAAGAAATTAAAATGTTATTTGCTGTAAATATTCTAGCAGAAAAGAAAATCAGAGGGCTTGGTCCAGCTGTCGCAAACATTTTATATTTTCTAGAACCTACCATTTTCCCTCCTTTTAACACAGCTATTGTAAATGGATATAATTATCTTACGGGCTCGAAAATTCGCTTAGGTAAATGGGAGGACTATTTTAAACTCCGTGATGGTATGATTGAACTCAACTGCTTAGGAGGACTTTTTTCGAAAGATTTGGGTGCTATCTCAGCTTTTTTATTTGATATTGGGAAACTAAATTATATTGTTCGCGAAAATGAAGAAGAGTATGTCAGAATTTCAGAAAGTAACACCCAGAAATTAATAAAACAGAAGTTGGAAAAAGAGGATGGCAAAAATGTGCACCAAAAAATCCAATATATCTTAGCTACTTTAGGTAATGAGATAGGTTATCATGCTTGGATTGCCTCAAACGATCATAATAGAATTGTAGATGGGAATCGCTTAGGAGATGTGTCTATACCTCTATTACCAGAAACAATCTATCAATTACCAAATCCGTTAAGTAGGACGATTGGTTTGATTGATGTTATTTGGTTTTCAAAAAATGGGGAACCGATATGTGCTTTTGAGGTTGAAAAATCGACGTCAATAATTTCTGGGATGAATCGAATGGATGATTTGTATTCGATTCATCAAGAAAATTTGATGATGTATATTGTCTCACCGGATCAACGTGAAGAGGAGATACGAGCACAATTTAATAGACCACATTATATGCGTAATCAAAATTTGCATGATCACTTACGATACATTCTATTTACAGATTTAGAGAAACATGCTAATTTTATGAAGAAATTTGGCAAAGATTTTACAATTTTAGCCCCGATATCTCATTATCCAAGTGGTGAACTAGTTCGGTAGTTATTCTGGACAAAGAAGTTGAAATTAATACGGTTAATTGTAGTATAAATAAGCATTTGGGCAGAATTGGAAATCAATCTTCCCTTTTTTTACGAGTAGCTTCCACATTTATAATGGCGCTCATTGCTATTGAATGTCTTAGCAACGTCCAGAAGAAAATCATCATATTAATGCTGCCCATGCTTCCATTTTAGTAACTTTTCGTTGAAGAAAATTGCGGATAGAGTGAATACTATCTATTCATAACCTAGAAATGTTATCTAAAAAGGTATTTTCCTTATATTCATCGAAGATAATGGTTCTATTTGCACTTAAAAAAGAAACAATAAATCTTACTTCTAGAATCCCCTGGTGTATGGACTACCCTATACACCAGGGGATGTTATGTACTCTTGGTGGAATGCAACGAGTGGATGGAATGATGAGGATCATTTTCTTTGGTGTCAGAAATACATAAAGAAAGATTATAAACCACGCATGCCTTATTCGTTTTATAAAGAGTAAAGTTAGACTAAATATTTTGAGAGAATCAATTCTATTCTGAACCATGAATTTAGTGAATTTTAAAGGGACTGTGACATAAGTCCATAGAAGAAAACCGCAAGAAATGACGAGAAAGCGTTCATTTCTTGCGGTTTTTTGGGTAAAATAAAAAGGAGCACCGGTTCCCGCCAATGCACCATCATTTAATCCTGAAAGGACTAAACAAAATGTATACTAATTATAACATGAATCAACTCACTTTGGATCTATCTACTTCATTTTCTCCAAAAGAAAATCATGTCGCCGTTTTTATCCATGAACTGGTCGAAGCGCTTCAGATTAATGACCCCTATCTTTTTGGTCGACCAAGAGAATATGATTTAGGTGCCATGATGAAGGTGGTTCTTTTTGCGTATACGCGAGAAACCTTTACAAGTCGCAAGATTGAACGCTTAGCTGAAGAAAACCTATATGCTCGCTGGTTGACGCAAGAACGGGTTCCGACTTATCGAACTATCGCCCGTTTTTGTGTATCCAACGATGTACAGGAGTTGACCAATAAAGGTTTAGATCAGTTGACAGAGTATCTGCGTGCACGGAATCTGATTGATGATGCGTTGTTTATTGACGGGACCAAAATCTTGGCGGATGCGAATAAATACAGCTTTGTCTGGAAGAAAAATACGATCCGGTTCGATCAAATGAATCGCGAAAAATTGCTTACTATGATGACGGAACTAAAAGAAGCATATGCCCTGAAACAGATTCCCGAAGGGACGACCTTGACCGTAGACATGATAGATGAACTGTTAACACGGATGGAACTGCGTCTGGATGAACTAGAAAATGAAGTTGAGGCAACGAAACGTCTTTCGCCAAATCCAGCGAAACAACAACGGCGAACGTTGAAAAGCCAAGTACGCAAACTAAATGCAAAGTGAGAAAAACTTCTGGAACATCAAACGCAGTTTTCTATTTATGGGACTAGAAACAGTTATTCAAAAACCGATCATGATGCGACATTTATGCGCGTAAAAGAAGACCACATGAAAAATGGCCAACTTAAACCTGCGTATAACCTGCAGATCGCTACATGTAATCAATTTGTGCTCGGCTACGATGTCTTTCAAAACCCAACAGACACTAAAACACTGAAACCATTACTGGAAAAAATGAAGACTGCACAAAAGTCCCCTCATTATTTGGTCGCCGATGCAGGTTATGGTTCAGAAAGCAATTACCGCTATATAGAAGATGAACTTCCTCAGCATACTGCACTGATTCCTTATGGAACGATGTTTAAAGAACAAAGTAAGAAATGGCAGACAGATGACCGGAAAGTAATGAATTGGGTTTACGAGCCCAATGAGGACTTTTACATCGACCCCAAAGGGGTACGATTCAATTTTCATGCCTACCGTCAACGAACAGATGCGGATGGCTTTGTCCGAGATTTTAAAGAATACCAAGCAGAAAAAACGGATGCGAACCAAGCGCTCATTCCTGAAGCCTTAACCCCAAAGGGGAATCGTAGAAAGATCACTGTAAATCCGTCTTGGGAGTATCATAAAGAAAAACAAAAAGAACGGTTATCAACGCCTGACATTCAAAAAATATATGGGCGGAGAAAAGTCGACGTGGAAACAGTCTTCAGATTTATGCAGGCTTGTTCGGGCTTCACTCGCTACACGGTTCGAGGCTTAGAGAAAGTCAGAAAACAGACGGGTTTACTCATTACGGCAATCAATATGATGAAATTGACAAAAATAGGAACTTGAACTACTCAAAATGAATAAAAAAACAAGAAGCACTCGAAAAATCTCATGATTTCCAAGTGCTCCTTGTTTTTTGGAGAGCGTAACTAGGTAACTTATGTCACGCCTCCTTTAACTTATTTTAACCTTGACTTCAAATCGCTTAGTTCACTACTTAAGATATCATTTTGCTCTTTTAAATTTTCAAGATCCTGTTTCAATTGTTCGTCATCTTTTTCATTATGCGATCCTGAGTGCATACCCCTCATCATAAATATCATCATTATCGGACATAATAAAAGTAATAACCACTGCATTGTCATCGCTCCTTAACTAAGTTCTTTAGAGTAGCAACTTCTTCTTTTAATTGCTCAGTTTGGATTTTTAAACTTGCTATATCATTTTCGGAACCAGTGTGTTTTGAATGATCTTCTCCATGCATATGATGATGCCCAGCATGTCCGTGCCCTTTATGCATAAACATCATTGAGATAGGGCAAATTAGTAGTAATAGTAGTGGTAAGAGATTAAGTAATGCTTCCATGTAAATCTTCCTCCTTAGATTTTTTGAGATAGATGTAAGTTAATATAGAGCCAATTAATAGGACTATGGACAGGACTTGAGCCATTCTCAAGTTTGCTGTTAGCATTAAACTGTCGGTCCGTAATCCTTCAATCCAGAATCTCCCGACGGAATATAGTGAAACATAAATTAAAAATATTTGCCCAAAGAACATTCTATTTCTAGACACCAGAAGCAAAATAATGAGTACTCCTATATTCCATAAAGACTCATATAAAAAAGTCGGATGATGGTAGGCCCCATCAATATACATTTGATCAATTATGAAAGATGGGAGTTTCAGAGATTGCAGGAACTCTATGTCTACAATTTCTCCATAGGCCTCTTGATTCATAAAATTTCCCCATCGTCCAATGATTTGTCCAATTACTATACTGGGAGCAACTACGTCAGCAACATTCCAAAAAGAAAGATTTTTCTTCTTGCAATAAATAACCCCTGTCAATACAGCACCAATTAATCCACCATGTATTGCTAGACCACCTTCCCAAATTTTTAAGATACTTAAAGGATCATCAATGTACAAAGGTAATTCAAAAAGTACATAGTATAATCTGGCCGATATAATAGAAACTGGCAATCCATATAACAACAGATCAACAATTGTATCCTCAGGCAATGCCGCACGCTTTGCTCTTCTATTAGCAACAAAATATCCGATTATGATCCCAAACACTATGAAAATGGCATACCAATAAATAGTAAATGGACCAAACGAAATAAATACTCTGTCGTAGGGTTCTCTCAAATTCTTCCCTCCTTCCTAATGAACTTGTTTTGACTATAGCAGGCTATTATGGAAATTTTATGTAGACTTTTTGACAGATACATTGGTACACATTTTCTACACAAGTTTTTTTATCATTATATTAAAAGGAGTGATCTAATATAAATATTAATTTAATGAAAAAAAGCATGCTATTTCTATTATTTTTTGTCTTTGCTTTATCCCTCGCGATTACATTGACAAGCAACTTCCCTGGTTTGCTCAAAATCAATTTATTCTTTCAAAGCGATATAAATTTTCAAAACTGGAGTAGATCTCAAGTTAATCAAGATTTTAGAAATTTAATGGGCTATTTAAATAATCCTTTTCAAAAAGAATTGGTTTTTGATAATCTATACGTCTCAGATCGCGGTATAAACCATTTTAAAGATGTTAAATTTTTGTTCCAGCTTAACTATTCATTGCTTCTTTCTACGAGTAGCGTTCTTTTATACCTAAACAGGAAAAAATTAGTAACGCGTGATCAAGTCAGAGAAATCACTAGTTTAATCAAGTGGATGATAATATCAGTCTGTGTAATGGCACTTCTGTTTTTTGATAAAGCATTTGTGCTTTTTCATCAAGTATTTTTTGACAATGATGATTGGATGTTTGACTATCGTACAGATCCAATTATCAGTTTTTTACCGGAAACATTTTTCTTTTTATGCTTTTTATTAATTGTAACTATAAGTGTTTCTACTTTGACAACAATTCATCATTTGTTTAATAAAGAAGAACGTACTTTATGAATAGCCGGGAGCGTCAATAATTTTGTGTAAATAACTCGTCCTTCTGCAAAATAATGGGTTACTCAGTAAACATTGAAGCTAAT
>NZ_SPHN01000033.1:0-9909 GCF_005844145.1 Enterococcus sp. BSD2780061688st2 D3
AGAGAACGTTTAAAGAAACGTCTATTTTTTTTAAATAACTATTCAAAAAAATTAAGGCTATGAATTATTCAGGTTTAGTTATTGTTTTTAGGGAAAGGAGAGATCAATATAGTAAAGAAAATCATTAAAGCCTTACCGTTATTGTGGCTACTAAGTAGCCTGATTTTAGCAATCTGTGGATTTTATGGTTATACCGTTCTTCTTCGTCCCGAAAATACAATCAAACAAGCACAGCAAATCACTCACCCTATACAGTCAGAGAAAGAGATCAAGGAGATACAACAAACGACAATAGGGAAAGCAACATACAATGAAAATCAAATCCAACCTGTTACACCTACAGACTATGCGGAAGCACAGCTGAGTTATGAGGCTCTTGTTAACCAATGGGGAATCGGTTCTCTCTATATTCCGTCTTCTGGTATATACTCCAAGATTCTTGCAGGAATGAGCAATGACAATTTAATGGTTGGCTTGGGAACCTATTATCCAAACCAGTTACTTGGAAAAGGAAACTATGTTTTGATGGCACATAATTTAGTTCAAGGTGGGGGAGTCCTTCGTAATTTACCACAATCTAGCGTAGGATCAACAATTTATGCGACTGATTTTAGCAAGATTTATGAATATGAGATCACTACAAATAAAATTGTTAACCAATCAGAGGGTAAGTTATTGGATATCCCACAAGAAGGTGATTCGCCTTTAATGACTATTTTTAGATGTGAGGGAGGATTACACACAGCTAATCGTGCATTAATTCAAGCTAGGTATGTTCGATCTTACTCAGCTGAAAATGGTTCACATGATATTAAACAAGCTTTAGGATTAGAAACAACGAGAAATAAGACAGTCAATAAACAACGTCTAAATGACCAACAGGCGACTTCAACTAATAGAACTGAAGCAGCAAAGGAAAGTATTACTCCCGATAAGGATACTAAAAAGGCAAAGCAAACAAATAAAATAGAATGGCGCTTCACAGAAAAGAAAGCTATTTATTCTAACTTCCAAGTGTTTTCTATCCTAGTATTTCAATTAGCTAATGCTTATCCTATTCTGATTGGGTTAGTTTTTCTTGTTGGTCTCTCAAGTTGTATTCTATTGAACAGAATATAATGAGTGACAAAACTTATATATATTTTTATAAAAAATTCATAAAATAAAGTTATCTTAGATGTAACACAGGAAAGGAAAGAGAAAAAGTGAAAAAAAAGCATATTTCAAAAGTAGCTTCCGCTGTTCTTCTTTCTCAAATGCTATTGACAACACCGTTACAGGTATTAGCAGATGAACAGCTTTCAACGCCAACCAGTCAATCCAGCACGATGAATAATCAGTCTGAAGAATCTACTTCAAGTAGTGATGAACAAACAGGAACGTCTACTACACAAACAACGACTGATTCCACAGAAAGTAGTACAGATCAAAGTACAACCGATGATACAACAACTAGCTCGACAGATACGACGTCTACAACAGAATCGTCTGAAAAGCCTACAGAAGACAGTACGACAGATTCAACAAGTACAACGGAATCCAGTAGTGAGTCTAAACCAGATGAAACTAAACCTAGCGAAATAAAGCCGAGTGAATCGAAACCAGAAAAGCCGAACACTGGCAGTTCTACGAATGAATCACAGACTCAGCCAACAACTGAACCTTCAAACAATCAGCAAGCACCGTCTGTTGCTCCAAACAATCAAGCAAAAGCAACAAGTGAGGAACAGCAAGTTAAACCAGCAGAAAGCGAGTCAAAACCGTATCACCAAACGCCAACTGCGCCTATTCAAGAATTAGTTCCTTCAAGCAAAGAAACGGCTGAAGGAAACATTCATTTTGAAAAAGATGAGTCCGTAGAAAGCTTTGTCCGAAAAATCGGCGAATCTGCTCGCAAAGTAGGACAGGAGAACGATTTATACGCTTCTGTCATGATTGCGCAAGCCATTTTGGAATCAGCTAGCGGACAAAGTCAGTTAGCACAAGCGCCAAATTATAACTTGTTCGGAATCAAAGGAACACATAACGGAAAAGGTGTTTCTTTTGCCACACAAGAGGATTTAGGTGACGGCACTCTTTACACCACACAAGCTACTTTTAGACAGTATGAAAACTATGAAGATAGCTTAAATGACTATGCACAGCTGCTTAAAGAAGGTTTGACTGGTAATAGTCAATTTTATAGTGGTGTATGGAAAACAAACGCAAAAACTTATCAAGAAGCAACTAAATTCTTAACTGGCAGATATGCAACTGATACGAAATACGATCAAAAATTAAATGGTTTGATCGAAACCTATCATTTAACGGACTACGACAAGGAAATCGCAGGACCACAATTAAGTAAAGAAGGATATATTGTACCAGTGAAAAACTATACGATTTCTAGTCCGTTTGGTACTCGTGGGGGAGAATTTCATAGAGGATTAGATTTGGCAGCAGCACAAGGCGAGCCAATCTATGCTAGCAAAGCAGGAACGGTCGTTAAAGCAGAGTTTCACCCTTCATGGGGGAATTATGTAGCTATTGAGCATGAAGACGGTACAACGGCTTTATATGCCCACCAACAAGAATATCAAGTCAAAGTTGGCGACAAAGTAAAACAAGGTCAGATCATTGGCTATGTTGGCTCGACAGGAAATAGCACAGGTAGCCATTTACATTTTGAATTATGTTTAGATCATAGTTTAAGTCAATCACAATTGGTTGATCCAGAAACAGTCTTATTTTAAAAATAAGGCTGTTTTTTTTATTCAATTTTTAAGGAGGTATTGTCTATGTTGCTATTTATAAGTGGTTTATTTTTAGGCAGATTTATTGGTGTGGCGTTAATGTCATTAGTAGCAATCGATCGTTATGAAGATATGATTGATGAAAGAAGATAATTAAGAAAGAGGGAGTACAAATTTTATGACGAATAGAAATGAAGGAATCACTATCTACTTGACTATTGGTAAAGAAGTTAAGTTAAATTTTGATTCAGAGAATAACTTATCAAGTATTCGTCTATCCATTAATAAAGTTGCAGAACTTTTCGGAAATAAAGTAGTCAATGAAGAAAGTATATTTTATGTTTCAACAGTAGCCTTAGTGACAAAAAGTAACTATAAGACTTTTATTTCAGTAGTAGGTGGAAAGCAAGTTATTAGTGGAGACGCAGTTTATGAGGAAGTAATGATTGATCAAGAAAGAACTAGCAATAAAAGAGGAAACAAAAATGTATATGAGCAAGGATACTTTGAATTTTTCGTGTCAGAAGAAGACAAAATTCCTAAAGAGAAACTAATTTTGCCTTACAACGTAAAAAAACGTAGGTAAAAAGCTTATGTGAGGATATATCTATGAATATAACAGTAAAAGAATTAGGCGAACCTATAGAACTCGAAGATTATTTAGAAGAATATAAATTCCAAGTCATATTTTTATTAAAAAATATGACTTTTATTGATCGTAAAGATAATCGGGTAAGACAACTTTTTAATATGGAACTGATTCGAGCGGAAACTAAGTGGTATTCTTTTTACCAAAAAAATCACCGTCCACCTGATTATAACTTTCTACAAGAAGAGATTACGTCATTTGGTGTCAATCGTTTGCCGATGTTTGATAGAAGATATGAGGGACGTGTGAATGACGAATTAAGCGTAGACAACTTTGTTTACTATCATATACAACAATTAAAGCTTGAAAAAATACTGTCCCCAGTTTTTTTTGAAAAAAATGATTTACGATTCATGGAGAGATACGCAAAAAATAAAGCGAAAGCTTACTTCAATGAGCGTGATCAATATATAAAAGGCTATGAAAGTTTTAGAATATCTCGAAATAAAATCATGCAACGAGCAGGATATGAACAACTTAAATATGAATTTGTTTCTGATAATATGGTTCAAGGTTATTTTAAAGAGGAGGTTGTTAAAATGGCAGCAAATGACGAACGAGTGGCGGAATTTGTTTTTGATGAAGGTAAAAGCTTAATGCGAAACTTAACACAGAAAATGAGCAGGGGAGGGGTATCAATTGTTAATGGCTCAACAAAAGCAGTAACTAATCAAATTAAAAAGCAGAGAACTACAGGAAAACAGCGCTATAATCAACTAAAAAAGCATGGAGCGTTAGAACATATTGATGTCTCAAAGACTGATTTAAAGCCACTTGCAAATGAACTAAAGAAATACAAGGTAGATTTTGCAGTAAAAAGAAACAAAGAGACGGGTAAAATACATGTTTTCTTTAAAGCTCAAGATAGAGATACACTCAATTTAGCATTAGAAAATGTGCTACAAAAATTTACTAATGAAAAAGAACAGAATAGAGAACAACAGCAGGAGAAACCTAATAAAGATATTGAAAAATCTTCTGTCGATGACAAGGATAAAGATAAATCGTTAACTAAAAAACTTGATAAATTAGAGGATAAAGCGCAAGAAATAAATCAACAAAGAGAACAACTAAAAGAGAACACGAAAAATAAAACTAAGGGGCAAGAACGATGAATATCACCAAAAAAGATCTTATTTTTGGTGTCGCACTTGCTGCTTTTTTCTTTTATTTAGGTACTTTATTTTTTATGGTTTATTTCTCGATTCCTCAAAATACAGATTCTTCATGGATAAATGTAGTAAATGCAGCATTTGATAAGTTCTTAGAACCTAAGACATTTACCATTTCTCCATTTACTTTTTCAAAAATTGCTATGAAAGGTGGGGCTATAATTGCGGTTATTGTTTTACTGATTGATTTATATATTATAAGTGGCAAGAAAAATTTAAGAATGGGCGAAGAACATGGGAGTGCCAAATGGGGTACTTCTAAAGACATTGCTCCTTATGTAGATAAAAAATTTAAAAATAATCTTTTATTTACAAATACAGAAAGAATAACGATCGAAACTAAGTTAAAAAAGAATAAGGAATATGAACGTAATAATAACGTTGTAGTTGTAGGTGGAGCTGGTTCAGGTAAAACTAGATTTTATGTATTGCCCAATTTATTACAAATGCACTCAAGCTATGTTATTAATGACTCCAAAGGTGGAATCTTGAGTGATACAGCTGCCATTATGCAACAAAATGGGTATCGGATAAAAGTATTTAATCTGAATACCATGAAAAATTCTGATGGTTATAATCCCTTCCATTATATTAGAAGAACAGAAGGAGATTGTGAAATTGATATATTGAAAGTGGTTAACAATCTAATGAAGAATACTTCAGACCCTAACAAAAAGGGTGGAGATTCATTTTGGGACGATGCACAAAGATCTTTTTTGGCAGCTATTTTCCATTTGTTGATTTTGAAAGGAAAACCTGAAGAACAAAATTTAGGGATAGTAGCAGACTTAGTAAGACGCGCAAGAGTAAAAGAAGATGATGAAGAATATATTTCTTCGATTGATTTAGTATTTCAAGAATTAGAGCAAGAACAGCCTAGTTGTTTTGCAGCAAAACAGTATCAGAATTTTAAGATGGCAGCAGGAAAGACGGCTAAGAGTATTTTAATTAGTTTAGGTGTTCGTTTGTCTCCTTTTGACGTTCCAGATATCAGAAAATTAACGTCAACGGACACCTTAGAATTAGATACAATAGGAGATCGTAAAACTGTACTTTATATTATTTTGCCAGATACTCATACTACTATGAACTTTCTAGCAAGTATGATTTACCAACAACTTTTTGATACGTTAGTTTATAAAGCAGATAATGTTTATAATGGATCGTTACCAATTCCTGTAAGGTGTTTGTTAGACGAGTTTGCTAATACTGGGCAAATTCCAGATTTTGAAAATGTTATTGCAACAACACGTAGTAGAGGAATTTCAGTTGATGTTATCTTGCAAAATTTAACACAGATTAGTAAAAAGCTTTATAAAGACAGTTGGGAAACAATCATAGGAAACTGTGATTCTTTTTTGTATTTAGGAGGAAACGAGCAAAGTACTCATAAGTATATTTCAACTCAATTAGGAAAAGAAACAATTGATGTAGTAACTTATAACGAATCAAGGGGAACTACGGGAAGTTTTACTAAAAACTCTCAAAAGCAGGGAAGAAACCTACTTGATCCAAATGAAGTGCGTGAGATTAAAGGCGGAAAATGTATTTATATGTTACGTGGCACAAAGCCTTTTTTATCTGATCGTTTTAAGTTGGAACGCCACCCTTTATTTAAAAAGTTAAAAGAGACACCTTCAGGTTATATGTATCAATCACCGTTGGATCAAGAAGAATTTATTGCAAATAATGATCCAATTGATTTTGAATTATCAAAAAATGTCGATATGAAGGAGTTTTTGAAACATACGGAAATAGAAACCTATGATTTTGAAGACGAAGAAATTGAAACAATAAATTTAGATGAATTCACTAGTGTTGCATTAAAATTTTAACCTATTCCATAGAACAAAAAATCCTTTATACTAGCACTTGGATGACTTATCCAAGACCAATAAAAAGGACTCATACATGGATAAGTATAAAACAAATACAACATTTAATAAATGGTTTTCTGCCATAAAATTAGGAAAACTTTCTGTCAACTCCCAAAAATGTATTTTTGATTACAATTCGTATCGTAAAAAACTGTCTTTTGAAGCTGTGCTCAAGCTCTTTCTCTACGCAGTTAATGAAGAAAAAGAAAGTTTGCGTGATTTGAGTACAGCTCTTATCGACCGATCGCTCCAACTAGAAACCGATGTGTCATCGATTAGTCATACCCAATTGTCTCGAGCATTTAATGCACTTGAACCTAAAGTGTTAGAAGAAATTTTTCAACAACTGTTAGAAAAAGTTCAACATCAAATCAAACCAACCAAGCGAAATCATCTGTATCTGATTGATTCCAGTACGTTTTTGCTTAGTTTAAAACGTCATAAGTGGGCGACTTTCCGTAAAACCAAGTCAGGTATTAAATTGCACTTGAACTTCTGTTATATGGATGATGCCACGATGTATCCAACTGATTTTACATTAACCAATGCACACGAACATGATGTCAATCAACTGACAGTACTGGTGAATGAACCAGAGGCAACGTATGTTTTTGATCGTGGTTACTTGGATTTTGAAAAGATGGATCAGATGCATTGGGACGGGTATTTCTTCGTCACTCGCATCAAGAAAAATACCAAAGTTCATGTGATAGACACACTAGAAAAATCGCCAGAAGAAGAAATTCTACGAGATGAACTCGTTCGCTTGGGGTCTAAGACTTATTTGACCGCCAATTTTCGACTAGTCACTGTTCAAGATAAGAACGGACGTGAGTTTCAATTTATCACCAATCGAATGGATGTCTCTTCGAAAGAAATTTCTGATATGTATCACGCTCGTTGGCAAATCGAATTGTTTTTCAAACACATCAAACAACATATGACCAGCAAAACCTTCTTTTCTCAAAATGAAAAAGGCGTGCATAATCAATTGATTCTAACGATGATTTCCGCTCTTCTCACGTTTCTCATCAAATTAGAAACGAAGACAGTAAAATCGGTGTTCCAAATCAAACGATTCTTTCGTTATTTACTGTTTCAGCCTTTTGAATGTTGGGTAGAAAAATTAATTCCCACATGAGAAAAAAGAAATTTGGCTCGTTACTTTTGGTTTTCAGTTGAATAACAGATAAAAAATTTTCTGGAAAAAGTCATCCTCTGCGTCAGCACAGTTTTTTTTGACTTATTTTCAGAGGAAATAGTTTTCAGAATATTCTAAAATGTTTTATGCAACACTAGTGAGATGAATTATAAAAGGAGAGAATAATTAATGGGAACATTTAACGCTATTATAGATATTGTATCAAAGTTTGCGGTTATTGGAGGAGGATTTTATGCAGTATGGGGTGCAATTGTTTTAGGTGGTGCTCTAAAAGATCATAATGGACCACAAATGCAATCAGGTATTTGGCAAATTGTTGGTGGAGCTGTGATTGTAGCAGCAGCAGCGTTATTTAAGTCAATTGCAGCATAGTGGATGTACAGAAATGAGGATAAATGATGGATGGATTTTTAACATGGTGTGTCGAATCTATTTTAGAAGTAATTTCCTTTAGTAGTAAGACAAGCCACTTAACTAGCAATTTAGAAAATTTCAGTCCTCAGTTATATAAGTATTCAACAACTATTCTTGATTCTGTTTCAAAGCCAATAGCTTTTAGCATATTGGCTTTGTTTTTTGCTTTGGAATTACAAAGAATATCTAATCGTGTGGAAACTAATGGAGGAGGTCAAACAGGTATTGAAATGATCTTTAAATCATTGTTACGATTAGGACTATGTAAAATAGCTATGGATCAAGTATCTTTAATTATGCGGGCGATTATGGATATAACAGGATATATGACTGACAAGATTAATAATTTAGGTATGGGAAACAAAGAAGTAAGTGATATGTTAGACGCAAAAAAAATATTAGCCCCTATTTTAAAAGAAGGATTAATGTTTAAAGTAGGTGTATCAACTGTTTTAATTATCGCATTACTAATTACTATTGGTTCAATAGTAATTGTACAGGTAGTTGTAAATATGCGTTTTATTGAACTATACGCATTCTTAGCTATGTCTCCTATTCCAATCGCAACATTTCCTAATGATGAATGGTCAAGTATAGGTAAAAATTTTCTAAAATCATTTACAGCGACAGCGTTACAAGGAACTTTAATATTTATGGTTATGCAGTTTTATCCATATCTCTTAAGCTCGGCTTTTAGTGATATAACAAATAGTGGTTCAGCAAGTGAAACATTCTTAATGACACTGATTGGGATAATTGGTAATAGCGTGTTACTAATTTTCGCAGTAATGGCGACTGGAAGATGGTCAAAATCTATTACAAATGCAATGTAGGAAGGACTTTTCAATGAAAAAATCTCGTTGTAACAGCACTCTAATTTTTGGAGTGCTATTTCTTTTGTTACAAATACTATCCATATTATTAACACAGTATAATATTTCCAATCCATTAACACTAAGTATACTTTATGTATTTTTCATTGTTTCTCTTGTTTTTACACTCATAATGATCGTAATTATTACAAAAGAGATGTTGCGAGATTTTAAGAAATTAATATCTGATATTTTTTCACAGAAGAAAGAAAAGTAGGTGTTTGAGTGGCAATTAGAGTAAAAGTACCAAAAGAAATTAAGGATTATCAAGAAAAACTAATGGGAGGAATGAGCGTTAGGCAGTTAGTATTTTTTGTATTGGCAGTATTAATCTCAGTAGGAGTAACAGCATATTGTGTATTGGTATTGCATATGTCGGTTGACGCAGCCGGTTATATAGTTATCCCACTATTGATACCTATTGTAGCATTTGGCTGGATAAGAAAAGAAGGTATGCCTTTAGAAAAATATGGCAAGATTATTCTAAATTATTACTCGAAAACTGGAATAAGAATATATCAGACTAAAGAAAGGAGCAATCTAAATGATTTTAGAAAAAAACGATTCCAAAAAGTCAAAGAAACAACCAAAAGATAAGCAAGCAAAAAAAGTATTAAAAATCTTAGCAAAGCAGAAAAAACAGCGTGGAAAAAATCAACGTAGAGACGCTCCACCTTTATCTAGCCAACGATCATTAACATATAAAGCAATGTATGAGAATGGAGTGTGTGAGCTTAAAGAAGGGCTTTATTCTCGTACATTCAAATTTTCAGATATCAATTATGCAATTGCAGATCAATCTGAGCAAGAATTAACTTTTAGCTCCTATTGTGAGTTACTAAATAGTTGTGATTCTGATACTTCTTTGCAGATTTCGATTATTAATAGAAGTAAAGACAAGAAACAATTTGAAAAAGACTTATCTTACGAATTAGTTGATGATGGACTAGATGTTGTAACTGCTAGACTGTATTGTGCAGTTATTGCTAAATAAGAATGTGCACTTTTACCCTATTACTTCGTTCCATTTG
>NZ_SPHN01000034.1:0-9548 GCF_005844145.1 Enterococcus sp. BSD2780061688st2 D3
TAAGTCGAGCACAACGACGTTTTGAAGGAACTTTGAGATATTCTTTAGGATATTAAAATTAACTAGCACCACGGGTAAATTCCTATTAAGTTGTAACACATGAAATTGCTTATAATAGTGTATTGAAATTAAGGTAGATTGACAAACGAGTGATCAAATAGATATACTACCTTCAAACGACCGTTTGAATGTGAGGTGAGATGAATGGAAAAAGTTTGCCAAGTGACTATCGTACATAAAGAAAAAGTAAATGTAATAAAAAAAAAATTGGATCAAAAAGATTTTTCAAACTTACTTGTGTTAGGGAAATGTTTCAGCGATTCTTCTAGAATTAAAATTTTTTATGCTTTAGAAACCTATAAGGAAATGTGTGTCTGTGATTTAGCAGAAATACTTAATGCTAGTGTCGCTACAACGTCACACCATTTACGTTTTTTAAAAAAACATGGAATGGCAAAATCACGTCAAGATGGAAAAGTAGTTTATTACTCTTTAGCGAATGAAGACATCCTTTCCGCTATTCATGTTTTTTTAAAGTTATCAGAAAATCTATCTATGAAATCTTAGTTTGGAGGAAGTTATTTTGTTACAAAGTATTTTTTCAGCTATCGCTGTTTATATTTCTACCAGCATTGATTATTTGTTTATCTTGCTGATTATTTTTTCTCAAAGTCATACAAAAAAAGGGCTCCGTCAGATTTTTTGGGGTCAATATCTAGGAACAGGTATCTTAGTAGCCGTAAGTTTATTTGCAGCATATGTGCTGAATTTCATTCCGCAAGATTGGATCATTGGGCTTCTCGGTCTAATTCCGATTTTCTTAGGAATCAGAGTGGCATTGGTTGGCGAAGAGGAGGAAGAAGAAGAGGAAGTCGTTGAAAAGCTTGAATCAAGAGGAACAAACCGCTTCTTTTGGACCGTTGCCTTAATAACAATTGCTTCTGGTGGCGATAACTTAGGGATTTATATTCCTTACTTTGCCTCGTTATCTTTTTCAGAGATTGTCACCGCTCTAATCGTATTTGCTATTTCTGTTGCGGTTCTTTGCTATATCAGTTACAAATTAGCCAAGATTTCTTTTGTTTCCGAAACCTTAGAAAAATATGAACGAATCCTTGTTCCTATAGTGTTTATTGGCTTAGGAATTTATATTTTGATAGAAAATGGGACGATTCAAACACTATTAAATTTTATATAAACAACTACGATAGTGAAGTTCAAATAAAAAAAGACAGCGAGATTTTAACTCGCTGTCTTTTTTTATTTGAACTAATGAATTGTAAAATCATTTTAACCTTGTAGTTTGTCTTTATTTTTCTTTTTCTTGTTCTTCGATATGAGTTGAAACTTGCTCAAGAATACTAAAAATATGAAGATCGTCAAGGCTATAAATCATATTTTTACCAGCTCTTTTTGATTTTACTAATCTTGAAGTCTTTAAAGTTTTTAACTGGTGAGAAATTGCTGATTGTTCCATACTCAAAGAATGCGCAATAGCTCCAACGCTAAGTTCTTCTTTCTGCAGAAGAAATAAAATTGAAAGTCGGGTAGGGTCACTGATCATTTTAAATATTTTACTTACCTCTTGGATAGATTCATTTTTTAATGGAGAAGTTGATAATGAATTCATAAGAATTTCTCTCCTTCATATGTTTGTTTATTCACATTTAGATTATCATAATATTTTTATAAAGCAAGATTTTTTGTATAAGGGTAGCTATTTTAGAGTCCTATTTTTTTTATCACCTAAATAAGATAACTATTTTTTTGACAAATTAGATAGAGCGATATAAAATGAATGTATAGACATATGAATGTTCGTTCAAACGTAATTCGTAAGCATTACGATTTCTAAAAAAAAGTTTTATTAAGAAAGGTGATAGAAATGAAAGAGATTCAAGAGCAACACTCACACGAAAATAATAGTCACGATCATGGGAAAATGCCAATTATTTTGTACTTTATTGGTTTAGCATTGTCGCTCATTGCGTTATTTGTAAACGGAGAAAATAATTTAATCCAAAACACTTTGTTTTCAATTGCTTCAATTAGTGCTGGTTATCATGTCATTATTCTTGAAGGAATTGGAGAAACGATTGAAAACTCAAAAAGACAACACAAATTTACCCCTAATTCTCATATTTTAATGGGAATAGCTGCAATAGGTGCTTCTCTGATAGGAAATTTTTGGGAAGGAACGTTATTGGTTCTTATTTTCTCTGGAGCACATTTTCTTGAAGATTATGCTGAAGGAAGAAGTAAAAGAGAAATTACCAAGTTATTAGAAATGAATCCAACAACAGCTAGGCTAATCATGCAAGATGGCAATACAACAATCGTTAATGTTAGTGAGTTGAAAGTAGGAGATCAACTTCAAGTGTTAAACGGTGACCAAGTACCGATTGACGGAGTAATAGTATCAGGCTCTACTTCGATTGACGAATCTTCTATTAATGGTGAGAGTATACCTAAAGAGAAATCAAAGGGAGACGGAGTTTTTGGGAGTACAATTAATGGAACGGGTACCTTTACTATGGAAGTCACAAAAGAAACTAACGATACTGTCTTTTCAAAGATTTTACAACTAGTGAATCAAAATCAAGAGAATCAAACAAAAGCGTCTAGTATTATCCAAAAGTTTGAGCCTAAGTATGTTAAATTTGTTTTAATTGCAATCCCACTCTTCATTTTACTTGCTCCTATGCTGTTTGATTTGACATGGTCACAAAGTATTTATAGAGGATTAGTCCTTTTAGTCGCAGCTTCTCCGTGTGCTTTAGCAGCAGCTACCGTATCCGTAACATTGTCAGCCACTTCTAATCTAGCAAAAAGAGGCGTACTTTCAAAAGGAAGTGCCTATTTGTCCCAATTAGCGGATATTCAAGCCATTGCCTTTGATAAAACAGGAACATTAACTAAAGGGAAACCGGAAGTAACCAATTATTACTTTTCTGATTCTGTGAACGAGGAAAATATGATTGATATCGTAGTGGCTCTTGAAAAAGAATCAAATCACCCGTTAGCAAGTGCTATTTTAGACAAGTTTGAACCAAAAAATAAACTAGCTATTGAAGTGGAAAATCAGATTGGAAAAGGTTTAATAGGCGATTATAACGAAAACACTTATCGTATAGGTAAACCAACTTCTTTTGAGGCTGTATCGGATGACTATACACGTTTGAATAAAGAATGGGCTTCAGAAGGTAATACGGTTGTATATGTATCAGAAAATGAAAAAGTAATCGGCCTGATAGCATTAATGGATATTCCAAGTGAACATGCGAAAGCAACTATAGATTACTTTAAGAAGTGTGGTATCCATACCACTTTAATTACTGGGGATTCTGAAATGACAGGGCAAGCTGTTGGTAAACAATTAGGAGTAGATCAAGTAATTGCAAACGTCATGCCAGAAGATAAATCTAACATTATCAATGAACAAAAAGAAACCTATGGTATAACCGCTATGGTGGGAGATGGTATAAACGACGCACCTGCTCTTGTGAAGGCAGATGTTGGAATTGCTATGGGAGAGGGTACGGATGTTGCAGTAGATGTATCTGATCTAGTATTAATGAAAAATGATTTGTCTAAATTGGTAAAAGCTCATGAAATTTCTTTAAAAATGAATCGAGTTATTTGGCAAAATATTATTTTCTCAATGGTAGTTGTCGCTTTTCTAATTACCGTAAGCTTAGTAGGATTAACGGATATAGCCATTAGTGTGATTGTTCATGAAGGAAGTACCTTAGTCGTGATATTAAATGGTCTTCGATTATTAAAGTCTAAATAAATACATGAAATTGGATAAAATCATGTATCTAAAGTTTGCAGCCTCTCTAATTTTGTATTACAATGTATATACAAAAAGAAGGGGGTGATTCTAATGACTGTCATATCGCTCAGAATTGATACTCAGGAAGATAAATTAATTAAAGAATATGCTAAGGCGAAGAATATTTCGGTTTCGGCTCTGATTAGAAGTTCTGTCTTGGAAAAAATCGAGGATGAAATTGATTTGGGCCTATATAATCAAGCCATGAAGGATCATAAAGAGAATCCGAAAAGTATTTCTTTTGAAGACATGCTAAAGGAGCTATCTGATTAAATGAGCTCAGGTTATCAAGTCGAGTTTGAAAAAGGAGCTCAAAAAGCGTTAAAAAAAATGGACAAATACCAATCCCTTTTAATTATGGGATGGATTCAAAAGAATCTAGTGAATTGTACCGATCCTAGGCAGCATGGAAAAGGATTAACCGTCAATCGATCAGGCGAATGGCGCTATAGAATCGGTGATTATCGCTTAATAGCTGATATCAATGACGAGACCGTAACCATTTTAATGTTAGAGATTGGTCATAGAAAAAATATTTACAAATAAACCATTCAAATTGAGTGCAAGCATGTTTAATAAAAAAGGATTCTACTGCTTTTTAAGCGGTAGAATCCTTTTTTGATACGATTTAATTATCTATATTAAGCACGTAAGGCAACAATCGCATCTTCAATAATATCTTGCTGCGTTGCCTAAATGAGCAATTGCGTTTCTAAATAGTCTTTTATTTCTTCAACCTCCACTAGAATAGAGCTATTAATTGGCACGTAGACGTTTGCTGATGTCATAATCTTCAACTCCTATCGTTATAGATAATAACGAAAGATAAACCAAGGTGTTACCAGCTACTACAAGAAACTAAATAGAAATATTAACCTGCACAACAAGATAATTTCGAAATATCTTTATCAAAGGCTAGAGCTGCTAACTTTAAGCCTTCTGACATTGTTAGATAAGGCGCTAAAGTATCTTTTAAATCAGCTACGGTCAATCCAAATTTAACGGCTAAGGATGCTCCATAAATAACTTCTCCTGCATTTTCAGAAACGATATGAACTCCCAAAATCTTCTGTGTTTTTCTATCAACCACAAGTTTAAACACCCCTGTCGTATTATGATTGACAATCGCTCTAGGAACATTTTCTAATGACAATACCGCTTTTTTTACTTCGTATCCTTTTTCTTTCGCTTGTTGTTGTGTTAACCCAACAGTTGCAAATTGCGGACTGGTAAATGATACTCCAGGAACTACCGATAAATCGATTGCTTTATTTAACCCACCAATTGCATTTCCTGCTGCAATTCCTCCTTCATAGGCTGCTACATAGACAAACTGAGGTCCTAATGTCACGTCTCCTGCTGCATAAATTTTTCTATTACTTGTCTGAGCAAAAGCATTTATCTTGATTTCATTGTTTGGCCCAACTTGAACGCCTGCTGCGCTCAAGTTCAATACTTCTGTATTCGGTTTTCTTCCTGTTCCAACTAGTAGCTCGTCTGACTCAATGACCTTATTTTTGCCGTTTACAATAATATGAACTTTTTTAATATTTCCGTCTTGCTCTACTCGTTCATAAGTTGCTCCGGAAATGAGCTTTATTCCTTGTTCGATTAAAGCTTTCTCCATTGCTTCAGAAATCTCTGGATCATACTCTTTTAAAAGTCGTTTGCTTCTTTGAATAAGGGTAACCTCAGAACCCAGATTGTGGAAGAGCTGTCCCAGTTCTCTTCCAATATAACCCGATCCAATAATTGTTAATCGTTTTGGTACTTTTCTTAGTTCAAGGAGGGTTGTGCTAGTTAAATAATCTACTTCTTTAAGTCCAGTAATACGAGGTAAGAGTGGAGAAGCACCCGTTGCGATTAAAAACCGTTGGGCAGAATATGTTTGCCCACTAACTGTCACAGTGTTTTCGTCAATGAATTTTGCTTCTCCTTTAATTAAATCAAAACCATAGTCGTCAATTAAATTAGTGTATTTTTGTTTGCGTAAATCATCAACTAGTTCATTTTTTTGATCGACTAAGCGGTCTAATTCTACTTCTCCCGTAGAAGTGTGCAATCCTTCAAAAATATTTACATGTGCTGATTGATTGATTTCTCCAGCTCGAAGCAGCGTTTTTGAAGGGATACAACCAATGTTCACACAGGTTCCGCCTACAGTTCCGCGTTCAATCATGCCCACCTTTGATCCATACTCGACTGCTTTTATAGCTGCTGAAAAAGCTGCTCCACCAGAACCGATAATGAGCAAATCATAATCTTCCTTGTTATTAGTCATCACGCGTTTTTGAACAGGTAACTTTTCTACTTCTTCGGGCTGATAATTTATTTTTTTAACTGCTTCTATCGCGTTTTCTATTGCATAGTCGTCTGGTAATTGAAATACCGCTTCGCTTTGACTGAAATCTGCTTTAGCGTTGAGAGCTCCCATGCTCTCAAGCGCTTTTTCTATATGTTTTTCACAGCCAGTACAGGTCATTCCTTGAATGCGCATTCTAAATTGATTCATTTTCCTACCCCCGTTAATTTTCTATTAATACTTCTATGATAGGACACGCGTATAGTTCTTTTTCATCTGGACATCTTGCTCGTAAATCTTTTAGCATATATTCTATTCTATTCAAATTCTCGATTTTTTTTTGAATTTCTCTTTCTTTCTTAGAGACAAATTCAAACATACCTTCACAACGAATGTTGTCTTTATCTACAACACCAAGTAATTTATAAATTTCATTTAAAGAAAAGCCAATTTCTTGTAGGTGTTTAATGAATTTTACTCGTTTTACATCTTCCTCTGAATAAACTCGATAACCGGAATTAGTCCGATCGGGTTCTGGTAGTAAGTTTTTTCGTTCGTAATATCGAATGGATTCCTTATTTACACCACATTTTTCAGAGAAGGAGCTAATAAAATAAGCCATGCTATCACATCCTTTTTTTAATTATAAACCATGTACTTAGGTACATGTCCAACCAAAAATAATACGAAGGGGGGAATATCATTTTCCTTCTTATTTACTTTCAAAAATGAAGTGAAAATTAAATGTGGTACCAATAAATTTTGAGACTTCTTTTATAATAAATAATATCGGACCTAAATACATGAAATTACATAAAATCATGTATCAAGAATCCTATCCTTATAGGGTTCTTTTTTTTTACTCCCCCTAAACACACGATTTCGTGTTGTAATAACTATAATCATGTATTCGAACAGACTAAAAAGGAGGGATTGTCATGGGCTATAATGTTCAGCCACTACGGTCGCAACAGGAGATTAATGATTTTTTATTTTGCCTGCGACGGAATAAAAATGCGGAACGTGACGTTTTCTTGTTTCTAATTGGAATTAACAGCGGTCTGCGCATGTCCGACATCGTTAAACTCAAGAAAAAAGACGTGATTACCTCAAAAAACCCGCGCATCGTGGAGCAAAAGACAGGGAAAACACGCATTTTATACTTAAGCAGCTTACAGGACTTGATTCACGGCTATACCGCACCCTTAGATCCGGAGGCTTACTTGTTTCCCAGTACTAAGGGCGGCCATTTAGAAGTCAATACGGTCTACCAGATGTTTCAAAAGGTCGCGAAGCTGTTAGGAAGGGACGATATCGGCACCCACACCCTACGAAAAACCTTTGGTTACCACTATTACAAGAAAACCAAAGACGTGGCCACCTTAATGGAAATCTTTGGTCACAGCAGCGAGAAGATTACCAAACGCTACATCGGAATTAATGAAGATGAAATCAGTGAAACGTTATTAAATTTTCGGTTAGGTTTTTGATTGTATTATATAATAGATAAGCACAGTAAGACGGTTATAATCACCCACAGTATTGGACAAATCAACCTTTTTTTGGTATATTATATATACAAATGAGAGCAGGCTCATAGTCAACTTGATATAAATCCGGAACATAAGGGTCCGGCGGGTGGCGAGCACCAAAACTAAACTCGATACAAATCCGGAACGTAAGGGTCCGGCGGGTGGCAAGCACCAAAACTAAACCTGTACAAAAGGCTGCTCTTTTGAGCAGCTTTTTTTATTGGGAAAAAGGAGCATTCTTCGCACGCGGCAAAAAAAGAATACAAACGCATGTCTATAAAAGAGACAACCCAAATTACCAGACAGTTAAACGCGATTTATAAGGCTGCTCATCTCTTACAAGAACATTTTGTAGATAAAAAAGTATCCTTTGTCGGAGAAGTCTCAACGGTAGCGATTATTTTTTCGACAACTAATTTTATGCACCTCTGTGGCATTGATTATCGCAGAGGCACACACTTGTTTTTTCAAGATGCCTTAGACAGGAAAATAAATTTACAGGATATTCAAATCAAAACGGATGGGACGACCTTTCAGAAATTACAAGTAATAGGTAGCCTTGATTTATTATTGGGGAAGCATATTTCTATTGTTGGCAGAGGTGTTTACTCTTCTCTTCGCTATGATGCAGCTATTCGAACAAGGAAAAAAATATTGGCTCTGTCTTTGAAACAAAACGGATTAATCTATATCCCTATCTCTTTGTTAAACCTATCATCAAAGGAAATTGGACCTGGACAAAAAGTTACTGGCATTTTTAGCGAGGATTTAACATCCGGGGAACTTAAAATGATTATGGAAGTCATCGATTAATCATTAATAGTGATATGCGACGTCATTTTGAAGTAATTATTCTATTTTGGGTTATAAAATAAAGCATTTTAAGACGATTTCAAATCATTCATGTGGGTTATTTATCACGGATGAGC
This sequence comes from Enterococcus sp. BSD2780061688st2 D3, assembly GCF_005844145.1. Lineage (NCBI taxonomy): Bacteria > Bacillati > Bacillota > Bacilli > Lactobacillales > Enterococcaceae > Enterococcus > Enterococcus sp. BSD2780061688st2 D3. The sequence continues at coordinate 8,599 of NZ_SPHN01000034.1, forward strand.
TTGAAATCGTCTTTTATACGTATCAAATTGAAATGTTCGGCATACAATCTATCGTTGTTACTACATTACTAATTGTCACTTGTTAAGGAACTTGGATCCTTTCTAAACATTCCCTAGAGATAAATTTTACTTTATCCCTCCGTTAATATCCAATTTAAGCACCTTTCCGATTCAGGGTTAATTTGCATATCAAGTGCAGCTTGTGTTCTAGTAAGATTAGCCCTTTTAGTCCGGCTGAGTTGACTTATGGATATAAGATATGGTCATAGCAAATAGATACTACGTATAGTCTGTTAATTTAGTGTCATTAATCTTAAGTTGGATAGGCTACAATTAACTAGACAGAAAAATTAGGGTGTGTAGACTAGAAGAAAACATACCAGGAGGAATTTTTATGTCTAAGAGAACACGAAGAACTTTTTCACAAGAATTCAAGCAACAAATCGTCAATCTTTACTTAGCTGGAAAGCCACGTGTAGAAATCATTCGAGAATATGAACTAACGGCTTCAGCATTTGACAAATGGGTAAAGCAATCTAAAACGAGTGGTTCATTCAAAGAAAAAGATAATCTTACGCCTGAACAAAAAGAATTGTTAGAACTACGTAAAAGAAACCAGCAATTAGAAATGGAAAATGATATTTTAAAGCAAGCAGCGCTGATATTCGGACGAAGAGACAAGTAATCGATGCGAATAAGCATCTTTACCCTATATCAGCGATGTGCAGAATATTAGGTCTATCACGTCAGTCCTATTATTATCAATCAAAACCAAAGAAAGACGAATCAGAACTTGAAGAAGTAGTCGCTGAAGAATTTATCCGCAGCCGAAAGGCCTACGGCTCAAGAAAAATAAAAAAAGCCTTATCAAAACGAGGCATTCAGATCAGCCGACGAAAAATTAGTAGAATCATGAAAAATAGAGGATTAAAATCGAGCTATACTGTTGC
>NZ_SPHN01000035.1:0-8768 GCF_005844145.1 Enterococcus sp. BSD2780061688st2 D3
AATTTGAAGAATTAGCAAAAGAAAAAATGGCTTAACCGTCTCTACTAAAATGTGTCCAAGATATTGACTCAAATCCATAACAATATTTTTTTGGGCAAAGAGTACGCTTTAATCCGTATCATAAATAATAAAAGAAATGAGGTAATGAATTGAACGAAGTTTCAAAGGACGTTCTGGCAATCGAAGCCCACGAAAAAGCAAAGTCTTAGTCTGATACGCTTAACACTTCTTTACTATTGTTTAAACAAAATTATCCTAATTATTTCTAATTGATTCTATAAGCACTTTACTTAGCGATACATAAAAATTGTGATACAATTCAGTTATAGTTTTAAGTTATAGTTTTAAAGGATATTATGGTCACTAAGTTACACATATAAATTTTTATGGAGGTGTGGTAATATGGCAAATTTCTACGGAAATGATCCTTTTTTCAACAATGATATGGATGATGTTTTCAATCAATTATTTCGGCGCATGGATAATCAAAATTCGAAGCGTGCACGGTATTTAGTTAATGGACAATCGTTGACACCGGATGAGTTTGCTCAATACCGAGCAACTGGTAAGCTACCCCAAAATAATAAAACAATAGAAGTATCTAAAGATGGTCAACAGGCTGTTAAAAAAGGAGGGATTTTAGAAAAATTAGGGACTAATTTGACGGAACAGGCTCGTGATGGATTACTAGATCCAGTGATTGGACGTGAGAATGAGATTCAAGAAACTGCAGAAATTTTGAGTCGTAGAACGAAAAATAATGCAATCTTAGTTGGTGATGCCGGTGTAGGTAAAACTGCAGTCGTCGAAGGTCTGGCACAAGCAATTGTGGCTGGTAAAGTTCCAGAAACGATTCAAGATAAAGAAATCTATTCGATTGATTTATCGTCTTTGGAAGCGGGAACTCAATATCGCGGTTCTTTTGAAGAAAATATTAAACAGCTGGTAGAGGAAGTTAAAGCAGCTGGTAATATTATTCTATTCTTCGATGAAATTCATCAGATTCTCGGCACGGGTGCCACTGGTGGTGAAGATGGTGGCAAAGGATTGGCTGATATCATTAAACCTGCTTTGTCACGTGGCGAGCTGAGTGTAATCGGGGCTACGACTCAAGATGAATATCGCAATACTATTTTGAAAAATGCGGCTTTGGCACGGCGATTCAATGATGTTGTGATTAATGAACCGACGGCCGCTGACACTTTACGTATATTACAAGGTGTTAAAGAGCTGTACGAAAAACATCATCATGTTGTATTACCAGATGATGTTTTGAAGGCGGCTGTGGATTATTCAATCCAATATATACCACAACGCACTTTGCCAGATAAAGCTATCGATTTGATCGACATGACTGCGGCTCATTTAGCGGCTAAAAATTCGCCAACTGATGTTGAGACATTGGATCAACGCCTTAAAAAATTAGAGGCAGCTAAGGAGGCCGCCATTAAAGCGGAGGACTTTACAAAAGCCGCTGATATCAAGAAGTCGATCGAGGAAACCAAGCAAAAGATTAAAGAAACGGATCAAAAAGAAAAAATCACTGCCACGATTGATGATGTGGCACAATCGGTTGAACGTTTAACTGGTATACCAGTTTCTGATATGGGCGCTAATGATATTGAGCGCTTGAAAAATCTTGATAAGCGTCTGAAAAGTAAGGTAATCGGTCAAGATGAAGCGGTTGAAATGGTAGCAAGAGCAATTCGGCGTAACCGTGCGGGCTTTTCAGAGGGTGATCAGCCGATTGGAAGTTTTCTGTTTGTGGGCCCAACTGGCGTAGGAAAGACTGAATTAGCTAAGCAATTAGCCTTAGATATGTTTGGAAATGAAAATGCGATTATTCGGCTAGATATGAGTGAATATGCTGATCGTACAGCTGTGTCGAAATTAATTGGTACCTCGGCTGGATACGTAGGCTATGAAGATAATGCTAATACTCTAACTGAACGGGTTCGGCGTAATCCATATTCCATTGTATTATTAGATGAAATTGAAAAGGCTCATCCACAAGTATTAACGTTACTGTTACAAGTGATGGATGATGGGCGCTTAACGGATGGACAAGGCAATGTCATTAATTTCAAAAATACGATTATTATTGCTACTTCTAATGCTGGCTTTGGTAATGAAGCATTAAGTGGTGACAAGCAACGAGATCAGTCATTAATGGATAAGTTAGCACCATTTTTCCGCCCAGAATTTCTGAACCGTTTTAATGGAATCGTGGAATTTTCACATCTGACTAAGCAAGACTTAAGTCAAATTGTCGATTTGATGTTGGCGGATGTACAAAAAACTTTAGCCAAAAAATCCATCAAACTTGAGGTAACTAAAGCGGCTAAAGATTGGCTGATGGAACAAGGCTATGATGAAGCAATGGGTGCGCGGCCATTACGGCGAGTAATTGAACGACAAATTCGTGATAAGGTAACGGATTTCTACCTTGACCACTTAGATGTCAAAAACTTGAAGGCTGATTTAGTGGATGATGGGATTGTGATATCGGCAGCTTAGCTTAAATCAGTGTTCATAAATAACTTTATATAAGAGGAGATTTATTGGGAAGGAGATTGCTTGATAGATCTCCTTTTTTCGTTGATTTTCACCATTTGATATTAATCTATTGAGTAATATGGGTAGCGTCAAGAATCTTGTGTAAATGAAATGCCTCCGTACATATAATATGTAGTTAATTTAAATAAAGGATGATTCCAGGGTGTCCTGAAGTCCTTTGAATCCGCGATGGATTCGCTTCATAGACTTCTCGTTGTAGACATTAAACTGAGAAACCAGGAATCGATCCAGTGAATCTTCCGTTGGAAATTGTTCTTTGTGGTTGATGTTGCGTTTGAGATGTTTGTTAAAGTTCTCAATGAAGTTGGTTGAATACAATGAACCGCGAATAGCTGGTGGGAAATCCATGAAAGTGAGCAGATTCGGCATTTTAAGCAGATTTTTGATTAACTTGGGATAGGTCTGATGCCAGTTGTTGGCGAAGTCATTCAATTTTCGTACCTGGCATGACATTTAGTGGGACTTCTGAACGAAATGAAGTTGATTACTGATGAATATAACTAGGAAATGACGCAATCGATTGGGGATATGGACCTTGAAGATGCCAAAATTAGCATAGAAGATCTAAGTGTTTATACGAACGATGATCAAACCTATTTCGTCGTTTTTGATCTCAAATATGAAGGATTGGATTCAAATCAAGTCCTTGTTTATGTAGCATCCGATCACGTTAGTTATTCCAATATAATCGATCATTATGAGCTAATCGCAACAAATACCAAATTAAAAAAGTGGAATAGATGATGGCTATTTTCGAAAAAGTCTCTTACTTTATTTCTATCGATCATCGGTAAAGTATCGTCGGTCGGTCACAAATCAAGTCAAACACCTGGAACGGGTGACGAGCAATGAATTTGATCAATTCAAAAATAAAGTAGCTTTTGAAAAGCTGCAGCGTGAAATCGAACAAGCAAAAATGATTCAAGAGTCAGACCTATTCAATTAGGAGAAAGAGGAAAGTCATGGAAAATTATTACTTTATCAATAGCGTGGATCCAGAGAACCAAATGATGCGTATTCAAGAAGTGGGTGCTGGCGAAATGAGTGCGCAACAGGTACGTATCACGAAAGAGGATGCCGATGTTTATTCTTTAATGTTGGATGAAGCAACGCAAGAAGGGGAGCCGCTGATTGTTCAGCTGGATCTAAAATAAAGTCAAAATCAGCCGTAGAAAAAATTTTTTCGACCAGTACAAATAAAAACCGATTTTCTTTTTTTAGAAAGTCGGCTTTTAATAACGAAGCTAATTTAGTTGAAGTAGTTGCTCAATAATCGAAGAGCTGCCTGGTAAAAATAAAAGTAGACTACCTATGACTAACAAGATCCCTAAAACAAAACAGGCTATTACGAATTTGGTTGATCTAGATACTTCTTTATTTGAAACACTTATGATCAACAAAGTTATACCGACAGCTAACGTTAAAAAATACCAAAATCCCATTGTTATCGCCCACTTTCTTTGAATAGTTTTTACTTTCAAACTGTTTAATAAATTTTATCATAGACAAGAAGAACTAATCCTTGTACAAGAAAAATATATGTAAAGTTTAAACTTTCTTATACTATATAGGTTGAATTAAATACTTTACATCCGCACGCACAGTCGGTCAATCACTACCAAGCCAGGTAAAAGCAAAGGGGCTATTTTTGCGTATCGCTCAAAATCAAGCATGATTGGCGGACGTGGCGTTGTTCTGACTTCCGAAGAAGCGATTCACGAAAACAAAGATACATTTACGCATTGGACACCCAACGTTTATCGTTATGGAACATATGCAGACGAAAATCGCTCATATACTAAAGGGCATTCTGAAAATAATTTAAGACAAATCAATACATTCTTTATTGATTTTGATATTCACACGGCAAAAGAAACTATTTCAGCAAGTGATATTTTAACAACAGCTATTGATTTAGGTTTTATGCCTACTATGATTATCAAATCTGATAAAGGTTATCAAGCATATTTTGTTTTAGAAACTCCAGTCTATGTGACTTCAAAATCAGAATTTAAATCTGTCAAAGCAGCCAAAATAATCTCGCAAAATATCCGAGAATATTTTGGAAAGTCTTTGCCAGTTGATCTAACGTGCAATCATTTTGGGACTGCTCGCATACCAAGAACGGACAATGTAGAATTTTTTGATCCCAATTACCGTTATTCTTTCAAAGAATGGCAAGATTGGTCTTTCAAACAAACAGATAATAAGGGCTTTACTCGTTCAAGTCTAACGGTTTTAAGCGGTACAAAAGGCAAAAAACAAGTAGATGAACCCTGGTTTAATCTCTTATTGCACGAAACGAAATTTTTAGGAGAAAAGGATTTAGTAGGGCGCAATAGCGTTATGTTTACCCTCTCTTTAGCTTACTTTAGTTCAGGCTATTCAATCGAAACGTGCGAATATAATATGTTTGAGTTTAATAATCGATTAGATCAACCCTTAGAAGAAAAAGAAGTAATCAAAATTGTTAGAAGTGCCTATTCAGAAAACTATCAAGGGGCTAATAGGGAATACATTACCATTCTTTGCAAAGCTTGGGTATCAAGTGATTTAACCAGTAAAGATTTATTTGTCCGTCAAGGGTGGTTTAAATTCAAGAAAAAAAGAAGCGAACGTCAACGTGTTCATTTGTCAGAATGGAAAAAAGATTTAATGGCTTATATTAGCGAAAAAAGCGATGTATACAAGCCTTATTTGGTGACGACTAAAAAAGAGATTAGAGAAACGCTAGGCATTCCTGAGCGGACATTAGATAAATTGCTGAAGGTACTGAAAACGAACCAGGAAATTTTCTTTAAGATTAAATCAGGAAGAAATGGTGGCATTCAACTTGCTAGTGTTAAATCATTGTTGCTATCGATCATTAAAGTAAAAAAAAGAAGAAAAAGAAAGCTATATAAAGGCGCTGACAAATTCTTTTGACTTAGAGCATACATTCATTCAAGAGACTTTAAACAAGCTAGCAGACCCCCCAAAAACGGACACACAACTCGATTTGTTTAGCTACGATACAGGCTGAAAATAAAACCCGCACTATGCCATTACATTTATATCTATGATACGTGCTTGAAAGAGAAGACGAAAACGGAGATAAAAAATATTTTATCGGTACATTTCAAAGCGATAAGTTGAAACGACTCACTCCATATAAAGATGATAAAGAGGAATTGGCTCAACAGCTTAAAAAACAGCAAGACCAACATAGAGAACAAAAGCAAGAACAAACAATAGCTTTACAAAGAGAAGAAGAAAAATAAAGGAGAATGAGCTATGAATTTTCTACAAAATAATTTCCAAACTTTATATTTAGGTGCAGCTGCAGGAGATATTCAAGGAAGAATTTCCGGAGCATTAACAACAGTTCAATCCGTATTGACAGGTATACAAGATCGTCAAAAAGCATTTAGATGAAGCGGAAACAATCGTGATTGCGACCGACAGCGACCGAGAAGGTGAAGCAATCGCCCGCTTGATTATCAACCTTTCGGGAAATAGCCGGAAAACCATTAAACGTTTATGGATCAACTCGCTTGAAACTAGCGAAATCAAAAAAGGATTTCAAAATCTGAAGGACGGACAGGCGTTTTATTCCACTTACAAAGAAGCAGAAACCCGACAAATCGCTGATTGGCTGGTAGGAATCAATCTCACCCGTCTTTACACGCTTTATATGCAGAAAAACGGCATGAGAGGCGTGTTTAGCGTTGGACGCGTCCAAACCCCGACTTTGTTCTTGATTTACTAACGCAACGAAGAAATCAAACATTTCGTCAGCAAGCCATTTTATGAGTTGTATGCCACTTTCACACACTCGAATGGTAAGTACAAAGGGAAATACAAAGAGCGGTTTGATACACTCGAAAACCTTGACGGGTTCAAAGAAACCAATCAGCTAGAGCAAGCGGAGAATGCCGAAGTAACAAATGTCAAAGTGGAAGAAAAATGGCAGTATGCGCCGAAACTCTTTAGCTTGTCTGATTTACAATCTTTCGCGAACAAACGCTTTAATTACAGTGCCGACAAAACGCTTTCGATCGCTCAAAAACTCTATGAAAAAAAGGTGCTTTCTTATCCAAGAAGCGATACCAATTATATTGGTAGCCCCGAATTTGACTACCTGAAAAGCAACCTCAGTCGGTATCTCGAACTAGCAGGAGTGGGCATTTCCGAACCGCAGCTAAACGAAAATAAACGGTATGTAGATGGAAGCAAAGTACAAGAACACTATGCGATTATTTCAACGAAGACATTGCCGAAGCTCAGTGATGTAACGAAAGACGAAAAAAACATTTATCTTCTGGTCTTGTATCGTACCCTCGCAATTTTTGAAAAGCCGTATATCTATGACGAAACCACCATTGATACAGCGATCAATCAGGTTCTGTTCCAATCAAAAGGGAAGACAGAAAAAGAGCGTGGATGGAAACGACTATATAAACAGGAGGAAAAAGACAAGGACGACCCACTTTTACCAGAAGTAACCGTCAATGATTCAGTGGCTTTCGCCCTTGAAACAAAGGAAGGGAAAACCCAACCACCCAATTACTATACAGAGGGCACACTGCTAACCGCCATGAAACATGTCGGACGGGCAATGGACGATAAAGACAGCAAAGACATTCTTAAAGAAACCGAAGGGATTGGAACCGAGGCCACTAGAGCCAGTATCATTGAAACATTGAAGAAACAGGACTACATCACGATCAGTAAGAGTAAAATCTATGTGACAGAAAAAGGCGAATTGTTGTGCCGCATAATTGCAGAGGACGAAATCGCCAATGCCGGCATGACTGCCCAATGGGAACGCTATTTGAAAAAGATCCGAAGCCAACAAGGCACACAAGAAGCTTTTTTAGGCAGTATCGAGCGGTTTGTGCAGCACCTCATTGAAAAGTGCCACAAAACTTCCAAGACAAAAAAGAAAACATTGCAGATGTAGCCGGTCATATGGAACAAGAAAATGTGATGGGTACGTGTCCGAAATGTCAAAACAGCGTAGTAAACAAAGGAAAATTTTATGGCTGTTCGGGCTACAAAGACGGTTGCAAATTTACGCTTCCTAAAAGATGGAGCCAAAAAGCACTCACAAAGAAAAATGTCCAAGATTTATTAAGCAAAAGAGAAACGAGTTTAATCAAAGGGTTCAAAAGTAAAAAAGGAAGCAATTTCTCGGCAAAGTTAACACTGAATGACACTTAAATAAGTCAAGGAACGGGTAAGTATTTTTTGGCAGACCACCAAAAAATCTCCACCCTCACAGTCCTTGACTTCTTTATTTTTGGCTGTGGGCTGTCGTCGCCGACAGTCAAACCAGTTGTAAAAAATATTTGCTATCTTGCCTGTCGCTAAAATAGTGTACCGCCAAAAAACGCTTGAAAGGAATTTTTCTTTTGCTCGCTTGTTGCTTTGTAAGAATAAGTAGCTATTCTGCAAATAACCCTAATATTTCGTATTTCTCTAAAAAACCAGTGTTTGAGAGGGAAGTTCTACGCTCATTTCAGATTGATCTATGGGTAACTTATCCATGAAAATGCCTGTAAACCGCTCTTTTTTCAGTTTTTTTAAAGAGAGAGAAAATAAAAATAAAATACCAACTTTTTACGTATATTAATAACGAAGGACTTAAATATAGGATGATCAAAGGAGGCGTTCTTATGTATGAAGACGAATGGAGAGAATACTATGCAACCAAAAATGAGAGCATACATATTACGAGAAACAAACTCATTTTCCAATGCAATGAAGGAATCGCTCTGTCTACTCATAAAACGGAAATTGAAAGAATCATGCATGCATTGGCACTTAAACTCTTATTACTGGAGTTAAATTCATATGATTTTTAATCTGCAAAAAAGTTTATAGCACCGTCGCTTATACCAGAAAATATAACAAACGCCGCATTGTTTTTTTGTGCACTTTAATAATCTATTCAACTAAGGAATTAAGCTGGCTGTCAAGAGAGTAATATCGTATTGAATCTCAGGTGGAAATTTTCTGCGGTATCTTTTTTGACTGAAATGACATTAGTGTCTTTTGGGGATTGTGTATGTAAGTATTTTTAAAATCATTTTAACAAGTTTTGGACAAAAATTCTCATGAAAAAACAGAATTTGGATTTGAGTCAATATCTTGGACACATTTTAGTAGAGACGGTTAAGCCATTTTTTCTTTTGCTAATTCTTCAAATT
>NZ_SPHN01000036.1:0-8567 GCF_005844145.1 Enterococcus sp. BSD2780061688st2 D3
CGATGTAAACGAGCGTCCCCTTGAGGTGATTGACCGACTGTGCGTGCGGATGTAAAGTATTTAATTCAACCTATATAGCTATAAAAAATACCGACCTCCAAAAGTTAGATTTTTTGGTCTAACTTTTGGGGGTCGGTACAAAACTTAAAAGTTTTAGACCCTTTTATTTTCTTAATGACTTCAGTCAGTTTTGTGCGTAAAGCGTGCGAAACAAGAAAACCGCGCGTTTCTACGCGTGGAAGAAGTATCTTTAGCGATAAAAACTCCTTTCGATATACTAGTGAGTGGCTACCAACCGCTCATCAGATCGAAAGGAGTTTTTTCATGTCAAATGACGATAAAAGTTTAGCATATACTCGTTGGAATTGTAAGTATCATATTATTTTTACACCAAAATATCGACGAAAAGTAATCTATGGGCAATTACGAAAAGATCTTGGAAAAATACTTAGGAAGTTGTGCGAAATGAAAGATGTGGAAATCATAGAAGCACATGCAATGCTAGATCATATTCACATGCTTGTTCGAGTACCACCAAAAATATGTATATCCAGTTTTATGGGGTATCTGAAAGGTCGTAGTGCGGTACTAATCCACGAGCAGCACGCAAATCTCAAATATAAATACGGAAACAAATCCTTTTGGTCGAAGAGATACTATGTGAGTACAGTCGGATTGAATCAAAAGACAAATGAAAAATACATCCGTGAACAAGAAGCTGATGATCGCATTCGATATATTATAAGTAAAAGAGAGTACGTAGAACCATTTAAAAAATAAAGAGAAGTAAGTGAGTGAAGATGAGCAGTTGGCGGTCTTTTAAAAATCCCCTTTTAAGGGGCAGCGAGTGTCGACCCCTTCTAGGGGGATTAAAAATACACCCGTCCTCACGGGTGTATGGGTTACTGATAGACTTGATTTTAACTGGTGTCAGAAACTTATGTCCAGAAAGGGTGATGAAATTTTGGCAATTTACGGCTATTCAAGAATTAGCACAAGCAACCAAGATTACAAAACACAAATTCAAACATTAGAAAATGCTGGCGCAGAAATAATCTTCCTAGAAAATCACTGGATTATCGAACACCTTTGGAAGTATTTTTGAGTTACGTAAGTATTGATGATCTGTCTAACTTAATTTGACAATTAAGATCATTAAAAAAGCGATTTAAATAACTTTCTAATTTATTAGCAACAGTTCCATATGGATATGGAGGAATGTGCTGATGAATTCTGCTTACTTCTTTCTGTTGTAGTGTATAAAACCTTCCATTTGGAATGGCAACACTTTTTTTGACAAAAATTATAAGGTGTTGTGAATGCTGCGGTGTTATGGCTACGATTGCCCTTGACAATGAGCATCCTCGGATCTGATTTTCTCCGGCAGAAGCACAATCATTCAATTACGCTGCCTCTCCAGAGGTATCAGATCCGCGCTCATTATCAAGGATTCGCTTCGCCAATCTCTGTTGTCGAATTTGGATCGGTGTTTCATACGCCAACGTGCCATGTAAGCGTAGATAGTTCCACCAATGCACATAATCAAACAATTCTAGACGTAGCTGTGCCAGTGTCTCAAATTGGTATTGATGCACGAATTCTACTTTGACAGATTTATAGGTTGATTCCGCAACGGCATTATCATACGGACAACCCTTCCTACTCAATGAACGAGTAATTCCAAAACCATTCAGAATCTCATGAATGGTTTGGTTATCAAATTCCTTTCCCCGGTCTGTATGAAAAAGCTTGACGTCTGTTAAAGAATACGGTATCCGTCCAAAGGCTTCTTTTACCAATGAGGCATCTTTCTTCTCACCACAGGAATAACCAATAATTTCTCGATTAAACAAATCAAGTATTAAGCAGATATAATGCCACTTTTTCCCCACGCGAACATAAGTAAGATCCGTAACGATGGCTTCCAATGGCTGTTCTTGTGTAAAGGTCCGATCTAATACATTCGCTGTTTTCGCTTCATTACAAGCTGTTCGTTGCCCTTTAAAATGAGCGATCGTATAGGTAGATGTCAATCCGCGGCGTTTCATGATTCGACCGATTCGGCGCCGACTGAGTTGAAGCCCACGCTTTGCTAAACACTTCTTCAATTTTCGGGTACCGTAAGCCTTTCGGTTTCGAATAAACTCTTCCTGGACGATCTCTTCTAAGTCGGACTCATTTTCGATCGGTTTCGCTTGATAATAGTAGGTCTGACGAGAAATATTTAGAATTTTGCACATCGCTGATATGGAATATTTATGCTTGTTGGCATCAATTACTTGTCTTTTCGTCCGAATATCAGCGCCGCTTGCTTTAAAATATCATTCTCCATTTCGAGTTGCTTATTTTTCTTTCTTAGTGCGATCAATTCTGCTTGTTCTGGTGTTAAGTTGTCTCTTTCTTTGAATGAGCCCGTTGATTGTGCTTGCTTCATCCATTTATCGAAAGAAGAAGGCGTAAGCTCATACTCTCGAATAATTTCTGCGCGAGGCTTACCAGCGAGATAGAGATCGACGATTTGTTGTTTGAATTCTTTTGAATAGGTTCTTCGTTGACGTTTTGACATGAAAAATCCTCCAGTGTGTTTTTTATTATTCTACACACCTTATTTTTTCTGTCTAGTCTAGTGTAGCCGATTCACCTCTCATCCGTTACATGTAATAACGAAAAATAAAGTAAAGGTGTTACTAACTGATACATGATAAATGCGATTTATTGAAAATTTTCGTCTATCGTAACTCTTAAAGGAGTGTTAGTCAGTTCATATTGTGGTTTAAACATTCTTCTAAAGCTCTTTCAAAAAGAAAAAAATGGAGATGGTTTTTTACCCCATCTCCATCAAAGAGTTTAATAATGATGTTACTTAAATAGTAATTATAGAAATCGAAAAAATAAATCCTGTAATAAACTACTTACTTACCTTTAAAACATCGTTCTTTATATGAGAAGATTTATTTAATTCGGTAGCTTTTAAATTATCTTTTTTCATTTGTTTAAAGTACCAAATGAACATTAAGATATAACCTGCTAACGCTGCTACAGATGATAAGATTAAAGTTAGGTCCATAGTACTGACTGCTTTCCCTAATAATACAGCTAACATTTTTTCTAAGGGATCCGAATCAACAGAACTAAATAACTGTCCTTCTGATAAACCAGCTGGGAAGTTATTCATTGCAATAGATGCTGATGTAAGGAAATTTCCAATAAGAGTAGCTGCCCATAAGAATAACGGAATCATTATCGTACCGATAATTGTCATTCGGATAACTTTTCCTTTAGTAACAATCAACAAGGCTGGTGTTAAAACAGTTAATAAAATCCCTCCTAAAGGAAGAACTTGGTTTCCCGGAAGAATCATAGAGATGATTAGAAGAATAGGAGCTAAAATATTAGCTACTGCCCATACCTCGGCTCTTGATGCAAGAATCGGCCAATCAATGGCAATAAATAATTTTCTACCTCTTAAGCGTTTACTCATCAAAGTAGTGACACCGTCTGATAATGGTTCAATAGCAGGACCGAACCAACCACCAACATAAGCAAATAGTTCCAAAGCAACTCCTGCAGTAAACGCTAGAGTAAAGACTTCTTGAGGGCTTTGTTGTCCTAATAGACCAATAAATAAGCCTAAATAAACACCAATCGCAAATTTACTACCCCAAAAACCAATTTTTTTATTTAAAATTTCAGCGTTAAAATCATATTTATCGATAAAAGGAATACAGATATCAATTAATTTATTAAAGATCATTACGATAGGAGCTACTAATAAAGATGGATGCGCTGTCGTAGTGATATTCGTTTCTTCATAGTCCAATAATTCGTTGATTGTCGGTTTCATTACATCCGCATTAATCAACATAAGTGCGTAGATAAAGACTACAAAAATTGAGGTTATGAAAATGTTGTTATTAGAGTATTCTAAAATAATCAATCCTATAATAGAAATATTCCAAATATTAAATAAATCAACATTCAGGGTTTGGGTAAAGGAAGTAAACAACATGATTAAGTTCATAATGATACAAATGAACGCAAAATATAGTGTATACATAGATCCCCACGTAATCACAGCTAAAGGTGCCCATCCTAAATCGGTTATAGACAAAGAAACACCAGTAGACTCAACAAAACTATTTAAAGCTGGTCCAAAAGCACCGGTTAGTAAGGATATAATAGCACCCATACCAGTTAATGCAATGGCCATTTTGAGACCGCCTTCAATTGATTTAGAAAAAGAAACCTTAAATACTAACGATAGTAGAGTAATAACAATAAACATCATAGCAGGTGCGCCTAATCCAATGAAAAAGTTAAAACCTGTATTTAGTGCTTCAAACATATACAACATCCCCTTTAGTTTTCGTAAATGCGTAACCGGTTACGAATTTTGAGGACTTTTACAATTTATCACATTTATCTTTTAAATACAAGAGAAAATATTTATATTGACAACCGCTTGCAAAAGGAGTTATGATAATAAGCGTAATCGGTTACGTTATTTCAAAGAGGAGTTTAAAGTATGACAACAATACGCGATGTAGCAAAATTAGCAAATGTTTCTACTGCTACTGTTTCTAGAATCATTAATGGAAAGGGAGAAGCAAGCCCTGAAACTATTAAACGTGTAAACAAGGTAATAAAAGAAGTAGGTTATAGACCTAATTCATTAGCTAAAAGTTTATCAAAGCGAGATTCGAATTTGATAGCTTTAATAATACCAACTTTAAATAATCCTTTTTTTCCAGAATTAGTTCAAGCAATTGAAGCCGCAGCCAGTAAATATGGATACAGCTTATATCTTTGTAACAGTGAAGATCAACGATTAAAAGTTGAATACTATCTTGATTCAATCGTGGATCATTATGCGTGTGGAGCAATTATTAATTCATTACATGTCAATGAAGAGGATTTAAAGCGTTTAGAAGAACGTGGAATTCCCACAATTACAATTGATAGAACTCAATTTTCACATCCATATTCTGCCGTTGGAGTAAACCATAAAGATGGCGGATACCAAGCTGTTACTCATTTAGTTAAAAACAATAACTGTAAGAAAATTGTCTTTTTGTCGGGGCCAGATGGTGAAAAAAGCTCTTTAGATCGATTAGAGGGTTACAGAGAGGCTCTAAAGGAAAATAAAATAACAGATTTTGAAAAAATTGTTTATGGTAATTTTGAAACAATCAGTGGGTATGAAGCGATTAATGAGTTAATTAAAAAGGGTTGTACTTTTGATGCCATTTTTAGTTCTAATGACGCAATGGCATTTGGTGCTATTAGAGCATGTATTGACGCAGGCTTACAAGTACCAGAAGAAGTAAAAATCATTGGATACGATAATGTTTTACTTTCAAGTTATTTTTATCCAAAACTAACAACTGTTAGTCAGCACAAATCGCGTATCGGAGAACTTACGATTAAAGAACTCGACCGTTTGATAAATCAACCAAATAGTAAGCCAAGAAAATATAATATTTCTCCTGATTTAATAGTCAGAGAGTCATCAAATAATAGGAGTGTAAAGAATGAATAAACTAGGACCATCATTAATGTGCACGGATTTAGGAAATGTAGAACAAGATATTAAAGAATTAGACAATGCAGCAGTAGATTTTTACCATATTGATGTGATGGACGGAGTCTTTGTTCCAAATTTTGGTCTTAACATCGACTTTGTTAAAAGAGTTCGGGAAATAACTGAAAAACCACTTGATGTACATTTAATGGTGACAGATCCAAGCCGTTATATCGATACATTTGCAGAGGCAGGTGCAGATATGATTTCTATACATGCTGAAGCAACAACGAATTTACAAGGCGATTTAGCAAGAATTCAAGCACATGGTTTGAAAGCGGGGGTAGCCATTAATCCTGCTACTTCACTGGATGTATTGGAATATGTCTATGACGTAACCGATTACGTAGTAGTGATGACGGTAAACCCAGGGTTTGCAGGGCAAAAATTCATACCAGCTATCTATGATAAGATCCAAGAGCTTAGTGATCAAATAAAGAAACGCGGGCTGAAAATTGAAATACAAGTCGATGGAAATATTGGGGAGAACACGATCCCTAAGTGTAAGGATAATGGAGCCACAATGTACATCGGCGGATCAAGTGCGGTTTACAACAGCGCAGGAACGTTAGAAGAAAACGTCAAAAAGACAAAACAATTATTAGTGTAGGGAGGAAATGAAAATGTTCTATGATGTGGTAGTACTGGGTAGTATAAACATGGATGTACGTGTGGAAACGAATAATTATCCAGAATATAGTGAAACAGTTTTTGCAAATAAGATTGAGATGTTACCTGGGGGAAAAGGTTCAAATCAAGCTGTCAGTGTAGCAAAACAAGGTAAAAAATTAGCTTTTTTAGGTGCTGTTGGTCAAGATAGTGCAGGTAAACAGATGCTTCAGAACTTGGAAAACAAAGGTATTTTAACTAGCTATATCTTGCAAACGAACAAAGCTGGCACTGGTACCTTTGTAGCGATTGTTGATAATAGCGGAGAAAATACAATGGTTGGTACAATGGGGGCTAACGAAACACTTTTGAAAGAAGATATAAGAGAAGTCTTTTCGGATATTGAGGCTAAGGTCTTATTATTACAAATGGAAACGAGTAGAGAATCTATTATTGAGACCATGAAAATTGCAAAAGAAAAAAATATGTACACTATTTTAGATCCAGCTCCTGCAGATGGATATTTTGAGGAAGCTCTTAAGTATGCGAGTTTAGTTACTCCTAATCAGCAGGAGACAGAAAAAATAACTGGAATCAAAGTAGTAGATGAAGAGACGGCATTTGAAGCAGCTAAAAAAATACATGCAATGGGTGTTCCTGATGTTATCATTAAAATGGGGAACAAGGGCAGTTTAGTATACAAAAATGGAGAAAAGGTTTTAGTTGATTCAATCAAAGTCAAGGCGGTTGATACGGTTGGGGCTGGAGATACTTTTGCTGGTGCACTAGCAGCCACATTAGTTGATACAGATAATTTAGTAGAAGCAGTTCGCTTTGCAAATATAGCAGCAGGTATTAAAGTATCTAGATTTGGGGGACAAGAGGCTATACCAACTAAAGAAGAAGTGATGGAATATCAAAAAGAAGCTATAACGCAATAAAACTAATTTAAGCTAGTTAGCAACGCCATTTTGAAAAAATAGAGCGAATAAACATAAAATGAATTTATCTTAAATCGTCATGATGGTCTTTCTATTGGAACGTCTTGAGCTATTACTTAAATAAACTACTAGATATACCGGTTTTTCTTATTAGCACGTACAAGCTGTGTAAAGCATATGGATACTGTTATTACAAGAAAACCAAAGATATGGACAAAGTGATGGGAAATTATGGTAACAGCAGTTAAAAAAGCACGAAGCGATATAAGGAAATCGAGAGGTACGAAAATTATTGCTATTAGGAAAAAAGGCATTCGATCAAACACATGAAGCCCATCAGCAAGTTATAGATAACGAATCAGCATGGCCGGTTATAAGAGTAAAAGAAAGAAAAAGCTATATTGAAGTCCATTTTTTGAACGGAGAATAGCTTCATTATACGCCAACTGGAAAATGGTATTAAATGAGATAAATCATAAAAGCTAGTTGTAGGCATATTTTTAGCCCTATAACTAGCTTTTATTTATGCTTAAAGAAGAATAGACAAGAAGTAGAAGTTCTGGTAGAAGGGTATCTTTTTGCAGATCTGAAAGAAAATATAAGCAATGAAGAAGGCTATTATTTACTTTTAGAAACTGAATCTGATGGAGTTGTTGAGCATGGAGAACTCATCTAATATATTTCATAAATGGTTATTGTGAATAGCTTAACAGGTTCCCTTAGATTTACGACTTCTCTCATCTATTACTGGAAAGAACATAATTAATTTAAGTTCTCAAACTCATATAGATTAATTAATACGTTTTGATAGTAGTTTCTATGAGATATTGCGTCTATGCTATCTTTGTCTGCCAAACCTATTATTTTCATGACATGATATTCTGATATTATATTAAGAACTTTAGTTACTCGAACTATTTCTAACAAAGAGAATGTTTTCAAATCATCATTTGAACTACCATGAGTGATATAATTTCTGGTATTTGAACATATCATTGCAAAATCACTTCTATCCCTACTCCTAGTAAAATTATACTCATCTAAATCAATTTTTTTAAGTAGGTCTGTTGGTGTCTCTCTCAATAATTCAAGCATTCTTCTCCTAAGAGTATGTTTATTTAAGTTATCTGTGCTATAGATGATTTTCTTCATTACGCTTCCTCAATCTTAGAAGACATTTTTTTTATTAATTCTGTCGCTTTAATTAATCCATCATTTACCTCTTTTTGTTCAGTCCCAAACTCCCTATGCAGGACTTCTAAATTAAGACAAGCGTCTAAAAATGTATTTCCAACATAATTTCCACCTATAAACGATACAGAAAAGTTTTGAATAATAACTTTTATTTTCTTAAAATCATATGATTTGTCAAATTAAGCTAGAATAAAATGCTTCTTGTACATAGCTCAAAAATATTTCGATTGGTGTTCTGTAAT
>NZ_SPHN01000037.1:0-8375 GCF_005844145.1 Enterococcus sp. BSD2780061688st2 D3
TCATTACTCTGTCCTCTCTGTCTTTTTTCTCAATTTTACACTAAAATAGATTTTTTGGAAAACTTTGCAACAGAACCAAAAATGCTGAGGTTCTTGAAGCGACCCACGATATAAAAACCGTCGTCATGGATAAGACTGGAACAATTACTGTTGGCAAACCACAAGTGACCGATATTATCTCTATCGGAAGAATTAGTGAGAACGAGATTCTGCGAATCGCTGCTGGACTTGAGGATTCATCAGAACACCCATTAGCTTTAGCAGTAATTAATGAAGCAAAGGACAAGAAAATTACTCCTGCCGTAGCTAAAAATTTCACTGCTATTTCTGGTAAAGGGGTACAAGCTTTGATTGATGGTAAGCAGGCTTTTATTGGTAATGATCGTTTATCCGATGACTTTAACATGACAGATGATCTTAAGGTTAAAATGACATCTTTACAGGCGCAGGCGAAAACTGTGGTATTAGTTGGTTACGATGGTCAAATAATTGCTTTAATTGGGATTCAAGATGCACCTAAGTCCAGCTCTAAAGCTGCTATCAGGGCAATGCAAAAATCAGGATTTCACACTGTAATGTTAACTGGGGACAATCGTTTGGTCGCACAAGCCATAGCAGATGATATTGGGATTGACGAGGTCATAGCAGATGTTATGCCTGGGGACAAAGCACAACATATTAGAAAGTTGCAAGAAAAAGGAGCAGTCGCCTTTGTAGGTGATGGAATCAATGATGCCCCTGCATTATCCACGGCAACAGTAGGTATTGCTATGGGATCGGGGAGTGATATTGCAATTGAATCTGGAGGTATTGTACTAGTCAAAAATGATTTGATGGATGTTGTAACTTCTTTAGTATTAGCACGAAAAACATATAGTCGGATTTTGATTAACTTATTTTGGGCTTTTATATATAACGTGATAGGTATTCCAGTCGCAGCGGGTATATTCTCAGCACTTGGATTTACACTATCTCCAGAGTTAGCTGGTCTTGCAATGGCACTTAGCTCAATTACTGTTGTTTTGAGCTCACTATTATTGAACTATGTGCGCTTGCCAAAAAATAGTGAGACACTTATAGATAATAGTTAGTATTTGTAATATACAAAAGTGACGCTTTTAATTATAATAGTAATTTTCCTTTTTCAAAATTTGAATCAGAGTCTTAAATACTAGGCATACAATAAGAGAACCAAAAATCAGAACTACTGGATGTAGTTCTGATTTTTGATTCTACAATATTTAGTGTTGGCGGAAAATCTACAGATTTTCTACTGACACTTTTTTTGTAAAAAAAGATAGAAAAAGAGATAGCCTAACTGGTGGAATTTAGTCGTCTAAAACAAAACCATACCAAGAAAGGATATCTCCATGTATCATTGTACTAGAAAATTGTTAGGTTTAACAGATGAAAATTTATTCTTCGAAGAAGAATGGTTAGAGACAGTAGAAGAAGATGGTTTTCGCACCAATCTTATCCATGCTAAACTTAGCTATATACTAAGCCATTGCCGTAAATGTGGCATCAAAAATGAAGGACAAATCATCAAGAATGGCTCACATAAAACAAAAGTCCAACTTTTGCCTTATCGAGCAACCAAAACAGAATTACGCTTGGTACGTACGCGCTTTTACTGTAAAGAATGTCAGTCGACATTCAACGCTCAGACCAATTTGGTAGATGAAAACTGCTATCTCTCAAAGGAATTAAAGGTACAAATTGCCTTGGAGCTGGCGAAGAATACAACAAGAAAAGAAATTGCCGATCGCTATTTTGTCTCTGACGTAACCGTTCTGCGTGTCCTGCACACCTGTTTAAAAACGTATCATCCTCGTTTTGATACGTTACCTTCGGTCCTTTGTTTTGATGAGTTCAAATCGATGAAGTCCTGCAGTGGAAAAATAAGTTTTGTTTTTATGAATGGGCAGACCCAGCAATTAATCGGTGTATTGGAGAATCGTCGCCTTGCTTTCTTAAAACCATATTTCCTTAAATTCACTAGAAAAGCACGAGCGAACGTGAAATACGTCGTGATGGATATGAATGCCCCTTATTTTGAACTTGTAAAAGCGGTCTTCCCAAACGCCAAAATCGTGACCGATCGCTTTCACATTGTCCAACAAATCACTCGTACGTTAAATCAGTTGCGAATCAAAACAATGAACAGGTTTCAAAAAACGGAACCGACAAAGTATTGACGATTGAAGCGATTCTGGAAATTACTCCTTACGCATGCCTATGATCTGGATAGTTCCGATTATCAATATGATCGATCCTTTCGCAGACCAATGACGCAAAAAGCGATGGTCGATGAGCTTTTGAGTTACGACGAGCAATTAACCAGGGCTTACGAGACTTGCCAGCTCCTCCTCTATCACTTTAAACACAAGGACAACCAAAGTTTTTTCGATACGATCAACAGCTTAGATCAATGCCTTCCACAATGGTTTTGTAAGAAGCTGACGTTTTTAAATAAATACAAATTAGGGATTCAATATGCTTTAAAACCCAGGTATAGTAATGGTGCATTGGAAAGAACAAATAATAAGATAAAAGTGATAAAACGAGTAGCCTACGGCTATCGAAATTTCCACAACTTTCGAGCAAGAATTTATCTCATTCAAGGCTTGATCTTCCAAGTAAAACAAAAACCAGTTAAGCACTCTGCCTAACTGGTTATGACTAAATTTTCAGTTGTCTCTCTACCAGCACTAAATGTCGAAGAGCCAAAAATCTGAGCCAGAATGAGGTTCGTTCTGACCCAGATTTGATTTTGCACAACTCATCAGTCCTTATTAACAAAGAGCTCATATTCCTCATGTTGAGAATACGAAGGCCATGTACCAGCTTATTGGTTTAGTATATAAAATTACTCATTATTTTCGTCATATTCCATCTCATCTTCAGTTACCCACATATGATTCTTAACTTCTTCTTGACCATCGGTTGGAGTGTAATTAACAACGTAAACAGTTCCTGTAATAGATTTATCTACTTTTGCTTCAGCTCCCATCATCCCATCCATGTGATCGGCATTCAAGATAACAGTATCGCCCTCATTTGCTACAGTCTCAGTATCTTTTAACTCTTCTTGTACTACCCATCGATGATTGTTAACCATTGGTCCCCCAGTTTTTGGCTCATAGCTTACTTCATACATTGTAGTATCAAAGGCCCCTACAACTTGAGCATTTGCACCTTTCATCCCTTCCATATGATCGCCTAGCAGTATAACATTACTTCCCACCGGGAATTTAGGGTTCGCAGCATCTTTCATTGAAGAAGGAACCATACCTTCGTGATTCATTCCCTCCATACTATTCATTTCACTAGACGCTGTAGAAGTCGATTCCTCGTTTGTGCTATTAGAATTATTCGATTCACTTTGATTGCTACACGCTCCTAAAAATACAATAATTCCAAGACTTGCAAATACTAATTTTGTCATCTTTTTCACTGTCTTCATCCTCCTTTAATTAATCACATTTAGGTCATCTCATAAATTTGTAATCCAAAAACTTCTTTTTTAATTGTAGCTATTGATAAGTCCTTCTTAGAAAAGATTACTACAGAATTTGATAAGATATCTAAATGAACTTTTTCGACACTATCTATCGAAATCAGTTGAAAAAATATTTTTTTTGCCCAACATTCACATACTAGTTTAGCAATTTTTATCTGTTTTTGAAACAAATAACTCTCCTCCTTTATTGAAATGGTAACTTTATAACAAATTTAGTTCCTAGACCCAATTTACTTTTTACAGTTATACTACCTTTATGCGCTTCAACAACGCTCTTTACAATAGCTAATCCGATACCTTGCCCCCCTAAAGCTCTACTTCTGGAGGGGTCAGCCATATAAAATCTATCAAAAATATGAAGTTGCTGATCTTTTTCTATACCGATGCCGTTGTCTTCAACAATTAAAAGAACATGGTCTTTATTTTTACTTATAGAAAACTTAATGGTTCCCTCCTTTTGCGTAAATTTAATAGCATTATTCAAAAGATTGATAACAACTTGGTTCATTTTATCTTTATCTGCAGATATATTGATGTTATCCCCTTGGATTTCAACATGAAGGTTTTTTGACTCAATTTTGCTGGCGAAATTTTCAATAACGGATTCAATCAACTTATATATGTTAAACTCAGTTTTATTTAAATGATCATATTTTGCTTCAATTTTGTTGATTACTTCTATATTTCCAATTAAACGAGTTAGACGATCTATTTCATCATAACAAGATTGTAGGCGCTCGGGAGTTATTTTCCAGACTCCGTCAATCATTCCTTCCACATTGCCTTTAAGGGTAGCTAATGGAGTTCTTAATTCATGTGAAATATCAGTAGTTAATCTTTTTCGAAGTCCATGCTGTTTCTCCAACTGATTACTTAAATCATTTAGGGAATCAATCAAGGAATTAATTTCAATAATTGAAGTTTCTTGTGGGATTTTATCAGCATATTCCCCACGGGTTAATTTATGTGTAAAGTCGCTTACATGCTTTAGTGGTAATCCTAATCTAGCAGAGATCCACGAAGCAAGTATAAATGATACAAGAAGAGCTGCAATAGCAACATACATTAAACTTTGTTTCATACTGGAGATAAACAAGGCATCGTGCTCAGTATAAGCAAAAGGTCCGAAATAATAAAACGTTACTTTTCCAAACTCGTTTCCATCATTAATTAACTTCTTTTTCGCTTCTATTGTTTCGTCTAGTTTCACACTTTTTTTCTCAGAAACTTTCAAGGCATTTTTTTTCAGTTTGTCCTGTGCTGACTTCAAATTTTTTCCTTTAAGTTCCCAAACCATGTTGCCTTGTTCGTCTTCTATAGAAAAATAAATATTATTTTCTAATGCTTTCTCAGAAAGTGCTGCAAGTTCCTCGCTGTTCCATGTTTCTCCACTATTTAACCACAATAAATCAATTGTATATACATACTGATTCAACAAATCTTCTTGTCGCTCTTCTACGTATTTACTAAAATGATTGTTCGTCAAACTTAATGCGACTAAACTAATCGATCCTATTATTAATGTTGCGATTGCTAAAAAGGAAAGAACTAATTGAGTTTTTATCGTTCTTTTTCTCATTAGTGGCCACCAAATCTATATCCTGTACCATGGACTGTCAAAATATACATAGGTGATTTAGCATCATTCTCAATTTTATGTCTTAAGTTTTTTATATGAGAATCGATGCTCCTATCTAGTCCATCAAATTCTATTCCCTTAACTTTCTCTATCAAATCACTACGAGAAAAGACTTTATTAGGTGTGGATATTAGGGCGTGTAGAATATCAAATTCAGTTGTTGTGAGGTTTAATTCCACTTGATGTAGATAAACTTGGCGACTTTCAGGATATACTATCAATTCCCCATTACTTGAAGAAAGCTTATTAGGATTTGATAAGGTCTCAGTTCTGCGCAATACAGTTTGTATTCTCGCAACTAATTCTTTGGGACTAAATGGTTTAATCATATAGTCATCGGCACCTAACTTGAGACCAGTAAGAATATCATCCTCATCAGACTTAGCTGTTAACATTATAATTGGTACATTTGATACTTCTCTGATTTTTCTACACACAGTCAATCCATCAGTATCCGGAAGCATTAAATCTAACACAACTAAATCAGGATTATTTTTCTCGAACTTTTCCAATGCCATTGCGCCACTTATTGCTTTATAAACTGAATAATGATTAGCAACTAGATAGGCATCAATAATTTCTAATATTTTTTCTTCATCGTCCACAATAAGAATTTTCATAGACAATCATCCTTCTTAAATTATTTTCTATTTAATTTCCATTTGTCCCATCATTCCATACTCTTCATGTTCTAATATATGACAATGATACATGAAAATACCTTCACGGTCGAATTTCACAAGAAGTTCTACTGTTTCATCCGGATTTACCAGCACAGTATCTTTCCATCCTTGCTCGTTTAGTGCGGGCTGATTTCCATCTCTAGATAAAATTTGAAACTGAACACCATGGATATGGAACGGATGAATCATGCCTCCCATCATACTACTAATATTGTTAACTTCCCAAATCTCTTGAGTACCTAATTTTTTATATAAATCTATTCTTTCCATATCAAATTGCTTATTGTTGATGTTTACCATGTGAGACATTCCTCTTAAATTAATACTTTGTCTTGCTAAATCTTCCAATTTCTTTTCATCTAAAGTACTAATAGTATTTAGACTATCAGAGGGAGTAAACTCTTTGTTTTCTATCGTATTCTCAATTCTCATTGTCAAGGCAACCAAATTATTTGCTAGTAAATGAATTACCTCACCTTTTTTATAATTCTGAGTATCCACTAATATTTCTGCCCTTTCCCCGGGGGCTAAAAGTAGTTTACTAAGTTTAACAGAAGTATTCAGAAAACCACCATCTGTAGCAATTTGGTAGAATGATTCATCTTTATCCAAAGTAAAAGTGAAGTTTCTTGAATTAGATCCATTAACAATTCTATACCTCATCCATCGGTTTTTTATCTCAATATATGGATTGATAGTGCCATTAGTAAGCAACGTCTCCCCTTTTGTTCCATCAGAGTTAAAATCATTTTCATAGTTAATTTGATTAGTGGAGCTGAAAGATTTATCTTGCACAATCAAGGGAATGTCGTCGACACCATATTTGGAAGGTAAATCTAATGATTTTGAGTTGTCATCATCAATATACATCAAACCTGCTAAACCCTTATAAACTTGAGATGCTGTTTCTCCTTCCGGATGGGGATGAAACCAGAGTGTAGAAGCTTCTTGATCAACCTCGAATGTTACACTTTTTTTCTGTCCTTCTTCTATAATCTGATGTGGACCTCCATCTGCATCAGAAGCTACTTTCAAACCGTGCCAATGAAAAGATGTGCTAGCATCAAGATTATTGTTTGTATTGATAGTAACTTTTTGACCTTTTTTCAGTCTAATAACTGGTCCTAAAAAATCCCCGTTATAGCCTAATGTTTCAGTTTTTTCTCCATCCATTATTTGAACTTCTCCGTTTTGAGCAACTATATCATATATCACATTTTCTTTGCTTTTTGAAGATGGTTCAAGAACAGGGGGAATCAATAGTTGTCTCTCCGTTTGGTGTACTACCTTCAAATCAGCTTCTTGATTATCCCCCATCATATTGGACATTCTACTTGAGATTTGTCGTTGTTCTTCTTGAAAGACAACTTCAGCATGCTCCTCCTTGTTCTGCTGTTGAATCAATATGAAAACACCGCCTAGGGTCAACATTGATATTGTTGCTGCTAACCAAATATATTTATTATTCTTCAACCCATCATCTCCCATATCTATTATGTAGTTACCATAAAAAAAATATGTGGAGATTTTGTGTTGATTCCCCCACATATACTTATACTTATATAGATATATCCCTAGTTACAGTATACTTTGTATTTTTTAGTAGTTGATTTAAGAATGTTAAAGTTAATTTTGAATCAGCATCGAAAGTAACTGTACCTCTAGCCAAATCAACTATTTTTACACTGACTGTTGGCTCTGCTTCCAAAGCATTTCTTACTTTTGATGCACACCTTGAGCAATTCATTCCGTCAATAACCACTATTTGCAAATATTTCATCATAAAATTCCTTCTTTCTTAAAAAAGTCGCCTATATTGGATTTACTAATCTAATCAATCTTTTAAGAATTGTCTTACAAGTATCATAAGGAAAATTTATGGAGAAACCATGTATAGAGTTTGTTTTAGAGCTTTTAAATATAGGATAGATACAGATTGATTTGTTTAGTGTATGATTGCATATCATGGACATATATCGCTAAGTATCGCGCCCAAAACATAGGTTTCGAGTTTCATGAATATCCTAACAGGTAGAAGTGCTATGATGATATTCGATAAGCATCCTAATATGAAATATAAGTTTAGAACTGCTATTTTGGATAGTTCTTCCTCCTATTCAAATAAATAATTGTTCTACATAAGAATTTCACAATCCTCTCTACCCTCCTCTACTACCAAGTGAAAATCCATTTCAACTAATACCAAAAACCTACATTGGGATTCCAAAGGATTTTTGAGTTCAAAAAAACATGAAATGCCTCTCAGAAATCCGTCCATTGGATTCAACATATACTTATGCACAAAAAGCAGTGAATAAATTTAAAAAACTGGTTTTTCTATATATCTCAATTTGAAAAAAGTAGAATATAGAGGAACTTTCTTACCATAAGAATTCACATATTTAATGTGATGATGAGAGTGTAAAATATTTTGTGTAAATAGAAAAAAGGAAGTCCCTTCTGTAGAATAGAGTTACCACAACACATTCACAGAAAAGAGGACTTCCATATGAACGATTTTACTACAGAA
>NZ_SPHN01000038.1:0-6204 GCF_005844145.1 Enterococcus sp. BSD2780061688st2 D3
GAAGATAGTAGCCCACGGCTACAATAATCATATCCTGCTGAAATTGCTTTCCTTTAAAATGATTCATCGTCATTCCTCCTGCTATCTTTTTCTATTATTCTACCTTATTTGATAGTAGATTTAAAACTTTGCAACAGAACCCTTTACTTTAATTCTAGCACCCCTCATTATTCAAAACAGGAAAATTCCCCCTCAGTACCGGAAAACCACTCTTATTCCCACCTTTTTTGCTCACTCCCACCATCTGTTTAAGCAATCTCCTATCTGTTTAAACACATCAACATCCAGCATAAACACCGCCACATCAACATTCTCCCATAACGAAAAACTTGGCACACCTCTTGCGTATAGTAAAGTGTAAAAACAAATCGAAACCACAGACAAAAGCGAGGTGAAACCCATGCGGAAATATTTGATCGCCACTCACGGCGAATTAGCCAGAGGCTTCCAAAGCTCCTTGAACATTCTGGCGGACAAAGGCAATGACTTCCAAGTCATCAACGCCTACATCATCGACGAAGATTACACCCCAGCCATCGATGAATTCATCGCTTCCGTCCAACCGGAGGAACAAGGCTTTATCTTCACCGATCTCTTCGGCGGCAGCGTCAACCAAAAGGCCTTCACTGAACTAATGAATGCCAAAAAAGACAACATCGTCATCATCACCAATGCCAACCTGGCAGTGATCTTATCCGTCCTATTCTTAGGCGGTGACGAAGCCCTCAGCCTGGAACAGATCCAACAAGCCGTCAGTGAAAGTCAGGTACAAGTGGTACCGACTCAGATCGCCGACGAAGACGATGATTCGATCTTCGATTAAACCAACCCACACCCAAAACTGGAGGAATGAAAAATGATCACCCAAATTCGTGTAGACGACCGCTTGATCCACGGACAAGTAGCCGTAGTATGGACCAAAGAATTGAACGCACCCCTGTTAGTAGTTGCTAATGACGAAGCAGCCAACAACGAAGTCATGCAAATGACCTTGAAGATGGCCGTGCCCAACGGCATGAAATTATTGATCCGAAAAGTCGATGACGCCATCAACGTCTTCAACGATCCTCGGGGCAAAGATAAACGGATGTTCGTGATCGTGAACTCCGTCAGCGATGCCAATAAGATCGCCCAAAACGTGGAAGACCTAGAAACCGTCAATGTTGCCAACGCTGGCCGCTTCGACAAATCCGATCCGAAATCAAAAACGATGATCTTTCCAAGTGTGCAATTAAACCCTGAGGAATTAGCGGCGGCGAAAGAATTAGCCCAACTGACTCGGGTCAACAGCTACAACCAAGTATTGCCATCAAATCCGCAGCTGAGTCTCAAAGACGCAGTAGCGAAAGTCTAGGATAAGGGAGGGGAAAAATTATGTTGATGCACGCAACCATGGCCGCGTTAGCCGTCTTTATCTGTTTCGCAGGTAATTACCTAACAGGCCAAAGTATGATGGAACGCCCGCTAGTCGTCGGTCTAGTGACCGGGATCTTGATGGGCGATATGAAAACCGGGATCCTGATGGGGGCCTCCCTAGAAGCGATCTTCTTAGGAAACGTCAATATCGGCGGTGTTATCGCTGCCGAACCAGTAACTGCTACGACGATGGCAACGACCTTTGCAATTATTTCCAATGTTGAAACCAAAGCTGCCATGACCTTGGCCGTGCCGATCGGTATGTTAGCTGCCGTTGTTGTTATGTTCTTGAAAAACGTCTTTATGAATATCTTCGCACCTTCTTTGGATAAAGCTGCCCGTGAAGGCAATGAAAAAATGGTGGTTGCCCTCCATTATGGGACTTGGGTGATCTATTACGTGATCATCGCTTCCATCTCCTTCATCGGCATCCTGGCCGGTAGTGGCCCAGTCAACACCTTCGTTGAGAATATTCCCCAAAATCTGATGAACGGATTAAGTGCTGCTGGGGGCCTACTACCTGCTGTCGGGTTCGCAATGTTGATGAAGTTACTTTGGGATAACAAACTAGCTGTCTTCTATATCTTAGGTTTTGTTTTGACAGCTTACCTAGGCTTGCCAGCTGTGGCTGTCGCTGTCTTAGGTGTCGTGATCTGTGTCGTAAGTGCCCAACGGGACTTGCAGATCCGGGATATCGAAAGCGGTGCAGTTGCTCATTCCGGCAATAATGGTGCCCCTATGACGAAAGAAGATGAAGAGGAGGATTTCTTCGCATGAGTAAGATGACTAAAGATATGAGCCCTGAAGATAAAAAAATGATGCGGTCCGTCTTCTGGCGGTCTTGGACCATGAATGCCAGCCGGACTGGGGCCACTCAATACCACGCAGTCGGTGTCATGTACACCTTGTTACCAGTGATCAATCGTTTCTACAAAACCAAAGAAGAACGGGCCGATGCCTTGGTCCGCCATACCACTTGGTTCAATGCCACCATGCATATCAACAACTTCATCATGGGGCTGGTAGCCTCCATGGAAAAACAAAACAGTGAAGACCCAACCTTCGATGACAGCTCCATCACCGCCGTTAAGGCTTCCTTGATGGGCCCTATCTCTGGGATCGGTGATTCCTTCTTCTGGGGGATCCTGCGGGTCATCGCAGCTGGGATCGGGATCTCCATCGCTTCCACTGGTTCTCCCTTAGGAGCCATCGTGTTCTTAGCTTTGTATAACATCCCAGCCTTCTTGATCCATTACTATGCTTTGTACAGCGGCTACTCCGTTGGTGCCAGCTTCATCAAAAAAATGTACGAATCTGGCGGAATGAAGATCCTCACCAAAGCTTCCAGTATGTTAGGTTTGATGATGATGGGCTCCATGACGGCTTCCAACGTGAAATTCAAAACGATCCTGGAAGTTTCTGCTAAAGGTGCCGAAGAAGCGATGAAGATCCAAGACTATTTGGACCAACTTTTCATCGGTATCGTGCCACTGTGTGTGACTTTGCTGGCCTTCTACCTGCTACGTAAGAAAGTCAACGTCAACATCGTGATGTTCGCTATCATGTTCCTAGGGATCATCTTAGGTTTACTAGGGATCTGCTAAAGGTTTGTAAGAATGGGAATAGAAAAAGAAGTATCCCTGTCGCTCAAAGGTGGCAGGGATACTTCGTCATTTCTTTCATTTTTTCCAATATTGACCGGAATCACCTTGAAACATGACGAATACCCGCTTTTACGGTATATTTAGAGTAGGGAGAAAACCATAAGGGAGTGAGCAATATGAAAATAGAAACTCGCCAGCAATTATTAGCTGTTTTATCCAATAACGAAACCGGACTGACCACCGCTGAAGTCGCCCAACAGATCGACTTAAGCCGCTCCGCCACCAGTCTCTACTTAAACGAGCTCTTACAAGAGGGCACTGTCAAACAGACCGGCACGAAGCCCGTCTATTGGTTGCCCGCCAGCGCTGCCTCCGAGACTACTGATGACGTCTTCAAAGCCTTTATCGGCAGTCAAGGCAGCGCCCGGGAAGCCATCAAAAAATGTATCGCCGCTGTGATGTATCCGCCGTTAGGTCTGCCTTTACTGATCCATGGCCCCAGCGGCGTGGGCAAGAGCTTCTTAGCCAAGCTGATCTATGACTACTTGAAACAAAACAACGCCAAAGGAGCAGAGAAATTTTTCGTCTTCAACTGTGCCGATTATGCCAACAACCCGGAGCTGCTGTCGTCGATTCTTTTTGGTCACACCAAAGGGGCCTTTACCGGCGCTGAAGGCGAGCGGAAAGGTCTGCTGGCGCAAGCGGATCAAGGCGTCCTCTTCTTAGATGAAGTCCACCGCCTATCAAAGGAAAACCAAGAAAAACTTTTCCAATTTATGGATAGCGGCAATTTCCGTCCTATCGGTGAAGACGAGAAACTCCAACATTCCCAAGTCCGCCTTTTATTCGCCACCACCGAAACACCGGAGGAAGTTCTGCTGCCCACCTTTTATCGCCGAATCTCTGTGATCATAGATCTGCCTTCTTTCCATGAACGACCGATCTATGAGCGCTTTGAGCTGATCAAGTATCTTTTCCTGCAAGAAGCCAAACGGATCAAGCGGGACTTGGCCATCAGTCAGGAATTATTGGACTACCTTAGCGAGCGGGCCTATCCCGGCAATGTCGGCAGTCTGGCTAACGAGATCCGCATGTATTGTGCCGGCGCTTTACAAAAGAATCCGACAGCGGAGACCATTGCGCTCATTTTAGGCAACGAACGCCCCTCCTTGGAGCTGCATTTCGACCAGATCAACGAGGCCTTTGCTCCTGATGACCTGCAAACCCAACAAGTCCAGCTTCAACAACTGTTAGCTAGCGACCAAACGCTGCTCCAGATTCAAGAGGAGCTGGCGAGCCTTCATCATCACTTACGCCATGAAGCAGGCAGTGTCTGCACCACGGCCTTGGGGGAACGAGTGACCGCTAGCATCCAAGAGCAAAATCGACGCGTACTAGAGGATCTGCCCTTGACGGAGGAAGCCACCGCCACCGTCAGCTGTTTCTTGGACTTTACCAAGAATCAACTGCCGATGACCCTCTGGGAAAACCTTCAGTATCGCTTATTGAAGGAACAGCCCCGAACCTATCACTTGGCTCAATTATTGACCAAAGAACTGCCTTTGGAGCTGATTCCGGCAGCCAAATGCTTGTTGGCGATCCTACTCATAGGTTCTGTCAATGAAGAGATCCGCTATCACGCCCTCTTGGTGGCTCACGGGGAGCGCACCGCCTCCAGTATCCAAGGGGTCGCCAACAAAATGTGCGGCGAGTACCTTTTCGACGCCATCAATATGCCCCTCACCTCCTCGGTCCATGATATCGTGGCTCAGGTGAAAAACTGGCTCTCGGAACGGGAGACCGGTGACGGCGTGATCATGCTGGTGGATATGGGCTCTCTGACCCAGCTTTACAAGAGCTTGAAGCCCCAGATTCTGGGAGAACTTTTGGTAATCAACAACCTCACCACCTCCTTCGCTTTGGAGATCGGCCAACAGCTGTTGAACGGCAGCCGTTTCCACACCATCGCCAAGGCAGCGGAAGAAAACTTCGTCACCAACGTCCAATATTTTGAAGGCTTCTCCGTGGAGAAAAACATCATCATCTCCAGCATTTCCGGCCGGGACGTTTCCAAGAAACTGCGGGGCATCTGCCAACAATACGTGAAGCCGGATATCAAGCTGATCATTCTGAATTACAACGAACTCAGCGCCGCCATCGACCGCGCCGCCGACGAAACGGAATACTTGAAGGAGACTTCCTTGATCCTGACCACTTCCTACTTGGATACCGACGTCGCTGTACCAACATTGAATCTGTTGGACGTGCTGGATGACAATGCTGAACAACAATTGGAGCAGTCCTTCCATCACTTGATCCATCCCAACAACGTCAAACCGATGCTGAATGAATTCATCCACTTCTTCTCCAAAGAAGGCCTTTCGGAGAAACTGGAATTTCTCAACCCTGACGTGATCATTCGTCAGGTGGAAGACACCACCGACAAGTGTGAACGCCGCTTCGGTCTGCAGCTGAATGCCAAGATGAAATTCAACTTGACGATGCACCTGGCCTTGATGGTGGAACGTACTATTCTCGGCGGTGCCGATTACCCGCTACCGGAAGAACTCAGCAGCCTTAAGCTCAACGACAAACCTTTCGAAGCGAATATCAAAACGATTTTGTATAATCTGGAGCAGTTTTACCGGATCACGATTTCTGATTGGGAGCTGTATGTGTTGTATGAGATTTTGGGTGGGTAGTTGACCTAAGCAACTCCTTTTGAACGCTATAAAAGACCGCCACGACTCCTGTCTTCATCGACAGTTGACCGTGGCGGTCTCTTTCTACTAGTTACTTTGTGAGCTTTTTCTTCTCGTCTTCGGATGCAGGTAGTAGAGTACGCCGCAACCCATCACCATGATCCCTAAGATGATACTGGCGATCATGCCTTTGCCACCGGCAGCCGGCAGCGTATACTGGTTAAAGTTCGGTAGATGCAGGGCACTTCTGCTATCTCTGTAAAAGGCCGGTGGGGCGTGGGTGCCATACCCTTGGATAGCGATTTTATCCACCGGCAGTTCCTCTGAATTATTGACAGAAAGGTTCTGTTGCAAAGTTTTAAATCTACTATCAAATAAGGTAGAATAATAGAAAAAGATAGCAGGAGGAATGACGATGAATCATTTTAAAGGAAAGCAATTTCAGCAGGATATGATTATTGTAGCCGTGGGCTACTATCTTC
>NZ_SPHN01000039.1:0-5988 GCF_005844145.1 Enterococcus sp. BSD2780061688st2 D3
ATTACCAAACACCATTAGAAGTTTTTTTGAGTTACGTAAATGGAAAGTTTTGTCTCGCTTAATTTGACAAATAATATAGTTAAAAACAAAGACCCAAAACCTTAAAAAGTTCCAGGCCTTTATTAAACTATGTGGTATTTCTGAGTTTATTTCATAAAAAGAGAACTATTTGTCATTTAACTACCGTTCCAAAGAGCGTCTACTCTATCAAATAAACAGTATTATTCCACAATTATTGTCGTACTGAACTTAGGGCCATCAAAGCCTAATTGGAACTTTACTTTGTAAGAACCAATTTCATTTGAATTTACATTATCTTCTATTACTTTAACGGCTTCTGTTACATCTATCCCATCTGGATTAGTTGCTGTGATATTACAAATCTCTTTAGCAGACAAGTTGTTCCATTCTGTTCCTTGCTCGATGCTAACTTCATTCAATCCATTGATTGTACTATTTTTTGCAGTAATATTCAGTCTACCAATTTGGGCTAAGCCTAATTCTGGAACTTCAAACTTAATCACTGCTTGAATTGAATTAATTGTATCTATATCAGCATTAATAGTAACCTGTACTTGATTTGTAACATCATTCCCAAAATCATCTATAGCTTTCACTTGAAAAGTATCAATGGCTATGACACTATCCCATGCGGAACCAATATCAATGGTTGCTGTTTCTTTTCCTAGCGTAAGTTTACGTAATCGAGGTACGGTCACTGTAACTGAGATTTGATCTGTTAAATCAGGTGATGCAAATACTACTTCGTAATCGCCAAAGTTAGATGTATCCACTTCGTTTTTTAGAACAACCACTTGATCCGTCAAATCATTTCCTGACTGGTCAATCCAGTGAACGTGACACATCTCTTTAGCAATTTCATCTGACCATTCACTATTTAATCTTAATGTGATATTAGATGCAGTAAGTTTACCCGTTACTTGTCGTACGACATTATTCGTATTTAGTCTTCCCCCTGTAAGACATAAATCAGATAGTTCATAAAATGAATCAACACTATTTAAAATGATTTTTTTTAATTCATCAGTAGATAGATCAGGATCTAGTGACAACGCTAATGCAGCACTACCAGTGACATGAGGTGTTGCCATCGAGGTACCTGACATATACGTGTATTTACTTCCTAGAAATGTACTAAAAACACGAAACCCTCTAGCGAATAAATCAACACCTGTTTTACTATAATTTGAATCAGAACTTCGTTCATAACCACTAGAATTTCCTACAGTAATAATATTAGGTATATCCAAAGAAGCTGGGTAAAAAGGTTTATCAGTCATATCTATCCCATTATTTCCAGCTGCTGCTACGAATAATCCAGGATAGTTTTTAATTGCTTCTTCTGTACTGCTATAAACAACACTACCTATACTAAAATTGATAATTGGAAACCCTTTTTGGGATGCATAATTAATAGCTTCAGTTAAGATTGCCAAACTGGTACCTCCACTACTACCAAATACACGTATAGGTACCATCGTAACATCCCAATTTATTCCAGCAACACCTAATTCGTTGTTTGTTTGAGCACCAATAATCCCGGCAATATGTGTCCATGTCCCATAGTATCCATAGGATCTGTATCATCGTCAAAAAAATCGTATCTCAAACTTTCATCTACATTTCCAGAAAGATCTTCATGTTGATAATCAATTCCTGAATCAATGACCGCTACCTTCACATCCTTAGAACCCTTGGTTTCTTCCCAAGCGGATGGCATGCTAATCTCTCTTAAATTAGCTTGTTTACTCCAATTAGGATCGTTAAGAATAATTGATCGATTTCCTAAAGAATCAGTTGTATTTGGCTCCTCAACATCATTCAACGGCTCTAGTTCAGCCACATAGTTTGGCTCTGCATAATTGACCATATCAGAAGCATTAAATGTTTTTACTGCCTCTTCCACACTAATTTCTTCGTTCAATTTCACTAATAATACTTGATCTCGCTTATTATAATCGCTTTCATTTGTCCTAAGAGTCAAATCTTTTTCCACCATAACTTTTACACCCAATAAATTTTGCGGTTTATTTTTCTCTGTTGAAATTCTTTGTGTAGCCTTTAAACTGACAATTAGCTCATTGGGTACATACTCTATTTGAGAGTCATCTAATTGGCTCATAATCCTTTCTTTTTGGTTAGTATCTGCAGTTACTTGTTTAGTGTGAGCCATGAACCCAAACATACTCACCCCAACAACCAATCCTAAATATATTTTCTTTTTAAACTTTTTCACCTACATCTCCTCCTAATAGTTTTATTTTAGAGTTAGCTCTATTACTTATTTACTAACTCAACAACAGATTATCATACACTTGTTAATGAAATCACAATATCTCATTAAAACACACCCTAAAATCATAACCGTTCCTATGCTCATTTTTTGGATTTTTTAATCACGTAACCAGAAAAATAAATCCCCTCTATTTCACGCAAATCAAAGAAGAACTAAGTAACTACCGTTTAAAGGTAGTTACTTAGTTCTTCTTTGATTATTATCTAACTTTATTATTCATTCCCCACCCTTTGCGCAGTGAGTCTTCGGTATCTTGTTTTATCTGACTGGTAGTTCTTATTATTTCTCCATGATCATCTAATTCTGGAACAATTGGATATTTTTCTCTGAACAAGTCTAGTTCTTTCACCACGTCATTAAACAAATCTTGCTTATCTTCTTGCGTAAGATTCTGTTTAATATACTCATCTAAAGCTTTTCTAAGCAATTCATCTCTTGTCATATTAGTCTCATACTTTTCTACTAAAACTCTGGAAGTCGCATTTAACAAAGTCGACAGTTTTAAAGGATGCTTGGTGGAATAAACCTTATCAAACTTTCTGATTGGTGCGCCAACTTTTTTTGTTCTTCCTCTACTCTGTCTTTCAACATTGGAGGAAGTTTTTATTTCTTGAACTTGGTGCACTTCTAATTGCTTATTTTCAGATGGTGTAATTGCTTGCTGCTTTTTCTTTGCTTCTGCTTCTTTTTTTATTTTGGCGAGTCCTTTGTTGTTCCCAAAAATATCAAGTCCTTTGATGTCAGCCAATTACTCCACCTCCGCATACCAATTCTCGTGTTCTTCCAATTCTTTCAAAATACTGATAAATAATTCGTGGCTTTTGCGATCCCATTGTTTTAAGAGACCTTTCTTTGTCTTCTCCATCGTAATACCTGATCCGTCGTATCGTTTTAAGCGTGCATTTTTGAGTACAACATTTTTAATCAAATGTTCCCCATAAATCTCTTGGGCTTGTTTATACATTTCCTGATCTACTGCGTCACCGCTTTCCAACATGAAAGGAATAACACCAGCAACATATAAATTTGTATCAAATTCTTTCACAAAAAAGTCCATATACTCAAGATATTGCATCGCATTTCTCATCGATTTTACTTGGGTCTGTAAGACGACGATTGCCCAGTCCGCAATGTACATCGCGGATTTACTATATACAGAAATAGAAGGTGGGACATCTAAATAGATGACGTCAAACTCATCAAATAATGGTTCTAGCTTTTCTTTCATATATTTGAATTGGGATAATGAATCATTATATTGGTCTTTGATCCAATCATCATACATTTCAAAGGACATGTCTGCTGGAAGTATATAGAGGTTATTGATTACTTTATAGACAGCCTCTTTAGGTGGAAGATTGTTTATCAACACGTCAGTCACAGTATTTTCGTAAACAATCGGTTCACCTTCTCCGCCTCCTTCTTCGTTAGTGAAGTTCATATGCGTTAAGTTCATCACATCAGAAGTATTTCCTTGCATATCCAAGTCAATTATCAAGGTTCTTTTTCCTTCATTAACTGCTGATTCAAACCCTAACATTTGCGCGCACGTACTTTTACCTACGCCACCTTTAAAATTACCGATTACATATTTCTTCGCTACCACGTTCCTACCTCTTTTCTTTTAGCAATATTCATTTGATACTATTATAACATATTTATTTTTAGTTACTACCAAAAAAAAGATATATATGTACTACCTTATAATTAATAAGGAAAAGCTGAAATATATTGATTTATAGCTTTCCTCAAAGTAATGACGTTATTTAATTTATCGAGAAGCAGAGAATACTCGCGACTTTAGTCATGTAGACGAATCAGATCTTCGATAAAAAAGAAGCCGTCCTTCTTAAGAACGACAACAAATCACTAGATTAATTTTTTCAACTGTTCATAAAAGTTTTCATGCGTTCCACATAACAATACTGGAATAACCTTGTTTTCTATAATCTCGTAAGCTACTCTATATGTTGTGCCCGCATATTTGAACCCACTAGACCAAATACCTGATAAATCCCCAGTTTTTTGTTCACCCTTATATGGATCAATCGCAATTTCATCATAAATTAAATTCAAAAATTTTTCTTTCAATGGCTTCTCTTTTAGCTTTTTTAAATACTTAATGACATGTTTTGAAGGAACGATTTCATAAGCCAATTTCTGTTGCCAACTCCTCTTTAGTCATTACTTTAGAATTAGTAAGTGTATCTTCAGCAATATCTCTAAAGGAAGAATGCATTTTGTTTTTTCTATTCTTAAATTCTACAAGAATCTCATCTTTATCGTAGCCTTCTGCAATTATATCAGACAAAATATCTTCGCTAAAATCATAAAATTCTTTTTGTGGTTCAACAAATTCATAAAGAATACCATTCTCTACCAACTTTGCTTCAACTTCGACTCCATTAGGAACATTAAAATCTTTAGGTACTGTCAACATGATTGAATTGCCTTGTTTTCTTGTTTTTGTAATCATTTAAATCCCTCATTTCTAACAGTATGTAATTACTTAGTAAATACATTATACCACGAGATAATGTATTTACAAGTAATTACTGTGACTCGTAATGCGTCCTTGCTGAATAAATTTCAACCACGTGTTCATCTTCATCTACCTTATAAACAACCCGGTGTTGTCTATTCAATCTTCTAGAATACCTACCTTCATGTGTAGGTTTTAACTTCTCAAATGATTGGGTAGGGAGATAGGGATCTTCCTTTAAAGTCTGAATAACCTTCTCAAATTGAGGTTTCAAATTAGACTGTTTGATTTTCTTTAAATCAGCTTTAGCCGAGTTTTTAATCATCACAGAATAGTTATTCATTATAAGTTATCCCAATCAATTTCATCAACATTAGTAAATCCACTATCATCTTTTTCTCGCTTACGAACAACACCCAAAGTGCCTATTTGCTCAAGTAATAGCGTTTCTTTGATTGCTTTCCAATCATCCAAACCAATAAGCACCGCATTATTTTCACTGCGCTCACTAATGATTTCAATTTCCGTATGATTCTCATTTACATCTTTCAACAACTTATAAAAATTTTTCCGTGCTGAGCTAGGATTTAAGACAGTTTTTGCCATATCTACTCCCCCTCTAATTTATATCTCCATTCTAACGTACTTAATTAAGTACGTAAATTCGATTGTTTTGTTTAAATTGGAGTACCAAAACAGCATTGTAAAGTGTTATCCGTTTCCTTTATTTTTATTAACAAGTTTTATCACAGGCTTCATATATTTGATTATATCTTCATCTTCTACATAGATATCTGTTATCATTACGACATCTGTACTATTTCGATTGAGTACTTTCACTTGATCTCCAGCATTGATTTTCCCTCTAAATCTTTTAGGAATGAACCAACTATACATATGATTAGCATCACCAAAATGTGCTTTTATCGCATTCTCAGGATATAACTTATTCAATAGTTCATTCTTTTGAATTTTCAAAACTTCAAATCTATACTTATCATCTTCTGCTAATCTAAATAAATCTTCTAAACGCATGTTTTCTAACTGTAAGTTTTGAAAATCTTCCGGTATAAATTTTCTATATTTCATTAATAATGAACGCCCGGCCCGAGTGGTGTTAGTATCAAATCTTAGACAGCTTTTCGTAGAGACAAGAATAAATTAAACTTATCTACGAGAGGATGAATTT
>NZ_SPHN01000003.1:0-220574 GCF_005844145.1 Enterococcus sp. BSD2780061688st2 D3
GGACCATTGGAATGTTTAAACAACCACATCAAATCATTAAAACGCAATGCGTACGGCTTTCGCAGCTTTTACAATTTCAAACTACGGATCATGATTCGTCATGGCAAAACATTTTTAACCAAATAAACAGAACAGAAAGAGGTTTCCTTCTTTCTGTTCTGTCCAAATTATTCTAAGATTTCTCTTTACCAACATCATTTGACAAAGAGCCGGGTTTGTATTTTTATGGCAAAAAATAGTTTTGAATTCAAGTTGGCAATCGTTCAAGAGTATCATGAAGGAAAAAGGTGGATTAGGATACTTAGCAAAAAAACATGGGGTGAGCTCAAAAAACAGGTACACGGATGGATCAATGCTTATCGTGAATTTGGAGAAGAATGGCTCTTGCGTAAGCGAAAAAAGCAAAGTTATTCTTTTCAATTCAAGATAGATGCGATAGAGTTATATCAAACGAGTGATCCTTCCTATCGTGAAGTGGCGAATCATTTAGGGATAAATCAACCCGCGTTAGTTGTCAATTGGATGGAAATTTTTCGTTCAAAAGGATTGGACAGGCTCTCAAAAATGAAAGGATGTTCCTCCATTTTGTCTAGGAAAGAAGTAAAGGAAGAAATAAGTAAGCTGATGCCTGAAGAACATAATTGCATCAAAGAATTGAGGAAGCTGCGAAAATAGGAATCCCAACAAAGACGATCGAATCAATCACAATAATCACAACCACGAATACTAGCGTAATCAAGCCATCGTGGGGTTCGCCTAAAAAGAAGTAAATGAAAGCTGCAATAATCAGCAGAAGAAACATCGGTTCCAATATAATGTGGATAATTTTCAAGAAAAACGATTCCTTCTTTTTTTCTTCTAATCGATTCTTTCCAAATTGCTGTAATTTTTTTTGTGCCTCATGATTTGTTAGCTCATCCCAATGAATATTTTTCAAAGATCTCCACCTCGTTAAAGCTTAAAATAGTAACGTTTGCACCAATCTCAAAGCGGATGGATGAAATGTATGTAAAAATTATCATTATCTATACCGTGCGATTAATTCTAATGAATCTACGTTGGATATTTGGTTGCAGAAAAATTGGGATACGTTGTAAAACGTAGCTGTACTTTACCTAAGGATGTAAACTATCAAGCTGATAAGATTCTAAATAACATTTTGGAGCAGAATCACCGATTAATTATAAAACGAATTCCCAAATCCTGCGACAGGAAAAGTCATTTCCAAAGGCATCATTGCAGTTCTGCATATACTAGACAAACAAAGTCGAAGCGACAAAACTCGCTCCGACCATTTTTTGTGAAATAAATCTGATGAACTGTTCCAAGCAGCATAAAAGGAACAAATAAAAATTGGAGAATTCCCTACTTTGAAAAAACTTTATAACAAAACCACTTATCAGTTCGAGTCAATAGAGTCTGCCTAACCTTATATCTATTTTGAGAGCAAATTATTTTAAGCTTCTTGCACCTTTTCATTTTTTACATTGCTTGCTGTTGCTTCACCGGACTTTTTTTCGATTCGTTTTCCTAAACGAGTAATCAATAATACGACAGCCATTAAACCGCTAATGGCAATCCCCGCAAGATAAGAGTTTGCTCCTGCTGAAATCTTAGTTGCTGCCAGCAGTATAGGTGCTGCGAAACCAGCTAAGGAAGAAATCAGTGTATTCATTGCGATAGCGACCGGGAATTGTTGATGATTAGCTAAAATAGATAATTCAAATGGAATCGTCGCATTAACCATGACAATCCCCATTCCCGAGAACATATTTCCAGCAATATGCAACGCAGGATTATTGAAAAATACGATACAGATATAAGATAAGGCAAAAGCCACGAAACCCCAGGCCATCGTATCTGTTCTTGTAATTTTGCGGATATATTTCAATCCAAAGGCCGTACATATTCCTCCGACATTTCCTAATGCTGTGATCATTGCCGTATACGCTGTACCGTTCCCTTTTGAAGCTAGCAGAATTGATTGATTTGCCATAAAGATCATTAAGCAAAGAGAAGTCGCAAAAGTCACGATCAACATCACATAAACATAGCCATTCAAACTTTTTAACGTTTTACCAAAACTGATTGAACGCTGGTTAGAGACTTCCACTTCAGATAATTTTCGATCTTTGGGAGAAGATTATATGAGTAATGAGGTCAATGATAAGCTAGAGTATTTATTAGATTTGTCTAATTTTTTATTAGAAATTCTAGGAATTAATATATATTTTACTGATGAGTCTTATCATATTAAACATAATAATTCTAATGGGAACATACTTAATCCTAGATACAAAAGTAACTCTGCTTTAATTAAATCATTAATGAACAATAGATTTGGTAGTTTTGAGAAAAAACCAATAATATACCAAACTGCATTCTCTGAATATTTCATCATTTATAGAGTTGAAGGTTTTGGAAATATTATTTTAGGTCCTGTTCGGACAAAAAAAATTACCCATGTAGAAGTAAGATCACTACTGTATGATAACAATATTTTTTCTGATCATACTCAGTTTTTTACTTATTATGATTCAATTAAAGTTATAGCAACAGAACAACTTCTTTCAGTTATAAAGTACTTGAACTATCAGATTTTTGAGGTTAAATTATCTGATAATTGTATATTGGATGATTTTATTTTTTCTACTAATTACGAAACAGAATTACTGTCTTATGAAAAAGTGTTAATTAATGTAAGATCAAATCTAGACTTTCATCATGATATCAAAAATGAACACGAATTATTAAATGCCATTAAAATCGGTAGAAAAGAATTAATTCCTAAATATTTAGATAAAATAAGTAGTCAAAATAATGGGGTACTTTCAAAGAAAAGCTTATTGCGTTCCATAAAAAATCAAGGTATCTCTGCAATTACACTGGGAACACGAGCTGCCCTTGAAGGAGGATTAAATCAAGAAATTGCTTTTATTATTAGTGACAAATATATACAAAGAATGGAAGATATGAACGATACTGTAGCAGTAGCTATAAATGTCCAAGATGCTCTGTATAAATTAGCAGATGAAGTTGGCAAAAGTAAGACTGTAGGCTACTCTAAAAAGATAATTGACGCACAGCACTATATCTACAGTCATATTTTTGAAGAAATTAGCATTCACTCGGTTGCAGATTACCTTAATTTGAGTTGTAGTTATTTTTCAAAAATTTTAAAAAAAGAAGTTGGAGAAACTGTGCATCGGTATATATTGCGTGTAAAAATTGATGAAGCAAAAAATTTGATTGAGCACATAGATCTTCCAATTTCTGAGATAGGAATGCTTCTCAATTTCTCTGATCAAAGTCACTTTACAAAAATCTTTAAAGTATTTACCGGAATAACTCCAAAAATATATAAATCTTTACTCAGATAAATATTAATAGCAAAAGAGCGAATCAATAAAAGGTTCACTCTTTTGCTATTGTTATGGTTAACTCTATCTAAGATCACTCCAAAAGTATCAGCGGATTGGTTAATATTATTCACAACGGTTCGTATACAACATGGCACTCCCATGGTGAAATTCAAAGAGAAGCTGACTATTTCAGAAAGCATACGCCACCATTCTATTGTCATGATTGTGGACAGACATTTTCTGCGAAAACAGACTTATACTATACACTAACTTGGAATTAAAGCTAGCAATTCTCGTGGAACTGTATGAACATCAATCACGTAAATTGATCACTAATAAGTACTTTGTCTCGGATGAAACGATTACACATACCTTTCGTGAAGCGATTAGGTATTATCAGCCATGTATGAACTATCTTCCACCTGTATTGTGCATGGATAAGTTCAAATCAATGAAGCTGGTTTCTGGTTCCATAAGTTTCATTTGTATCGATGAGACAGCCAGTCGACTATTCACGATACTGGAAGATCATAGACTCTACAAATCGATCTAATACTTCCCATGCTTTCCTAGAAAAGTCCTTTTAAACGTTAAATACCCCTTAATGGATATGAAAGCTAGCTATTGTCAGTTGCTTAAAACTGTCTTTTCGAATGCGGAGATTGTAACTGATCGCATTCACATATTAATCGCAGCTTCAATCAATCACGTGTACAGATCATGAATCGTTTCCAAACCTCACACTTTGAAAACCAAAAAAGTACCGTCGACTCAACGATATTGGAACCTCTTACTCAAAAGATTCCACGGCATCATTAGAACTGCTCAAACAGCGTTATCACCGGCTTTTCAAACACCCATCAGTCACAATGAACGCTTAAGCTACAGGGTGTTATGAAATTTCACACCCATATCAAGTAAAAAACTTTCTGGTTGACAAGAGATTTGAATGCATGCTTTTTTAAACTATAGCAATAAAAACATCACCCAAAAATGAATTGGGGTTACATTTTACAATCATCAAGATTCTTTTTTAACGTAATTGGACCTAAAAGACCCGATGGCTCTTGTATCATGAACTGAGACAAATAGTCTTGCTCTTGTTTCCCTAAATTATTGGTAACTTCTATTACTAATTCGTTTCCTTTTCTTTTCAATTTTTTTTCAATACTATAAGTGTAAGGTGGAGCAATACTCACGCCTAATCTTTCACCGTTTAATATTACTTCAGCTATTTCATAAACACTCCCCAAATCAATACTTTCTATCTTTTCATCAACACAATCAAAAGTTGTTTCATACCGAACTGTGCCTGAAAAATTTTGTAAGCCTTCGATTTTGGCAATATTCCCTAATTCTAGCAATTCCATGCTATTCGTAAAATGTGGATAAGATTTAGCACTCGCAAAGGATACTTTCCATTTGCCAATTTGAGGTGAAACAGTTGTCACAGCCTCAAATTTTTTATTAAGAGTACTTCCATTATCCTCAATAAATATTATAGATTCATAAGGCTCCAGTTTAAGATCAACTGTCGTTTTACCATCAACTATATTTTGTGGGATATTTTTTAATGTATTTTTAAATCCATCGTATGCTAATACTCTTTTACTTGTAGATAATTTGACTGTAGTTTCAATCCTCTTGTATGGATCTTCATTGAAAAACATATAGATATTACCATCAGGTTGCTCATAATGGTAAAATCGCAAATAAGGTTGATATTCCTCAACTTCTAAATCAAAAATACCACTACCTCGTAAAAACTGCGCAATTTGATTCAATTTTATAGTAGTACAATTAATGGAAAATTTTTTTTGGCTAATTTGAAGTCCCATCTCATTATATTTAGGAAAACCATTGATAAACACTACAGGTATTCCATGTTTTGCTAATTCATCAACTTTATCGAGAAATTGTTGCGGTATCCCTTCAGAGTAGGGAACTACTAAAGCTTCAAAAGATTCATCGTCAATTAAAAATTTTTTCTCTCTCACTTTTGAATTACAAACTAATTCTATTGACATAATATCGAAATCGATTTGATTTTGTAATAGTTCACGAGCAGGCTCTTGAAATAACATATATTCACCGAGCCATTCAGATTCTGCATGATACAATACCCCAACACTTGCAATATGTTT
This sequence comes from Enterococcus sp. BSD2780061688st2 D3, assembly GCF_005844145.1. NCBI lineage: Bacteria > Bacillati > Bacillota > Bacilli > Lactobacillales > Enterococcaceae > Enterococcus > Enterococcus sp. BSD2780061688st2 D3. The sequence continues at coordinate 5,507 of NZ_SPHN01000003.1, forward strand.
CCCTCCATTTAACAAATGAGAAACTCGATTTAAATATTCGAATAGAACATTTATATAACGATTTTGTGGGTTCTCCCCTCTCGCGTAGAAATGAGGTGGGCAATCAGCATCTGGAAATTTTTTCATCGAAAATGCGTGAGGTACAAAATGTGTAATGCCTCTAACTAACATATGATCCGTTATCCATTTCATTAGCTTTAAGCCTTCTGCCCATCCATAAGCGCCGTAAACTTCACATACAGTTCTGTTTTTCTTTTTTTTATCTAAGTGACCTAAGGAAGATCCTAGTTTAGCTAAGCCATAGTGGAAAAACTCTCCATCCCAGCCGCTTGAGGTAATAGATTTAAAGTAATTTTTGTCCATTCCAGGTAAAATTTGATTTAGAACCACATCTATTCCAGCCATATCCTGTCCCCATAATGCTCTAAAATAGTGGCCCGCACCATAACCTAGTCGACTATGTGCATTGTTATCTTCAATTAGGTGCCCAATGTACTCAACTTTTCTTTCTCTGCACCAAGATGCCAAAGTATCTGTAAAGCACTCTGCGTATAATTTACTTACTATATCCATGTATTTATATCTTATACCAAATTCTTCTCCCTTAGCTTCAAGAGGTAAAAGAAGAGGTAGTTTTAATAATTCTTTTTCGCTAAAATAATTTAATAGATTTTCATTCCAGGGAAAAACCATCTCATATCTTCCAATAGACCCTGTAGATCCGTGCATATTTCCAAAGCGAGGCTCATCCGAAAAAAATCCAGCAAAAGTTTCTCCAAAATCTTTTTTGTAGCGTTGAAAATGAGGTTCGTATACCTCATCAATTAATACCTGAGTCGCATTCTTATCCAAAGGATTCAAATATCCTTCTGTTTGTTTCTCTCCACCATATATTGTTTCTATAAGTGTAAAAATTCTCCATTGCCCCTCTGGAATGTCCCAGTTGAGTATACCATCTTTTTCTAAAGAACTTATGTTAACCAAAGTTGCAGGATCTATGCTATTACTTCCTGTTTTTTTAGCTGCCACAACTAGTACTATTTTATCTGGTTTTTGTACTTGTTTTTTTAGCGAATTCTTATTTCTTTCATTCGCCCATCCTAATAGGAATGATGCATCTTTAAAGGGACCCACAAAATCCAACTGACTAATTTTTAAAAATTTCTTTATAAGATTGGGTTTATCTGAAAGAATTCTACCGTTTGCATATCCAGTCGGGAACCGAACATCGTCCAATAAAAAGACTTTCATTTTTTTTGCTCTAGCCTCCCCCATTATTAAGTCCATATCATTCCACCATTCAGAGCCCATAAAATCGGGATGAGTACGTGATTCAATACAAAGCCCTCTTATTCCTGCTGAGTAAATCTCCTCGATACAGGATTTTATGGTGTTGCTATCTTCTCCGTTTAACCATAAAAATGGATAGATATAATTATCTTGTTTATTTTCAAGAACTTCATTTAGTTTCCGGATTGACATAGTTATTAACTCCTTCTTTCTCTATGTAATAAAAACTCCAAATTAATGCTCAATTTTGCTTGTTTCTATCAAAAAAGCAATGCTTACTCAAAATAAGAATAAGCATTACTCTTACATGTCTTACTTAATCAATATATAAAATATAACGTAGTGCACTTTTTAGAATTTTCCACAAGTGATAATTTCTAAAGGATTATCCGCCCTTTATTGAATAACCATCTTCCCCCGTAGAGTTCCAATTGCTGTATATTTTGATAAATTAAATTAAATTTTAAAATTGAATATAGTCCAAAAATTTTAGAACAAAATTTACGCTTTGATTGTTCGATGAACACCACTTGTCATGTCCTATTAATCTCACTATATAAATAGTTGCATTAGAAATCATTTCGGTTTTATAGAATTTCTCCATTAGATGAAATAACTTTCTTATACCATTCAAAAGATTTCTTTTTACTTCTTTTTAAACTACCATTTCCTTTATCATCCCGATCAACGTAGATAAAGCCATAGCGTTTAGACATTTCCCCTGTTGCTACAGAAACCAAATCAATGGGCCCCCAACAAGTATATCCCATCAAATTAACACCATCTACTTCAACAGCAGCCTTCATTTCTTTAATATGTTCTTTTAAAAATTGGATTCGGTAATCATCTTGAACATAGCCGTTTTCATCGGGTTCATCTAAAGCACCAAGTCCATTTTCAACAAGAAATAGAGGTTTCTGATACCGATCAAATACTTCATTCATTGTAATTCTTAATCCAACAGGGTCAATATGTCTCCCCCATGGTTCCATTTCAACATATGGATTTTTTGCAGACTTTAATAAGTTCGAATCATACTTCCCAGGTCCATTCGAATCAACAACTCGTGTAGAGTAGTAAGAGAATGAGACAAAATCAACAATATTATTTTTTAGAATTTCAACATCATTTTCTAAAAATGGAATTTTGTAATTGTTTCGTTCAAATTCTTTTTTTACATACTCTGGATACTCACCTCTAACTTGTACATCAGAAAACATATAATGCTTCCGATTCTCGTATTGTGCAGCCAAGACATCTTGCGGGTTACAAGTCATTGGGTAATAAACACCCGCATTAAGCATACAACCTATCTTAGCTTCTGGAATTATTTCATGACATAACTTAACTGCCCATGCACTGGAAACAAGTACGTGATGCACTGCATCATATACTCTTTTATATTTATTCTCACCATCTTCAAAGATAATCCCTGCTGCCATGAAATAAGCTTGAGTCATAATATTAATTTCATTGAACGTTAGCCAATATTTAACAAGGTTTCTATATCGATTAAATATGGTAGTCAAGAGATTCTTATAAAATCCAATCAGTTTTCTATTGCTCCAACCACCATATTTTGTTACTAGATTCATAGGAAGGTCGTAATGAGAAATTGTGACAAGAGGTTCGATATTGTGTCTTTTTAGCTCGTTTAGCACATTATCATAAAATTTTAGTCCTTCTTCATTTGGTTCAGTATCATCGCCATTTGGAAAAATTCTGCTCCAAGTAAACGATATTCTAAGTGTTTTGAATCCCATTTCTGCAAAGAGAGCAATATCTTCTTTATATCTATGATAAAAATCAATACTTACTTTGTTAGGGTAATAATAATTGTCATCAAATTCCAACATGGGTTTGTCGCCAACTAATACTGCCCGTCTGTCTTTTCCATAAGGTAGAACATCAGAACTAGCTAATCCCTTCCCCCCTTCGTTATATCCTCCTTCACATTGGTTCGCAGCAATTGCGCCGCCCCATAAAAAATCATTTCTAAATGGCATACGTGAATCCTCCTAAAATTTATTAATATACAGCATACTAGATCAATTAGTTCGCATTGGGCTTTCGTTCTGCATTTCAAATCCAAAAATCAATGATAGTGCTAAAGTAACTCCAAATGCTACAGCACATCCAATAATACCTTTAACTAAGTCAGGGCCAAATCTTAACGGATTCATAAATGGGAGACCGACACTTGAAAAGATATAGACTTTTGCGGATAAAATTCCCATTGTAAATCCACCGCATGCTCCACCAATGACAGTCCAAGCTAGTGCTTTCATATTTCTTAGTAATAATCCGTAAATAAGCGGCTCAGAAACTTTTCCGAATGCATAGGTAACAAAAAATCCCCATCCTACTGCCCTGTCTTCTTTTCTTCGAGCACGAATTCCATAACCTATGGAGACGGCAAAACTAGCAAAAACTGTAGCAATAGTCCCTGGACTAACAATTGCATCATATCCTATTTCCATATTGGCAGGAAGGAGAGCCATCATAATAGGTAAGTGCATCCCAACCGCAATAATCATTGTCCAACATCCAGCAATTAATGTAATTGCTGCAATCCCAATTGTATTCGAAAGCCAGATAATACCATCGGCTATTAAACTCATAATGGTTGTACATAGTGGCCCAACCAAGCATAAAATGATTGGGATCATGATTAATACTGATAATACTGGAATACCCAATGTTCGTAAGGTGTCTGGAACAATCTTTTTCACATATTTTTCTACATATGAGTAAATCCAAACATTAATAATAATAGGAATTACAGCTTGAGTGTAATCTACTAAAACCATGGGAATCCCGTACACAGTAAATGGTTCTCCAGCTTCTACAAGGCTTAGCATATCAGGGTAAATTAACATGAGTGCAAGTAATAAAGAAATAACCCGATTACAGTCAAAATATTTTGCGGCACTATATGCAACGAAAACTGGTAGGAAATAAAATACTGAGTCCCCGATCATATTAAATAATCTGATTAAATCACTTTCAGAAGACATGAAGTTAAAGATATCAGGTCCTAGAAGAAATGCAATCATTTTCAATATACCGCTTACAATAAACACTGGTAATATGGGAGTAATTGAGCCAGTAATTCCATTTAAAATACTGCTTCCAATACTTTTAATAGATATTTTTGTTTTTATATCCTCGTCTAACTCAATATTGAGTTTAGCTGTTTCAGTGATTCCGCTTTGTTTAACTATCTCAGCATATACTTTATCGACAGTTGGTCCAATTACTACTTGTGTTTGACCACCCGCTTTCACTAAACTTAGTACTTGAGGGATATTTTTAAGACTATCCTCATTAACTTGACTTTCATCTTTGAGATTGAACCTCAGACGAGTCATACAGTGAGTGACATTAGTTACATTTTGCTTTCCCCCAACATTAATCAATATTAGATTTGCTAACTCAGAATAATTATTACTCATTTGATATTCCTCCATTTTTATCAAAATACTTTATAAATATAGTTTTTTTGAAGCAATAACTCTCTTGTTTATAATTTGTGTTTTGGTATAAAAAAACCTCATAACAAAGCAAACAATCGTCAACTTTGTTATGAGGTTATGCCCTGCTGGTTACAATCCTCTCTATAACACATTCTATTTATATGTAGAACCAAATATAACTGTTCTTCTTCAGATAGATTCCAATCTAACTTATCCGCAAAATATTTTTTAATAGACATAGTACACAGATAAGATTTTGGATAGTCCTTTGTTACCTTCTCAAAAAGTTTTCCATTTTTTGAAGTAACTTCTCCCTCCTCTGTTCTTCGAATTAACAGATACTGTACATGTGAAACAAACCTAGAATAGTTAAAAGAAGACTTATCAATAGTAATATCAAAATCTTCTTCAATAATTGAAGTAATTCTTTCAATTATTTCTTCTCTATTGAGTTGATCGGATTCTTCATTTTTTCTATTTTCAGACTCAAATATATGCATCGCAATAATGCCCGCTTCATCATTTGGTAAGCTAACATTATACTTTTTATTTATAAATTGAATAACTTTTAAGGCGATTTCTGTTTCTCTTGGATGATATATTTGTATATCGTGAAATAATCCAGTATGCATATATATACCTTCTTTTGCCCTAACTATCGCATAATTAATGTGATCCGCCAAAATAAAAAACAAGGACTCATTTATTTCATGATCGACATTAACCCTAGCATAATCAACAAGATTATTACTAATTTTAATAACATCATCTGGGATATGCTCTAGCAATGTTATATACTCGGTCTTGATACTGTAAAATGTTCTATCAATTAAACTCATATCAGCTATTTCATACGGTATTGGTTTAAAACCAATTCCTTTTGAGAATGCAATCAACTCCCTGTCATCACTATCTCTACATAATGCCACATTATTATTTATTTTTTTAATAACATGTATCATTTTTAATGACTCCTTCACCTTGCTTTATAAACTTATCGAAACGCGGCAGATTCATATCACTAGTCTCAAGAAGAACGACCATAGTAACCAGATTAATATTACTATCATTGAAAATTTTTTCTGATAATTCAATAATTTTTTGCCCTTGCTTAACTGTATCACCTTCTTTGACAAAAACAGAAAAACCCTCCCCGTTCAATTCAACAGTATCAATACCAACATGAACAATAACATCCTGACCATTATTCAATTGAAAACATATAGCATGTTTAGTAGGAAAAACCATCTTAACTTTCCCATTAATAGGTGAATACAAGGTTTTCTCTGTAGGAATGACTGCAAAACCATCACCCATAGCTTTACTAGAAAAAACTTGGTCTTCTACCTTGTCTAAATTGATTAAGTCACCACTAACAGGCGAAACTAAACTAAATTTTTCTTTTTTTTTCAAAAAATTGAACACAAAAATCCCCCCAATAGACTATTCCTTTTACGGTAATGCCTCCTAGGGGGAGTTACAATCCATATCTTTTAAATAAAAATTACCAGAAATCGCTTTCTATGTCAATAGCGTTTTTTGATTTATTTTACAAAATTATGGACACAAAAAGAAAAGAATATATCTCAATTATGTTTACAACAAATTTGTCCAGAAATTAGTCATTTTCTGAATACTGAAACTCTAATTTATATGCTCTTGAGGAGTTTAGAAAGTTCTAAAAAAAAACAAAGATATTTTAGACTTATTTCCAACTTATTGGCTCATTTCTGATATCTATCCACTTTCAAAGACTTCTCCGTTCGAGTCGATTAGTTTCTGATAATAATATTTTCTGATTCTTTGTCCACTACCAAAAGCCTGATCATCTCGATTCACGTAGATAAAACCATAGCGTTTTGACATTTGTGTCGGCAGATAACATGTCGATTGGGCCCCACCAGGTGTATCCCATAATTTGTACCCCGTCTTTGATTGCTTCTTTTATTGCCAACACATGCTGACTCAGATAATCGATTCGGTAAGGATCATGAATTTTTCCGTCTTCAACAGTATCTTTGGTACCAAGGCCATTTCCAACGGAAAACAAATGAATTCAACGGTATTTGAGTTGTTGACGGTACAGTGATAGGATTCAGAAAGGAAAGTGACAGAAGTATGTCTAACATGTGGAGGAAGTTATCGAGAATATGGCTATTTTGACTCTTAACCCCTCATGTTATCCATTATCTCCTTCAAGTTCTTACTATGCTAGTTCTAGTGGATCTCTCCATCCCATAAAAGTCTAATTTTTTTTGATTTAGTCTTGCCCAACTTACTTGTCCATTATATACAATCTATAAAATTCTAGTAATATTTCGAACCATGAAGTATACTCTGTTGACCTCTAAATAAAACCTTTCTGATCTAATTAAATGAGCTGCTGGAAAAGCTATGAAATGAGCAATAAAAAAAAGGATCAAAAACTTTTAAGTTTCTGACCCCTTAAAGAAATAGTTCTAATTATTATCAATTCCATTTAGTTGAGAAAAAAACTTAAAAACTCTTCAGAGGATTGGCTAGCTCTCTGAGGAGTTTTTATATCATGCTATTAATTAAAACTAAATTTCATTTATCGTTAAGACTATTTTCCCAGAATGTTGTCCTTTTTCAATTCTATCGAGTGCTTTCTTTACTTCTCGTAATGGATACGCTCGATCGATCACCGGGTGAATTTCTTTTTTGTTGACGAGTTTAATCATCTTAGAGAAATCATCTGCACTGCCCATTGTTGATCCAATTATGGACATTTCTTTAAGTGTCAACGAAGGCAAAAACAAATTGTTAACAGGGCCTCTGGTTGATCCAAAATTTACGATACGACTTCCGATTTTACCAAGAGCGATCAATGATTTAAAGCTGTCACCACCAACACTATCTATGCTAAGGTCAATTCCACCAGTTAGATCCAACAGCTGTTCTACCCAGTTTTCTTCCGTATAATTGACTCCTCCGACAGCTCCTAACTCCATTGCTTTATTAATTTTATCTTCTTTACTTGAAGTTACATAAACTTCTGCACCTAAAGCATGCGCAAATTGGATAAGAAAACTTGCTACACCACCACCAGCACCAGGAATTAAAACTTTTTCTCCTTTTTGGACATTCCCCTTTGTAACTAAGGCCCGATACGCAGTTAATCCTGCTAATGGCAAAGAAGCTGCTTCCTCCCAGGATAAGTGAGTGGGCTTTTCAACTATATTTTCAACGGGTACTTTTACATACTCAGCATAAGTTCCATTTTGAGGCATTCCCAAAATAGAAAAATCAACATTTTTTTTGTTGCTATCGTCTCCCCAATTCAAGCCAGGATTGATAATAACTTGGTCGCCGACAGAAAAGTTCCTCACCGGATTCCCTAATGAATAGACTTCTCCAGCACCATCGGAACCAAGAATTATCGGAGCTCTTGCCCCCTGATATTGACCTTTAGCAATCATTAGCTCGCGACGGTTCACAGCTGCTGCTCTCAATTTCACAACTACTTCTCCCTCTTCTGGTGAAGGTACATCAACCTCTTTATAGTTTAAACTAGCAAGATTACCTAATTCATCCAAAACTACTGCTTTCATCATAAAATTCAGAACCTTTCTCAAGTGATATTTTTATTCGAATAACTAAGATTGGTTGTCTCAATCATCAATATTATAAAAATAATGACCTATTTTACCATTCGTTTATTACACTTGGTAAAGCAAATATTTCATCAAGTTTCTTTAAAAATGGTACCAGTGCACTGAAATCCACTGCACGATGATCAAATACTAAAGTCATAGGAAGAACTTTTCTAATACCGATTTGTTTATTTCCATTTTTATCACTATAGACTCCTGCGCTTTCCTGAATAGCACCAATACCTACAACAAAAACTTCTGGAGGTATGATCTCAAGTAATGAAAAATGACCTTTCTGTTCTTTGTAAAGGGATCCAATGTTTGATACTGTCACGGTCCCTCCTTTTATATCTTCTATTGTCAAGCCGTCATTGTTACTTGAATCTGGTGTTCCTGTTGCGAGCATCCCCACCAATTCTTTTAAATCAGTCTTTTCAACTTTTTCTCCAAGACGTGCTATACTTTCAGCAATTTCAGTTAGTGATAACTCATTCACTCTATGGATTGCTAATGGAAACATTGTTCCGTTAGGCATTTGCCATGGAATTGAAATATGAATATCTTTATTATATTGAATTTGACCTTCTTTCGTTTCATCGTCGTATTCCAAATGTGCATTCAAAGCTGGAGCTGCAAGTAACCCCTCTGTAATAACTTTAAGCATAATCGTATTAATTGTAATTTTATCTTTCTTTGCTACTTTACGGTACTCCGTATAAAAATCTGTAATATCAGGTTGGTAAACATAAGATACATGCGGTACTTCTTTCCAAGATTTAGATGTCATGTGAGCAACCATCTTTCTCTGTGAATCAAAAACTTCATGATGGTCTGTTGTGTCTGAATTTATCATTTTATAAAATCCTCCTTTTTTTATTTTAACAGCACCCTACTTTAGAAATACTTACTTTGCATTTTCTGGTAGAGTTAAATAAACTTGTTGTACATGCCTAATTAAACGTGTATCTTCAATATGATCGTAGAGCCGAGAGTTTATACCAATGTTGAGTAATCAATGAAATGCCTATATATAATAAGAATGTGTCATTTAGCCCTTTAATGAAATGATCTGCTACCATATGAAGCACAATCATAACTAACCATATGACAACTGTTTTCCAAGTACCTTGACTATATAAAAGCCCATCTGCTTTCCATACTCTGCTTGTATAGGCTCTTAAAAATGCAAGCCCCACAGCCAGAAAAAGAAGCACAGAAACCAATCCCAGTGTTGAGAACGGAGTAAAGATAAAATCACCAGATAAGACACCGTTATAGAAAGTATAAAGTCCTATAAAAAAAAGCACATATTTTCCTTTACTATTGAGATCAACTTCTTTTGGCCGCAACTGATTGATAATAACCCAAATCACAATAAGTAAATAAATAAGATTAGTTCCACTCATACTTTTTACATCTCCATTTTTTGTTTAAGTTATTCTAAAACGAAAATAATTTTATCTTCGTCTATAATGAGTTTCTTGTGTTGACACCTTATTCGAAGTATCATTATTTGAGGATATATGCTATCCTAGTTCAATAAGAATCTTTAGACATTTTATATCCTCGGATAATTTATGTCAACGAAAAGGAGAGAGTACACTTGAAATTAAGTAAATCCTTTATCCAATCAATAGGTATACTGGTTATGCTGGCAGAATTACCAGAAGGTGTCACGCTGAAGTCGCATGAAATTAGCAAAAGAATGGACGTCTCACACACCTATCTAATTAAAATAGCAAAAAAATTAAAAGACCAAGGCATCATTTTATCTATTTCTTCAAAGAATGGTGGTTATTCTCTGAACCGTCCTATTGAAGAAATCAGTTTCTGGGATATTTATGAAGCTGTTGAACCTCAAAAAATTTTTTTAGACGGAGTAAATTTTGAACATATCTATTCCATGTTTTTATCTAAAGATATAATCATGGAACAAGGGCAAGTTTTCAGATCGATTGTGTCTGAAGCAGAACTAGGGTTTAAGGAAATTCTCGCTCACCATTTTCTTTCTGAAGTTATGCCGAAGGACAAGAATGGAAATTTTCTTAAGATTGACTGGACAAAAATAAATGACGAAAATTAAGTTAGCTACTATACTCTATTGCAATAAAAAAAGGTCAGTAGCATTTAAGTTTCTGACCTTTTACTTTCGATTGGTTAATAGTGTCTTTCGCGGAATAAATCGGTGCATGCCGAATGAAGCGTAAATTAGTCGTTCAGAACGATCATAAGATTGGTTAACATATAATAGAATATTGACAGTACTAATTAGCCTTGAATCAATACTGTCAACTTTTGCATTGTGAATAGTGACTTCATAAGGTCCAATTGGATTAACTTGTTGGGCTATTGATTGAATATCGGTTATTTTAAACAAATTATTGATGTCGGATACAGTTGAATTTCGGTTCAGTGCTACTTTTTCTCGTTCTTGATCTCAAGCATGTAAAATAATGGTATGTTTTTGTCTGAAATGCTCTTTAGCGGTTAAAGTACCTAATCCAGATGGACAGCCTATAATTAAAATTTTTACCATATCTTTGATTTTCCTAGTTTAAGACAACAATTCTCTGACGAATGTAAAGGTGTTGTTCGACCATGTCGATAATTGCTTTTGCCATATCTTTGTAGCTGATATAGGAATTCAATAGAGTATTTAAATCCACATATTCCCCACCAATTTGATATTTACCAGTGTATTTACCATTTGGATCATAATTGAATGCAGGTGTAACATAAGTCCAAGCAATATCCGAAAATGAGCGGATGCGTTCTAAGTTGGCAATTAATGCTTCAGCCAGCGCTAAAATAGCTTTAGGATAATCCGACCAATCTCGTAACATCTTAGTATGTTCAGAATTGATATACATTGTACCCGTACCACCTATTTTGATATAACGGATGGAGGTGCCTTGAATTAAATGAGCAATGTGGACAGCTGTATCTGTATGAATAGCAAAAGTAACTGGTGTCCAAGCACTAATAGCATCGATTATGACATCATAGCCATCAATGTCATCAGCAGTCAAATCAACACTACTTTTGATTAACTCATGCTTAAAATGAATATCATCATGTTTTCGATGAGCAACAGCCAAAACTTTATGACCATTCTTTTCAGCCATTTTTACTAGTTCACGGCCGGATTTACCATAAGCACCAATAACAATAAATTTCATAATATTTACCTCTTTTTTTAAATTGAATTAATTACGCAATAAAACGGATAACAATAACCCCAACCAGCATGACGATTAAACCGACAACTTTAGTTAGATTTAAGTTATGTTTGGCAGAATGAAACATTCCCAGTTGGTCAATAATAGCGCTGAAAAGTAACTGACCAAACAAAGCAATTACAATGACTTGTCCGGTGCCAATGATCGGTACAAGCCAAGCACTTAATAAGACGTATAAACTACCACAAATACCACCGAGCAAAATCCACCATTCACCTTGATGAATACCTGATTTGATAGCATAAAGTCGGACTTTAATAGGAGTTCTTAAAGTCATCGTAATGAGTCCAAGTGTTATAGCACCAACTAGAAATGCGACAAATGTCGCCTTGATTGGTGAATGTAAAATTGTTCCTAGTCGGCCATTAATAGCCGTTTGAAAACCAATTACTAAGCCGGCAAATACACCTAATAATTGCCAAAATATTTGGTTATTTTTTTGTTTGACATTAGCCCTCATTCCACTTTTATTACTCAACACAACTACTGCTAGCATGCCTAGTAGTACTAGAATCAAACCTAATAATTTTACTGGTGTTATTTGGGAAATAGGTGAATAGAACAACCCAAACTGATCAACTAAAATTCCAGCAAGCATTTGACCAAAAATTGGAAGAACTGCTGTTTGAACACTCCCGAGTCTGGGAAAGAGTAATATATTGACTGTCAAACCAAAAGCACCTGTAAAGCCAACAATCCATAACCACCATGGGTTATGAGTAAAAGTAGTCAATGGAATAAAAATTGATGTTTTAGTGAGCATCAATAAAATCAATAAAAATAAAGCGCCTATGAAAAAAGAAATTGCAGAAGCCATAAAGGGCGTTTTAGTATATTTTCCTAGGCGTGAGTTAACGGCTGTTTGAGACGCTACTGTGAATCCCATCAATATGGGGATAATAGATAATAACATTTTCATTTCCTCCTCAATGAATAACTGTAATTCATATCTTAACGGGTTTAGAAGTTGTTCGGAAGTGAGAAAAGTAGTATAGTGGCGTTAACTTAAAGTTAACTCAAATTTTGTGGGAGGAGTTAAAAATGATTTCACAAGAATACTTAACATTTTTACAGGTCGTTCAGAGTGGAAGTTTCGCAAAAGCTGCTCAAAAATTATTTATTTCCCCTGTTTCGGTAATGAAACAGATGAATAATTTAGAAGAGAAACTTAATCTCAAATTGTTTATTAGAACTAATCGTGGTATTAAATTGACCAAAACTGGTAGATTTCTATATGAAAAAACTTACAAAATTAATGAGATAACAAATTCCGTCATCAATGAGGCTAAGGCCATTAGCGAGCAGGAAAAAATTATCATTGATCTGGGTGCTTCCTTTATGCGTCCTGCAGATCCATTAGTTAATATTTGGCGACAGGTCAACGATAAACTTAGAGAATATAAATTACGTATTGTTCCTTTTAATGACCAAGATGTAACGATTAAAAGTCCATCACCAGATATTGGTACTAAAATTGATTGTATTGTTGGACCATGTGATGCTAGTCAATGGTCCAAGTATTACGGTATTTATGTTTTGGGATATGAACGTTTTAAGATTGCAGTACCGTTAAAAAGCAAGCTAGCAAAAAAAGATAAGCTAACTTTATCTGATTTAGATGGCGAAACACTTGTCATGCCACCGTTAGACTCTAGTGTTGTTGAGCGAATGAGCCAAGAAATGAGGGTGAGTCATCCAGCCATCAATATTATTAATACGAAAAATTATTATTCACCAAATACTTTTAATGACTATGCGGATAATTTTGTTTTAACACGTGAATCTTTTGAAAATTTAGCTCCTACTCATCGAGTTATAGAAGTGGATTGGGAATACAAATCGCCTTATGGTATTATTTTTGAAAAAAATCCTTCCGAGAAGATGAATAATTTTGTTGGCTTATTAAAGCAAATATTACCTAAAACAGTATAATTGTGATGATAAAGATTTATAAAATATTGTACTATCCGATATGATCAAAAAAGGCCTTGGTTTTTAGAAGAACTATGACGAATACACCCAGAGTTGGGAATCAACTCTGGGTGTATTCGTATATGAACCATTTCAAGACTAATTCTTTTAGCTTTATCATGTATAGCACTACTTCTAATATCTCTATAAAAGTTTAATGCAGTTTTTTCCTGTTTTCTATCCCTCCAAATATTTGTTTCATTAAATTCATTTAAAGCCTTAAATAACTCTTTTTCCCAAACACTTGTATTATATATACTGTTAACTCAGCTTTTTCTATCAAGGTATACTCTATTGGTCTTTTAATTTAATGATTAAACATTGTTTATATTGCTTTGTTAATCTTCTTTTCAATAAGGTATAATATATCTAGCAATTAAGATTTTTAGAAACATTCAAAACAATATGGTGAAGAAAGAAGGTAATACAATGAAAAATGTTAATGAAGTATTTCAATTGAGCAAAGATTTATCGATCGAGATCAAAAAAGCTTTCGGAAATTTAGGGTTCAAAGATGACAATGATTTTCAAAATATCGATACAAGCACATTGTCGTCTGATGAAATGCTGCGCTATGACGAACTAAGAAAAGCATTTAGTAATCTTGAAAGTTTTAATCACATTTTAGAATATTTGACTTCACCGATCGAGTTTGAAGGAACTATCCCTGAAAGTGGAAATGGACGATTTGTTCTAAACAACGGCTTTGAATTCACCAGTGGCAATAGAATTGAAGCACTTATTTATAATGATTTTCTCGATCAGATGAGTTGGGTTAAAACGTCGGTTGAAAGCAATGAAAACGGTTACTATCTTGTAGGATACAGACATATTTCTCTGGAAGGGCTGAAGGTACGGCTAAGAAAATGATACTTATAACAAAGGTAGCAATACATACACAAAAATCCCAACAAGGTATATCCTGTTGGGATTTTTGTATGTTTAATTTCTGATCTAATGTTTCATTATTTATTTTTTTCATAAAGCACATATTTTAACGTATTTCCTTCACGATCCTGGACATGAACGGCAATGGGGTGATAGTTCCAATGCAGCCAAGGTGATCCAAACTTGTTTACATCCTCATTCAGCTTGATACCAGCTACAATATAATCAGTTTTCTTTTCTTCTACATATTTATTTTGTTGATCCATGCTTTCTTGGTAAACACTGTAAGGAATATTTATATTCATAAAATACTTGACATTTGGCACAATATTTGGGATCACTGAGAATCCATAATCAACAAATTGATAATTTAACAGAGTTACATCTTTCTTGTTTTTTAAATACTGAGCAAATTCTAGCTGTGCTGGTACTTTAGCATTTGGATTTGTATTTTCCGAATTTTTTATTTGAACGCCTGGACGATCAGTAAAGAAACGCATGTCTTTAAAGGTATCATTAATGTTTGCCATTAATAGAATACCTACGATAATAATGGCTGCTAGTGATATTTCGTTTAAACTTTTATTGTACAAGCGGTATCGAAGCACTACGTTCTTAATCAATACACAAAAACTTAAGTAACTGATCAAAAGTATAATTATATCTAACAAAATATAATAGTTTAGTGGTATTCCTCCGTAGAAAATGAAAAAATTAGTACAAAAGAACAGCAGTAACCAGAGTAGCCTATAAAAGATTCGTTTAAAAATTGATTTTGTAAATAAAAGATAAATAGTTCCTATTAATAGAACAGCCAACATGATTTTATTGGGCCACGTCAATGTAATAAAAATTTTTAGAGTATTAATAAATCGGCTTATTATATTAAAGTTATTTCCTTGATCAACAAGTTGAGGATATAAGATCATATTAAATTTGAAATAAACAAAATACATTTCTTGTACAGCGTGATTGATTACAAAATAAATAATGACAGGTACACTGACGAATATAAATCCCATCAAACTACAGATCAAAGCCTTAAAGAATTGCTGAAAATCTTTTTTTATTAAATAAAATATACCAAAAAAAAGAAAAAAAGCAATCCAAGGACTTATTAAATTTTTGCTGTTTTTAGTAATTAGATCAATACATGTTAAGTTTATGGAAGATAAACGTTATTTCCAAAATAAGCCTGATTACGCCTAACTTTTTATTAGCCATTGCTCTCATCACTTTTCATCTCTTTAAAAGCCTCAGATAGAGCTAGCAACATAGCTGAAAAAGCAAACGTTGCTAACAAACTAAATATAATGGTTTTGAAGCCTTTAAAATTATGATGGACGTAAATTGAAGTTAAGTTCCACACAATAAAAGGTGTGAGCCAATAAATCACCCATGAAATACTCGTTCGTAAATTAAGTTTTAAAACACCAAGAATTAACAAGGCGTACCCCCCATAATAAAGAATAATTAACCAATCGAAAGAAGTATGAAAGAGCACCGATAATATCCAGTAAAACACAGCTGATAAAACGAGTGTAAATAATACACGACCAACGACATTTAGTTTCTTATACCACTTTGTAAAAGTATTCAATTTGTCATTCTCCTTTATATTGTAGTTACGCTTAGATAGCTTAATTTTTCTTTGCAATACGCATAAGAGTATAGTACAAAAATATGTAAACATAAGATGCGGTATCCAAATGTTCGATTTACTTCCCCTCAAAATAAAAACGTTTGCAAAATAAATTAATAGATTATAACTACCACTAAAACGAATTATGGGTAGCATTAAAAATCTAATAATATCCTACTATAATTTTTCTAAATCTATTTATGCCTGATAATTTTTACAAACTAAAATTACTAAAATACATCAACAGTAATCCAAACACTAAAAATACACTACATCTTAATAAAACAAAAATTGGTCAAAAAAACTGTTAACCAATCAGAATCAATTTTACCTTTAATTTTTAACAGCACTGATACTATAGTTATTACCACTGAAATAGCTATGAATAAGGATATTATAGTAAAAATACTGTCATCAACATAACCTACCTTTCTATTTTTACTAAAACAGCACACTATTCTTTACAAAGTTCTCTTTAATACTGTTATTGGTTAATGATATTAACGTAATTATAACATCATTACACTTCTAGTAATATTTTTCTTTGTATGGATAACTAAAATTTTCCGCTAGCCCCTCCATCTTGAGCCCTCGTTGGACAGACGAACAAGGTCGATGGAAATTTCTATACCGGATTTTGGTTTAAAAACACCCTGGATGAAACACCAGTATAATGTCTGCTTCATAACGTTGATTCACAAATTACTGTTTTTTAGTTTTCTTTGGCTAATTCGTCCCAAAAATTCTTGATAATTTTTAGGCGAATTAGTTCTTCTGACACGATGCCAAGCCACGGAAATTTCCAATGAGTTGCTCCAGCGAAAAAAGTGCGTTGAGTCCAATACCGAAAACCAACTACCGCGAACTCACAAAAAGCTAAGAACTAAGGTATTTAGACTATTTCCTCAGCGCCTAGCTTTTTGACTATTCTGACTTACTACCAATATCATCTGATCAACTTAAGGCTAACATCCGTTCAAGGGCCTTTAAAGCTGATTTTGTGGTTCTTTCATCGACTGTGATCTGGTTGACGACTTCACCTTGCACCAATTGTTCCAAAGACCAAGCTAAATGAGGCAAACGGATGCGATTCATCGTCAAGCAGGCACAGGAACGAGGATTCAAAAAACTGATTTTTTTATCGGTAAAGGTGTCCTTCATTCGACCGACAAGATTATTATCAGTTCCAATCGCCCAATGACTACCCGCCGGAGCCGCCGCCACCACCTGTAAGATTTTATTGGTGGAGCCATACTCGTCGGCCAACGCCACTACTTC
Source organism: Enterococcus sp. BSD2780061688st2 D3 (assembly GCF_005844145.1). NCBI lineage: Bacteria > Bacillati > Bacillota > Bacilli > Lactobacillales > Enterococcaceae > Enterococcus > Enterococcus sp. BSD2780061688st2 D3. The sequence continues at coordinate 22,905 of NZ_SPHN01000003.1, forward strand.
CTGAGGACATTCAGGGTGGACGATTATGTTAATCTCAGGGTCAGCTTGCTTCAAGGCTTTGATCTGACCTGAGGTAAATTGTTGGTGCACCGAACACCAACCATCCCAGAGAATCACTCTTGGATCAGATCCAGCGGAGGCAATTAGTTCATTTTTACGGGGATTCCACAGGGCCATGTCTGATAAAGGAATGCCCATCCCAAAAGCTGTATTGCGGCCTAAATGTTGATCCGGTAAAAAAAAGATTCGCTTCTTCTGCTTGAATGCCCATTTCAACACCTGGGTCGCATTACTGGAAGTTACGGTAACTCCCCCGTGTTCCCCAACAAAAGCTTTCACGGCAGCAGTCGAATTAATATAGGTAATCGGTAAAATTTCAGCAGAATATTTCTCCTGTAGCTGCTCCCAAGCGGCCTGTAGTTGATAACGATCCGCCATATCTGCCATCGTGCAACCCGCAGTCAAATCTGGCAAGATTACTTGCTGATTGGCTTCTGTCAACATATCAGCTGTTTCCGCCATAAAATGGACGCCACAAAAAACGATATATTCCGCCGTTTTATTTTTGGCGGCAAGCTGAGCCAATTGTAAAGAATCCCCTACCTCATCGGCCAAGGCCACAATCTCATCTTTTTGATAGTGATGAGCCAAGATTAATAGCCGTGAACCGAATTGTTTTTTGGCTGCCAGAATTTTTTCTGTTAGCTGACTTGCTGAAGCATCAAAATAATCCTGCGTGATGCGTTGCCCTTGAAATTCTGTCAAAATGCTCATCCTTTTACTCCTTCCTTACTATTAAAACTGATATCTAAAGCTGTTACTGAGTGGGTCAGAAAGCCTAGAGAAATGCAATCTGCCCCCGTTCCTTGGTAGTTCGCGATATTTTCTAATGTAATCCCACCAGAAATTTCAGTGGTGATACCGGCGGGGACCAGCTGCTGAAATTCCTTGACTTCAGTGGGCGTGCGGTTATCGAACATAATCACATCCACCTGAGCCTCAATCGCCGCCTGCAATTCTTCTTTTGTTTCCACTTCCACTTCGATTTTTACCATGTGGCCTAATTGTTGGCGGGCTTTTTTAACGGCAGTTGGTATCCCACCGGCAAAGGAGATATGATTATCCTTTAACATCACCCCATCGTCTAAACCAAAACGATGATTAAACCCACCACCTTGTGTCACCGCGTACTTGTCAAACAATCGTAGCCCTGGCGCCGTCTTGCGGGTATCGCAGATTTTGATACTTGGGTCAGCGAGACGCTCACAAGCAATCCTAGTCGCGGTGGCAATTCCTCCCATTCGCTGCCATAGATTCAAGATTGTCCGTTCGCCAGTTAACAGTGTGCGAATCGGTCCGGTGACTTTTGCCAAAATAGTTCCTGCCGATTGATAACTTCCTTCTGCCACTAGCGGCGTAAATTCCACCTGTCCTCCTAATAATTCATAGACTAACGGGGCAATGAATAAACCACAAACCACTCCATCAGCTTTTAGAAGAAAGGTTCCTTCCCCTTGAGCTTCGACGGGAAAGATTGTTTCACTGGAAAGATCACCAAAACCGAGATCTTCATTGAGAAATAAGTGTAATGCGTCTTTTACTGCAATCTGATTCATCTTAATTTTTCCTCCAGGCATGGGCCCCTAAATTTTCTTTGCGTGCCAAGGCTGCTTGAGCAATTGCTTCAGCCACTAAGCACAAATTTGCTGTCTCTAATTCATTTAAACTATAGTGGGCTGGTAAAGATTGAAAATCAAACTGGGCCAGCCAAGTTAAAAATTCCTCGATTTCTGTTGGACTTCGTTGGATTCCCAGCGCTGCCCAAGCCCGAGTTTGCAATACTGCTTTATCCGGTAAAGTAAATTTATCGGCTAGCTTTTGAGAAATAGGTGTTGTCGCTTTTGTTTCGTCGGGTAAAGCCGCAATCTCTTGGGCTACTTGGTGACTAAAGACAACGCACTCCAATAAGGAATTACTGGCTAAGCGATTCGCGCCATGAACTCCGGTACAAGCGGCCTCTCCGACTGCATACAATCCTGGCAAGCTAGTAGCACCAGTTTGATCCGTAGCAATTCCCCCCATCATAAAATGTGCCCCTGGTCGAACCGGAATCAAATTGTTTTGCCGAAATGGAATTTGATGGCGATCGATTAATTGGGTAATCTGGGGGAAATGTGTTTCAAAATCTTGTACTTCCCTCAGATCCAAGAAAATTTGATGACCGGCTTGATATTCTGCGGTCAATGCCCGTGCCACGATGTCGCGTGGAGCTAGGTCTTGCATTGGATGGACCTCCTTCATCACTAGACGACCATGCTCATCAACTAAGTGAGCCCCCGCTCCCCGAACAGCTTCGGAAATCAAGCCGTAACATTTTCCATCCTGGGTTAACAATGTCGGATGAAATTGGACAAATTCCATATCCGCTAAGCTTACTCCCGCTCGGATAGCTAAAGCCGCTCCATCGCCGGTGATGGTTTCGTCATTAGTGGTCAAAGGATACAACCCGCCGATGCCACCAGTTGCTAAAATGACAGCATCCCCGTAAAGTTGTGTAGGTTCTCGAGTTTCACTCAGATATTCCACCCCGATACAGCGTCCCTCTCCTAAGAGCAAACGAGTCACCGGCTGATTTTCTTTGATTTCCACTTGCGCCAAATGTTCATGGGCAAAGCGTGTCAGATATTTACCAGTCTGATCTCCATGACAATGTAAAATTCGAGGAAAACTATGAGCTCCTTCCAAACCAAATTGCCAATTTCCTTGCTCATCTTGATCAAAAGCCATTCCTTGTTGAATCATCTTCTCGATCGCTGTGACCCCATTTTTGACTAATAGGCTCGTTGCCGCCGGATCATTATGAAAAACACCGGCTTTGAGAGTATCTTGATAGTGGGCCCGCCAATTATCATCTGGTGACATAGCAACAGCAATTCCCCCTTGTGCTAGCATCGAATTGCAATCGGTCAATTTTTTTTTGGTAAACAATGTCACTTTACATTGCTCCTGTAAGCTAGTGGCAGTCAAACTACCGGCTAGGCCTCCACCAACAATAATTACTGTTTTTGTTTTCATCTTAAATCGATCCCCAATATGTTTGTGTCTTGACAATAATATGCACCTATTCTACCATACATGTCAAGACAGTTTAGAAAGGAGTTTCTATGAACTATTTTGATTATGCGGCAACTACACCAATGTCAGCGATTGCATTAAAAGTTTACCTTGAAACAGCGGAAAAATATTATGGGAATCCCTCCAGCAACCACCCCATTGGACAGGCTGCTCAACAATTATTGAGCCATTGCCGGCAAGTCTTTGGCGAACTGGTTGAGAAACCAACCGAAAGTTTGATTTTCACCAGTGGCGGAACCGAAAGTAATCAATTGGCTTTAGCTTTGAGTTTAAAACTACTTCCAAAAGAAAGACGGGAAGTGTTGGTCAGCCCGATTGAACATCCCTCATTGCTTTATGCTTTGGCCGCTGATCCAACGATTCGGGTAACAAAACTGCCCCTTGATCAGCAAGGAAAAATTTCACCGGCTGTTTTCGCTGAAGCACTAACAGATCAGACGGGACTGGTGGTTATCCAACAACTCAATTCGGTGACTGGAATCCAACAACCGATTGATGCCTTGGCCAAGATAGCTCGCCAACGCAAAATCCTGTTTCACTGCGATTGTGTCCAGAGTTTTGGTAAACAGCCTTTACCAAAAGGTATCAGCTCTTTTAGTGCCGCCAGTCATAAGCTCGCTGGTCCCAAAGGCTGTGGCTTACTGTATCTTGATTCAACAGTCGCTTTTCGCCCCCTCAGTCCTGGAACGACGCAGGAACACGGTTTTCGTGGTGGGACACAAGATTTGCCGGCCATTGCGGCTTTTACTCAGGCGGCTAGTGAAGCCTTTAAGGAAATGTTGCAAAATCTGACTTATTTTCGGAGGCTTCAACAGGCTTTGATCAATGATTTGCCTGATTGGGAGTTCGTTGCGGGGGATTTTCCAGGAATCCTCGGATTATTTTCCCCCTCCCTTGGCGCCAGCGATCTTGTGACGGCGATGGCGGAAAGAGATTTCGCCTTATCGACGACTGCGGCTTGCAACAGTCGTGAGTTAGTCGATCCCAGCTTAGCCGCATTAGGACTGGACAAAAATCAAGCAGATCACTTTTTTCGAGTCTCATTCAGTTCAGCGACGACCCTTGAGCAAGTCCACCAGTTGGCACAAACGTTAAGGGAAATCACTGATCATGCCTCCTAACAAAATTTATAATGTATGAACTAGATCATAAAAACTTCCTGATGATGGCTGTATGCTAAACCAACTTTGATCAGTCGACCACAGCATATTAGGTCTGAAGACAACAATAAAAAAAGCTTAAAAGACTAGTCAAACGGTCTTTGGAAAATTCCTTTTCCTTGCTCGTTGACTAGTCTTTTAAGCTTAACTCGATAGTGTCTCACATCATATTATCGATAAAATGCAACAGACGATCTTTTACATCTTCCGTTGATCCTTTTAGTGAATCACCATAAACTGAAATTTTCTTTTTTCCAGATTTGATCTTTTTTAATATCCCCATCAAAGAGTCCAAGTCGTTATCCGATAAATGATCGACGATATCTAATAATTTTTCATTGCCATCAAATTTATCGTTCACGAATTTTTTTACTTTTGATCGAGTCGTTAGATGATGAATCTTTTCAATCACTTTACCTGAAACAATAACAGTAGTTGCCACACTAGCAGCAGCTGCGACAGTTAATCCGATCGTTACTTTTGTTGATGTTTTCATAATTATCAGCTCCTTTTATCTAACTTAATCATAGCATAGACAAAAGAATAAACGTACTATTTAACCCCGTTGCCTGAGTAAAAAAAACAAAGAAATTTAGACTAAAATCATTTTCTGTCTCTCATCTACTAGGCAAGTACTGGATATTGGTCAAAACTTCTGGTAAGTTTTCTTCCAACTCCGCCAGCTTGTTCCAGATCAATGTCATCGTTTCGAAAAATTCATGGGAAGACTTGTCCGAATTCAAACTACCCAAAGCATTTAACCACAATAGTTCTAATAAGTAAGGTTCTTTGATTCCGGTTTGTTCTTGTATGTACTCAAAAAATGCACGTTTGAATAAGGAAGCCATATCTAATTCAGATTTGATCACCACACCCTTGATACTTTCATGGATCGAAAAGAATTCTTTTAATAAATGAACAATACTAAAAAAATCATCTACGACATACTCCGTCAAGTAACGATCGAAACAAATCGTGATCTCCTCAAGTATTTTTTCTTTTAGTATACGTATCGATTTAAAATGCGCATAGATTGGATAAGTAGAGCAACCACAAAAAGAAGCTAAGCTTCTCGCTGTTATCATCGATATCCCGTTTTCTTCAGCATACACCATACTTTTAAAGAGTAAATACTCTTTACTAAAATTTGTTACTCTTCCCACGGACTCATCCGTCCTTTCATTTGGATTTTATTGACTGATCCTATTCTTGTGTATTCGTTTCCTCATCGATAAAAATAACAAACATAACAGAAATTTGTGCAAGCTTTCCCACAAGGTATAACTGAACACTGATTTGTTCATGACCCATCATACACATTGCTGTTAAAACATAACACTTAAGGCTGAATATCAACATAAAAATAAATTTTTTATTTTATACCATCCGTTATAGCTTGACAAATCAAGCAAAGAAATAAACAATAGGATAAATGAATCAATGATGCTTTTTAAATAACGATTATAAAAATAATATTCTAGTATAATGTGAGAATAACATACATTGAAAACACTTTCCACTCACATTTTTTGTCTCGTTCTGGACAACAATAAGATTAAAAAGGAGGACTTCATGTTAATCGATGCTAGAAAAAAAGAATTACTTGTTCTCTATACGATCATTCAAAAAGAGACATGTACGCTACAAGAATTAGCGGCTACTTTGTCGATTCCCAAAAGAACCATCAAAGAAATCATACGAAAGCTGAATGGAACGATTTTCCAATATTTAAAAATCGCCAACTTTATCCAGTCTACAGCGAAAGGAACGATCCAAACGATCGAGCCAAGTTTAAATGATAAAATGACTATTTTCTATAGGGTAAAGTTATTCTATCTTCAAGAATCAAATCGATTCAAATTCTTATTATTGCTTTTTAATTATCCGGACACTCATGTCCCTAAAAAAGTCTTACTCGAGCAGCTATATATTTCACCTTCTTATCTTGAGAAACTAAAGAGGCAATTGAATAAAGTATTAGGTCGTTTCCAATTACAACTTGTTTCACGCCAAAATTGCTATATGATCACAGGAAATGAACTTTTTTTAAGAGTCTTTATGTATCATTTTTTCTCAGAATCTTTCCAAGGTATTCAATGGCCTCTAAAAAGTCTGAGATATTCTTCGGTAAAAAAAGAGAAGTTGCTGTCACATGAACTATTAACAAAAACAGCGATCAAACAATATGAAAACAGATTCTTGCTGATGGCCATTTTTATGATTCGATCGAAGCTGCAACATCTGGACGATCCTACAATGCTATCCACCTATGAAATAATGAGGATCATCTATCAAACAAAAGATTTTTCTGGAGAGTTCAAACAGCACTTTTTTTCAATCTTTCCGCAAAATATCGCAATAAATGAAATCATCATATTTAATTTCCTGCTGTGCTACTTTTTTCCTAATCTAGTTTCGGATCAGCAAAAAACACTTTTTGGTTATGAATTATCTAAAAGCAACCATCCAATTTGCCGAAAAACTTCGCTCTTAGTAAAAAAACTTGCCGATTCCTTTCCTTTTATTCGTACACCAGAAAAAAAATATTATTACGGGTATTTCATCATCATGATGACGTCGTTCATTTTATTGCTAGAAAAGAACGTAGAAGATTTCCAGACACTTTTTTTTCCAAAAAAGTCGCCAAGTAAAGCAATTGAAGATAGCCAACTGGAGAAGATAAAAGCACTTATCGAATGTGTCTACTTACATTCCCCCCACAAAGAAATACTTACTGGAAAACTTAGTCAGTTGATTCATACACTTTTACACGCAGAAGAAAAAAAAGAACTCTTTATTCATTTTCAAATAAACAAACCATTGACCGGTAATTATTACATAAAAAGTCGATTGAAAAATCTCTTTAATGAGCAATTCCTACATATTACTGAAACTCCAGAAAAGGCAGATTTGATCATCACCGATGAATTTGAGATATTCCAGCAAAATGCTGAAATCTTTTATCTTGATCCACACGATGAGAATGAATCATGGTCCAAACTGATCAACTTGATCAAAAAAATGTATCTGAATTGACATTTTTTAACTACATACTAACTGGATTTATTTACGCATGGAGAAGTACTACATCCAATAGAGCAAGAACAGAGAATACAAAAAAAGCTGTCGATCATAAGAATTCGTAGTTCAAATTCTATGATCGACAGCCAATTTAACTGCTGATTTTGAATGAAAGAAAAGTAAAAAATGATTCTTTTTGTTCCTAATCTCTTCTGTTTCCACCAAAAATCAGGATCAAACGTAACAACTGTAAAAAAGTAGATAAAGCAGCTGCTACATAAGTCAATGCGGCTGCAAACAATACGTGTCTAGCCATCGGTACTTCATCTTCTGCCAAAAGACCGCCTTCACTTAAGATACGGATTGCTCGTCTTGATGCATTGAATTCCACCGGCAATGTGACTAATTGAAACAATAAAGCTAACGAAAAAGCAAATATTCCAATATTGATCAAGGTATCATTCCAGCTTAAAAGTACCCCTACCAAAATCAGTGGAAATGAGATCATTGAGCCAAAGTTCGCAACCGGAACTAATGCCGCTCTGATTTTCAGCGGTGCATAACCGACTGCGTCTTGGACAGCGTGTCCACATTCATGAGCTGCTACACCGATTGCTGCAACAGATGTCGACTGAGCAGTTGCCTGAGATAAACTCAACATCTTATTCCCAGAATTGTAGTTATCTGTTAAATTCCCTGCAATTTGTTGCACTCCAACATCATTGATCTGTTGACTTTGTAAAATGAATTGAGCTGCTTGCGTACCTGTCACATGATTTTTACTTTGTATTTGATCATATTTTCGAAACGTACTATTGACGTAAGCCGAAGCAATTCCTGATATGATCAGACCAGCTATGACTAATATAAATGTTGGATCAAAGAAACCATACATTCCATATCCATACATGTTGATTTCACTCCTTTTTACTTTACCTTATTTTACCATGAGTAATACGAAAAGAATGTGAAAATAACTTGAGCTTTTTATAGCTTTTTAACAAATTCTGATTTTAACTTCATCGGACCGAAGCCATCGACTTTACAGTCAATATTATGATCGCCTTCAACTAAACGAATATTTTTGACTTTCGTGCCTTGTTTGATTGCTCCTGTAGCGCCTTTGACTTTTAAATCTTTGATCACTGTGACGCTATCCCCTTCTGCCAAACGATTCCCGTTTGCATCAAGTACAACCAATCCTTCTTCTTGTTGATTCGTTTCTTCACTGCTCCATTCATTTGCACATTCTGGACAAATATAAAGCCCTCGATCTTCATAGGTATATTCAGATCCGCATTGCGGACAATTTGGTAATGTCATCTTCTTTCTCCTTTAAAAATAGCGTTAATCCATATTGTAACGGATAGCTCGCAATTTGAAAAGACACATTTGTGATTTTTAACACAATGATGATTTCCTTTACGATTATTGCATGTATCTTCTTATCATTCAGAAGCTTTGGGCAAAATTATTTGTTGAATGCCCGACACATTTCTTGTATTTCTTGATAGATTTCTGCTACTTCAGTGAGATCTTTCGCATTGGCTCCACTTGCTAATGGATGTCCACCGCCGTGATGACGCTTCGCCAGTTCATTGATAACAGGGCCTTTCGAACGTAGGCGTACACGATAATAGCCTTCTGGTTGTTGGACAAAGATCCCCCATGCTAATACCTCATCGATCACTCCTGGCAATGAGACGACTGCAGCTGTCTCGGAGTCATCAATCGAATACTTCGAAAGGATTTCTTGGGATAAGATCACCTTGCCAGCGCCATGTTCATCAACTTCGATATTTTGATAGATATACCCTGAAAGTTTCGCCACCTTCATAGGCATTTGTTCGATTTCTCGGTTTAGCGCACTTGCATCAAACGGATAGCTCATTAGGATTGCAGCAATCTCTAGCGTTCTTGAGGTAGTAGCTGGATATAAGAAACGTCCAGTATCCCCTACGATCCCTGCATAAAGAAGACGGGCTGCTTGCGCATTGATTTTTAGCTCATCTGGGAATAGCAACGCAAACTCAGCAATCATTTCACTGCAACTGCTTGCATCCGTATTGACCCAGACCAAATCTCCGTAAGGCTCATCATTTGGATGATGATCGATCTTTATCAGTTTATCGCCAAGATCATAGCGTTTATCACTGATTCTAGGGGAATTTGCTGTATCTGTCACGATCACCAATGCATTTTGATACACCTGATTTTCTATCGTCTCCATCTCTGCTAAAAAACGAAGCCCCTCAACTGTTTCACCCACTTGATAAATCTCTTTGGTTGGAAAGCTTTCTCGTAAAATTTCTGCTAACCCAACTTGAGAGCCTAACGCATCTGGGTCAGGGCGTTGATGCCGATGGATGATGATTCGATCATATTTTTTTATTTCTGTTATTATTTCTGATTGGATAGACATTTTTTTCCTGCTTTCTAAGAACGTTCCATTACTTGACACACCACAATAGCTTTTGAAACGATCGTATTTTCAATGTATACTTCGATATCTAGTTTGGCAGATCTTCTGCCTATTTCTAATACTCGAGGACGTATATCTAGCTCGCTTTCTAATTGGATCAAACGTAGGTAATGCAGATTTACTTGTTCGATCAAAATGTTTCTTCGCTGATTCATCACCATTGTTTTTTGTGCGACATCTGCAAGAATCTCACTCAAAACACCAAAGGAAATCGTACCGACGCCGTTGACCATTTGAGGGGTCACAACAAACTTGAATTTAGGATTCTCTAAACGATTCCCTTCTTTATCCACATCGATTGTTTGGATGCTGCCAGAAATCTGATCAGAGATCGTATCTGCGATTTGCGGCTGTCTTTGGACGAGCTGCATAGCTTTCATTACATCCTGACGAGTGATTACTCCTTCAAGAGTCAAATCATCTGACACTACTGGCATCACTTCCAAGCCATCCCAGATCATTTGATGGCTGACTGAAGCGACACTCATCGTTTTTTTGACACTGATAGGTTCTTTCGTCATGACACGATCAATAAATTGAGTAGCTGATTTTCCTAACACATCTTTTGCTGTGATGATCCCCATCAGACGCATATGACGATTCACTACAGGAAATCGTGAATGCTGTGTTTCTTCTGATAATTTCTGATAATCAGCAATTGTATCTGTTTGAAATAAGTAGTGTGTTTTTTCTGCTGACATATAAATATCACTGACTAGCATGATATCTTTTTTGATTAACTGATCACTCAATGCACGGTTGATCATTGTCGCAACTGTAAACGTGTCATAACTTGTTCGCAGGATCGGCATGGCTAATTCATCTGCTAACTGTGCGATTTCAGGAGTTGTATCAAAACCACCTGTGATGAGTACTGCTGCACCATCCTCTAAAGCAAGCTTTTGCACTTCTGCTCTGTTCCCTACGATCATCAACGATCCGGGAGTGATATAGCGTTCCATTGCATGCTTTGTCATTGCGCCGATCACAAATTTGTTCAGTACTTTATCAAGCCCAGAGGCACCGCCTAACACATCTCCTTCAATGATCCGTACAACTTCACCGAACGTCAAACGCTCGATATGTTTTTTTAATTTCCGCTCGATCCGAATCGTACCAACGCGTTGGATGGTTGAGACTAAACCAACATTTTCCGCATCTTTGATTGCTCGATAGGCAGTACCTTCGCTGACACTCAGTTCTTTTGCAATACTTCTTACTGAAATACGATTTCCTACTGGCAAACTTTCAATATATTCTAAAATTAAATCATGCTTCGTCGCCATAACTACCCCTACACTTCTAGCGTTTCAGATACGCTCATTATTTTTCCTTCGTTTTCCGTCAATAAATCGATAAATACTTGTGGATCTTGTTCGATCACTGGGAATGTATTGTAGTGGATAGGTACGACCAATTTAGCACCGATCCGTTTAGCTGCTCTCGCCGCATCTTCCGGCCCCATCGTGTAGTTATCTCCAATCGGCAAAAATGCAACATCAATCGAAAATTGTTCTTTTAGCAACGCAAGGTCACTGAAATCAGCTGTATCTCCAGCATGATAGATTGTTTTTCCTTCAGCTTGGATAACAATTCCGCTAGGTTCTCCCATATATTGCAGAATACCATCAACTTCATAGCTCGAACTATGTTGTGCAGGTACGAATTTTACTGTACCAAAGGGAAACGTGTATTTACCGCCGATATTCATCCCATGTCCTTTTACCCCACGACTTTGTGCATAATCTGCGATTTCAACAATACTTATGATCGTGGCATCGTTTTTCTCAGCAATCGGGATCATATCTCCTATATGGTCACTATGTCCATGAGTAACTAAGATCCAATCTGTGTTAACTTTTTCCACTGTTAAATCCGTCTTGCTGTTTCCTGTAATAAAAGGATCGATGATCAGCCGTTGTCCGTCAGCCATTTCTACGGTTAGGCAAGAATGGCCGTGATAAGTAATTTTCATTTTTTCCACTCCCAACACTTTTTATTATGAATAGTAAAACGATTTCACTTTCAGAAATCTATCTAAATAATAGTACAGTATATACGAAATCATTGTAACAGATAATACAGGTTGCACCAAGTCCAAAGTCAGTTTCAGCCGCTAAAAACAATTTAAACCAGATCTGCATAGATTGGTTGGACGATTGTTTCGAAGTCTTTTCTAGCAATTTTGATGCTTCTACCGATTTCACCACTCGACATAACTAACTCATTTTGTTCTTTCAATGTGTTGTCCGCCAGAAAAAGATAGTCTGGATGCTCTTTATGGATGCCGATTGGCGTATTTGCTCCGTGAGGATAGCCAGTATAAGTCATCACGTAGTCCATACCGGGAAAACCGACTTTGTGATCTTTAGACACTTTTCGCGTTTTTTTATAATCCAAGTGTGCAGCTAAAGGAACAATTGCAATGATCACACCTGTTTTATCACCTTTTAAAACCAATGTCTTGCAGACAAGCTTTGGGTCGATCTTTTGAGCTTGTAATACCGCCTCAAAATTTTCTAAATCTTCTTTTCTAAAATCAATAGGTTGATAGCCTACTCCTAAGTCATCTAAATAGTTTTCTACTTTTGTTTTTTCCATTTACTTTTTATCTCCTATCTCTTTAAGTAACTTCATTCTCATCTTATCATCAACTATAAAAATAAACGGTATGGAAAATCCTTCTCACTGTGGAGAAAAATTTCCATACCATTGTTGATTATGCTTATTTTTTACCTCTGCGTTGAGTAGCTTCCATGATCACTGGCAAGATGACAGGACGTCGTTTGGTTTGTTCAAACAAATAGCGTCCAAGCTGATCTCTAATATCTTGTTTGAGTTTACTCCATTCAAAATCATTGCTCTCTAAATGTTTCCCAACGATTTCTTCGATCATGTTGCTGCTTTCTTTCATCAAATCACGACTCGCTTTCACATAGACAAACCCACGTGATGTAATTTGCGGTTTTGAGATGATTTTCTTCTCACGGCGACTGATCGTAACGACTGCCACGAAAATTCCATCTTCTGACAGGATCTTTCGATCACGTAATACGATATTTCCGATATCACCAATACCTAGTCCATCGATCATGACATTCTCAGCGCTGATTGTCCCAGCAACACTCATCCGCTTATTTTTATATTCTAAGACATCGCCACGCCCTGTAATATAAATATTTTTATACGGGATTCCAACAGCGTGGGCTAAATCAGCATGTGCAGCCAATTCACGATATTCTCCTTGAACGGGAATAAAATAAGTTGGCTTCATAAAGTTCAGCATCAGCTGCAAGTCGTTAGGATTCGCATGTCCAGATACCCGCATATTCTCAGAAATAAGTTTCACCGATCCGCCAGCTCGATAGATCATATCTTCCGTTTTAGCGACCATTGTTTCCATTGCGATGCTAGGAGTGGTTGTAATATAGACCAAATCGCCTTCTTCGATCTTGATGTTACGGTGCGTACCGTTCGCCATTTTTTGTAAAGACTTGATTGGTTCACCCATACGACCTGTTTCTAGGATGATCAGCTCTTCTGGTTTATATTTTTTCATATCTTTCAACGTAACAAGTAGATCTTCACTAGGAAGTTGGAGTTTTTCTAAGCGCATCGCTGTCCGAATGATTCGTTCAAAATCTTGGCCAGTCAACACGACTTTTCGTTGCGCTTTTTCTGCTGCATCCAACACTTGTTGGACTCTTTGCAAGTTACTTGCTACGCAAGCGACAATAATTCTGCCTTCCCAATACTTGATCGTATCGAACACTTCATCTGCAATCTGTAATTCAGATGCAACTGGTACTGGGTTTTCTGCATTTGCTGACTCACTAAGCAAAGCAAGAACCCCTTCTTTACCAATCTCAGCTAGACGGGCATAATCTGTTTGATACATCGGGATCGCTGTCTGATCGAATTTGAAATCTCCTGTGTAGACGATGCTGCCTTCTTTTGTTTTCAAGTTGATTCCTATTGAATCAGGGATCGTGTGTGTTGTACGGAAGAAACTGACGATTGTTTCACCAAAATCGATTTCTGTGTGTTCATCTACTACATGAAAATCTTTGAATCCTTTTGCGGCATCATTCCGACTGACACTCAATTTTGCTAACTCGATCGTTAGCTCTGTACCAAAAACAGGAACAGATAACTTCGATAATAAATAAGGTAGTGCTCCGATTGCGTCCGCATGTCCATGTGTCAAAAAGACACCAGCTACACGATCGATATTTTCTTCCAAATACGTAAAATCAGGAATAACGACATCGATTCCTAACAATTCGTTTTCAGGATATTTTAGACCGCAGTCTAATACAAAAATGTCTTCTCCCACTTCAGCGATATACATGTTTTTTCCATTTTCACGTACGCCGCCTAAAGGGATAATTTTAATGGTACTCACAAATTTCACCTCTTCTTATGATGTCCAAGTTTAAAGACATCGATTCTCTTCTTTAACTAAATACGTGATTCATTTTAATGAAATACTTGCAAAATTTTTTGCTCTTCATACTAGCAATTAGCTGACAGCTGACTCGTTTTGATCCCTGCCACTTTTTTGAACAAGTTCCATCGAATAAATGAATCTTTTATATTTGTAAACACAAAAGCTGATCTTATCCTTATCAGCTATTCCCCACTATTATACAACAATTTACTCAAATCGCTAGTATCAGCCATTTTGTTTAATGTGAACCATTTGTTGCTCCTTTGATTGGGGGTAGAAAGAAGATAATAGGCTGAACCTTCTTGGTCTCCTTTCCCACATCATCCGTTACGAATATACTCCGTCCATTTTAACATATTTTCGGAAATAACTATAGTCAGATTTTCTAAGTTGTAAAAATCACTGCATAGAATAACAAAAGGGTTTAAGTTCTATTTAAGGTGACTTTCCTACACTCGTTCTTGTAACTATTAGGAGGGATACATACGATGAATTTTATGAAACGCGCACTAAAAAGTACCAAAGTAAAATGGGGACGTTCTTTATTGTTATTCGCAGTCTTTACTGCCATTCTTATTTTTGTACTGGCAGGTTTGACGATTCGAAGTGCGGCTGAACAAGCAGCAAAACAAGCACAAAAAGATGTTGGTGCGACTGTCACATTAAGCGCCAATCGTCAGTCAGCTTTCCAAAAACAAGAGGAGAATTCTACGAGTGATTCCTCATCAAGTGAGCGTCCAGATCCTGGCAGTTTTTCACTCACTCCTGTTTCATTGAGTGACGCAGAAAAAATAGCCAAACTCAGTAATGTGAAAAGCTACTCTTTTGAAAGTTCTGCTTCTGCCCTTGCCAAGAGCGGGATCACCGCTATTTCCAGCTCTGAGTCTTCAAGTGATTCACAAAGTACTGATTCAAACAATACAAACGCTCCTGGCGGCATGGGTGGCGGACCACAAATGATGCAAGCAGATTTTCAGATCAGCGGTGTATCAGCTACTAGTCAAAATAGTAATTTTACAGATGGAACAGCAAAAATCACAGACGGTGAAGGAATAACTGCAAGTGATAAAGGAACGAACAATGTTGTCCTTGATTCCACATTAGCTGAGGCAAATGATCTATCTGTTGGAGATACCTTTAAAATCACCAGTTCCAAAGATGAAGACACTGTATATGAAATGACGGTCAAAGGAATCTACGAATCGACTGCTACAACTAGTAGTATGGGAATGAATTTTAGTTTTATGAATCCCTCCAATACACTTTATACCTCTTATACATTTGCGAATGAACTGAACGGTACCACAGATGATGATACAGTTGACTCAGCTGTTTACACTTTGACTGATCCGGATGAAATGGCTGATTTTATTTCAGAGGCAAAAAAATTGATCGACACAGATACGTTCAGTCTACAATCCAATGATGCGTTATATCAATCCATGCTTGAACCGTTGAACAATGTTGCAAGTTTCTCTAAAAATGTTGTCTTGCTAGTAGCCGTTGCAGGTGTCATCATCTTGACATTAATTATTATGATCACGATTCGCGAGCGCCGACACGAATTAGGTGTCTTGCTCTCTTTGGGAGAATCACGAACGAAGATCATCCTACAATTGTTTATTGAAGTAGCGTTATGTATGATCCTAGCCCTCGGTGTGGCTTCGATCAGTGGTAATGTTGTAGCCAATGCAGTAGGTCAGCAGCTTTTAGAACAACAGACAGAAAATACCTCTCAAAATCAGGGACAAACAGCCCCTGGTCAAATGCCCGATGGTAATGCCAAAGCTCCTGATGGACAGAGAAACAGAAGCAACAATAATCCGTTTGAAGTTTCCCAACAAGTAAAAGAACTCGAAATCAGTGTTCAGCCTGCACAATTAGGTCTTCTCGCCGGTGTAGCATTCGGTATCAGCTTACTCTCTGTTTTTCTTGCATCAATAGGAATTTTGCGATTAAATCCAAGAAAGATTTTACTAAACTAAAGGAGGAATTCGATGTTACGAACAGAACAATTAGGTTTTTGGTATCAAAATCCAGAGGAAGCACTTTATAAAGATGTCAATTTATCATTTGAAACAGGAAAGATGTACGCTATTTTAGGTGCGAGCGGTTCTGGAAAAACGACCTTTCTCTCTTTGATTTCAGGACTCGATCAACCGAAAGAAGGAAAAGTATACTACGAAGAACAGTCATTAGCGAAAATCGGCTTACGGAATTACCGCAAAAATGATGTATCAATTATTTTTCAGGCCTATAACTTATTGCCGTATCTTTCAGCCGTTGATAATGTGATCGTCGCTATGGAAATCTCAAATGCCAAACATAAAGAGTATCGCCGAATGGCTTTGGAACGTTTAGCGAGAGTAGGTATCGATGAAACTCTTGCCAAAAAGCAAGTAACGAAATTATCTGGCGGTCAGCAACAGCGTGTGGCAATCGTCCGTGCTATCTGTTGCGAGCATCAATTGATCGTCGCCGATGAGCCTACTGGAAACCTTGATGAAGTATCTTCGCAAGAGATTGTCCACTTATTCCAAGAAATCGCTCATGAACAAAATCGCTGTATCATCATTGTGACTCATGAGTTAGAAGTTGCAAAAAGCTGTGATGAAATCTATGAATTAAAAAATAAAGAATTTGCTAAAATCATCCTTGATTCGCCAGAATAACTTTTTGATCCGACACACCAAAAAGAGGCTGTGACAGAAGTGTTTAACTCCGAGAAATAAGCCGAAATTCACAAAAATTTGAAAAACAATTTTCGTTAATTTCGGCTTATTTAAGAAGGAGTTGCTTCTGCTCACACCGTTTATTCGTTTTTTAAGAATAAAACAAAAGTATTCCTTACTTTTGTCTCACGCTCTGAAGGTAACTAAATGAATGTGGGATAAATCTAACAATCAGGTTTGCTACAGACTCTCGAATAAACGGCATCCAAAAGTCAATTTTTTTGGAAATTTCAAACCAAAACGACTTTTGTCTCGACCTCATACTCTGAAGGCAAATAAACGGTTGGAACAGGAGTTGCTCCTGTTCCAACCGTTCTTTGTACTTACTGAGTCAGGTATCATTTTATCATCGTGTACTATTGGGAACTCCACACGATAAACATCGATACTTATTTGCGGTGATCATCTTTTTTGGAGAATTTTTCTTTGACATCTTCAAAGCCTTCTTTGATGTCATCGCCGAGGTCACGTGCTTTTCCTTTGATATCGGCACCTAAAGATTGAGCTTTGCCTTCTGTTTCTTTGCTCTTATCATTAGTAGCTTTACCGTATGCTTCTTTTCCTTCACCGACTACTTTATCTTTTGTATCTTCTGTACGACCTTTTAAATCTGCCATTCTAATTCCTCCCTTGATTTTCATCTCTTACTATTATCAGAGTATCATCAACTATAGAAACAGACAAACAGAATGCTTGGACACCCTAGATCGTTTTTTCAAATGTCCCCCAAACTTTGACTTCCTGCTCTTTCACCATTATCTGTCCTTTGGCGATCACTGAATCAATCGTTAGTGTTTCCTTATCAAGGATACATAGATCAGCATCATTTCCGACTTGTATTTGCCCTTTGCCTTCAAGCTTTAGAATGCGCGCTGGGTTAGTTGTGATAGCTCGAAGTGCGATTTCCAATGGAATATTTTCCTTTTGGACGGCTTCTTTGATACCAACTAATAATGATCTTGCACTACCAACACCCATCCCGATAAAATGGTTATTTTCATCAAAATAAGGCAGGCTTCCTTGACCATCGGAAGTCATCGTAAAATTATCAAGTGCAACACCCGCATCTAATAATTGTTTCAATGCTTTACTAAAACGGACTTCTCCATCTGTTTTTTCCCAAAAATCAGGATCTTCGCTTGCAGTGAAATCGATAGTACCGCCATTTTTAGCAAATTCAATACATGCATCAAGTAATTCCTGTGTGCGATTCGCATGGGTTGGTAAAAATTGTGAAATGGGAATTTCTGTTTCTTCTACTACTTTTTTCAATAGTTCAAGTTTCCTTGTTCCTCCACCTAGATGGACATTCACGATTCCAGCTTTACCTGATAACATCCCACCCACACGTGCATCAGCAGTGGCACGAGCAAATTCTTCAAAAGTTGGCTGAGAAGAACGGTGATCAGAAACAGCAATTTCACCGATTCCGATTATTTTATCGATTGTCAAAAAATCTTTGATGATCGAATCAGTGACAGTTTTGACAGGTAATCGATACGAGCCTTCATATACAAAAGTAGTGATCCCTTCTGCTTCTAAGCCTTTCGCTTTACTAATGAGCGCTGTCATATCCCGCCCTTCACCATCTGTTCCTAAACAGCCGACCACAGTAGTCACACCAGCTGATGTCAATTGACTCAACGTGACTTCCGGCGTGCGATTTTGAAAGCCTCCTTCACCACCACCTCCTAGGATATGGAAATGACAGTCGATAAATCCCGGTGTCAACAGTTTCCCTTCCCCAGAAATTTCTTCCACCTCTAATTCAGAGTAACCACCTGTAATGTTTTCCTCTAGTGCAATGATCTTATTTCCTGCAAGTAAAACATCTAATTTTCCTAAATAATCTGGTGCGTATACTTCAATTTGTCGAATGAGTTTCATTTTTTTCTTCCTTTCTTATAAAAAAGCAACTGCACCTGCTATAGGTCCAGCTGCTTTTTTGTTCTTCTATTCTTTTATTGTAAACCAATGGCTATCGCGATCATAATAAAAATCGTTCCCAGTACAAAGAAAAATCCTTGCATTTTTATCTGGAATTTTGCCCATTTAGCCCATTCGATACGTGCCACACCTAGTACCCCAATCAAACTTGCTGATACTGGTGTAAAAGCATCCATGAACCCTGAACCTAATTGGTAAGCTAAGACAGCTACCTGGCGTGAAACACCAACTAAATCCGCTAATGGTGCCATGATCGGCATCGTCAACGCTGCTTGTCCTGAATTTGATGTAACGACTAAATTGAAGAGACTTTGGAAGATGTACATCGCCCAAGCGCCAATCACTGCCGGCACACCTGATAATAGTGAACCAATACTGTGTAAGATCGTATTCAACGCAGAAGGCACAGATGCATCTGAACCACCTAATACTAATAAGATCCCTTTCGCCATCCCTACAACAACTGCAGTTCCAGCTAAATCTGCCGCTCCGGATTGGAACGAAGAAGCGATATCATTGACTTTCATATCATCAAGTTTGAAAATCACAGCAATGATCCCAGCTGCCAATCCCATCACAAAGAACTGAGATGCAATTTCTGGAATATAGTAGCCTTTCTGGGTAACGCCCCAAACGATCCAAACTAATACAGCCAACATTTCAACTAAGATCAACTTATGTCCTAAGGTAAATGCTTTTCGCTCATCCGTTGTTTTCTTCAAATGACTTCTGAAATATTCATCTGATTTATATGTTACAGAACTTTCCGGATTTTTACGAACTTTCTCTCCGTAGATCATCAAATACCCTGCAGATAGTGCCGTAACGACAATCCACATGATCAAACGGAACGTGGCACCAGATAGTACTGGTATTCCCGCAATCCCTTGCGCTACTGCTACACTGAATGGACTCATCCAAGAGGTAGCATTACCAACTTGAGATGCTACGTAAGTCACCGTAACTGCAACGATCGAATCATACCCGAGAGCAATGACAAAGGGAACCATTACCATAGAAAATGGGATTACCTCTTCTGCCATCCCGAATGTTGCGCCTCCAAATGAAAAAGCGAAAAATAATAACGGTAAAGCAAGGCGCTCTAATCCTTTTGTTTTACTGATAAAAGCATAGATACCTGCATCAATAGCGCCGGTACGCATGATGATCCCAAACGCTCCACCGACAACAAGAATCAAGGCTACGATCCCAACTGCAGAACCATACTTATCGCCAGAAACTAGACCTTCAAAAACAAAATTCAAAAAGCCGAATCCACCAAAATCATCGGTTCCCCAAATCTTCGCTGTTTTATGGAGTTTCTTGGAAGTATCATAAATGCTTTCTCCATATTGGTCATATAACACATCGTCCGTTAGAGAAATTTTGTCAAGTTTCTCTTGTGACAGATTTTTTTCTCCCTCAGAAATGACCTCTTCTAAGCCTTTTTCTGGAACATCTAGTTTTTCTCTTTGTGACGGGTTATCTTGTAAGTCCTCCAACTGGTCAAACACATAAGACTTGTCTAATTCATATGCATAACGAAATGAATCTTGTCGCAACACCGTCCGTGTGCTAGTTTCTCCGTTTGCATCTTTATATTCAATGTCTTGTGTACTGAATTTTCCTGCTGGAACAAGAAATGTTAGTATCCATGCAAATATAACAACGCCAAAAATAATGACATACGTATGCGGAGTCGTCATTTTTGTAAGATCTCTTTTAGGTTTTCCCGAAGAAATTTTTTTCTTCAAAAGCAATTCTTCCTTTCTGTTTACAAATTTAATGAATAAAAAATGGATAAGCAACTAGATTATACAGTAAAAATATACTTGAGACATGAATTATCCATTAAAAAAATTTTTTTCTTTTGACTAAATAAAAATCTCCTAATCGTCATCAAAATATATCTAGTTAAGAAAAATAGGTATATTTTATAATTAATCTTCGATTAAAAAATTTTTCTATCTTTCATCTTTTGTAAAAAGTTGATCCATTTTTCTCATCATATGTAGATAACTGCTATTTATTCATTCCCTGATATTTCCAAATATATATTCATGTTTTCTGCTATTTTTTTTCGTGGAAAACGTTCTCTGCATAAATAAGGTCCATTATTTAAGACTTTTTTTCATTCAATAGATAAACTTCATTGCAATAATCATAACTAATGTACTATAATTGCAGTGTAAAGAGTTTTGGGGAAGACTCTTTCATCAACGTGTATTAAGAGACAAGAAAGAATTCGCAAGAATTCTTTCTTGTCTCTTTTTAACTATATTTTCCATTTACTGTTTCAGTTGGCAGACTGTAAAATAGATCATTTGTTGAAGCAATAACATTGTAGCAATCGAGGCACCACCGCAAATTTCAGAATCAACATTTGGTAAAGTCAAGACACCATCATTCATCTTTGCATGGTTGTCTAATACCAAATCTGCAAACTCGAATAATCGTAATCCACTACTGTGATGTGACTTGATACTTCGGGATAGATCAAATCCCGTGACAACGATCAATGTGTAGTCGTTGTCTTTGATCCACTGTGCTAATTCTATTATACTGGGATTTCTGCCTTCATTTGAAAGAAGCAAAAAGATATCTTCCGATTGTGTAGTAAGTTGCTCAATGATCGCAGTACCCGTCCCTTCTATTTCTTCATATATTCCATTTGCCGGATTTTTTATTAATGTTCCTGGGATCGATTCTGGCAGCTGTTCCCAAAATTCAAAAGCCACACCGCTAAGTGAGCGACTAGCAAATATCTGTAATTTCCCACCCAAAGAGATTTGCCGAGCTATCCATCTTCCGGCTTGTGCCATGAGCGGTTCTTCGATTCTTAATTTCTTTTCCAATTGATTATAGTAATCAAAGTAGCGTAAACCCATCTGTTTCTCCTGCCTTTACATTCACGACAGAAACAGCTTCCTAATTTTAAGTGAGATAGAAACAGAAAATGACTAGTTTGTGGTAGAGTAGCTAAATACAAAAAAGGCATCAGGCGTTCTGCCCAATACCTTGACATAGCAAATCAACAAGCATTCGATCCCTTGAAAAATCTACAGCAAGGGTAGAATTTTCACCTAAAATTAGGTACAATAAATAAGGTCGATGCAACTGCATTGACTATGGCAAATGATCGGTCAGGGTGTAGACGTGTGACTGGTCATTCCTTGGTAGTTAGTTGCCGCTAACTATCAAGGAGCCTTTTTATTCAGCTGTTTCTATCTGCAACTATTGTAAGTAAACTATCCTACTAACGCAAGTATGAAATAGCAAAAAAACAAAGATAAGAATTCTTTACATAACAATATTTTCAATATCACACTAGTCAAAATCCTATTAGTATAGGATTTTTTATTTTGTTCCTAACAAGAATCAACTGTTATCGACAAATTAAATAAACTATTTTTTTATTCTATTTTTGAACATTTACTTGCAGTTACGCTACTATTATCTACAAAAGCTATTATTCCACTCAAGCACACCACTTCATCTACTCTTTCTTTTGTATTTTTTATTATTGGTAGCAAAAGTTTATTTCGCTATACAAAATGTCATATATTCCTGATAACTAAGATTGACTAAAAAATCAATAACTCAGATTAAATAACTCAAATTATGTATATGAATTGTAGTATTATCATGGTATCGTCTATTAAAAGAGAACGTTTTTTTAGTAAAGGAGGACCAATTGATTGAAAAAATACATAATCACTTTTGTTATAGAGGTTGGGACAGAAGTGTTTAACTCCGAGAAATAAGAAGAAATTAACGAAAATTGCTTTTCAAATTTTTGTGAATTTCGGCTTATTTCCGAAGGAGTTGCTTCTGCTCCCACCGTTTATTCGGAGTTAGAGTCTGTGGCAAAACTGATTTTTAGTTTTGTCCCACGCGCAACTCTTAGTTACTTTGTCTTAGAAAAAAACATGTTGCAATATATATGGATTGGATCACTATTGATTGGTATAGCATTATCTGGTACTGCTGTATCAGGTGATAGAATGAGAGCGAATCAAACAACGGGTTCTGAAAGCTATAATCGAAATTATTTTTTATATCCTTTAATTGTCTGCATTCCTTTCTTTATTCTACACAGTTTTTTTTAACAATATTTGACACCTGATTTATGACACATAGGAAAAAGAGAAAGTAGCCTTTAGCGATCTGAGTTGCTAGTAGCTTCTTTCTCTTTATTGATAAACACATTTCTAATCTGAAATTCCTGTAAAAACAATCTAACTAATTTTGTTCCCGTCCTCATGGCCACTGTTACTACTTTTTTGAAGAACTTTATTTCCAGCTATTCCAAAATTTCTAGTAAGTTACGTCTTATGATCTACTTTTGTTGCCCTCTCCTACTCATAGAAGCTGCATGACGTCCTTTTTTACCCACATGAAATTTCTTGAATAAATGTGGGATATACGCCAACAGATACAGTAGAATGAAAATGACAGCAAAAGTCAAAGCTTCCCAACCACCTAAAGCAAGTTCAAGCATCAAACTTAAAATCGAGATTGTAGCCAAATACCAAACGAAAATCAAAAATGTTTCTTTTCGTTTGACCATTCTAAACATGACATATGCGCTAATCAGCAACACTGGAGTTAAAAACAACCAGTTATTTCCTTCCATCAGCCATTTCAATCCATCAAGAAGCGTTTGACTGATTGTGATTACTTTTCCCATGCACGATACACACCTTTTTATTTTACTTTTCTAAAAATCCGACTTTTCCATTCTACTATAGAAATGAAGAAATCTCGTTCAATTTATCTGGCAAAATAGTTTTTTTAACAAAAATTAAAAACGATCATAGCTACATTCTTTACCTGTCTAAAGTGGAATTATAGTTCTTTGCTCAATTGAATCACGTATTCTTTCAGTGCCTTCCCAATTTCAGGATGGTGCAACCCATACTCGATACTGGTTTGCAGATAGCCAAATTTATCTCCGACATCATAACGTTTTCCTTCAAAACACCGCGCAACGATCTTCTGTTCTTTGTTCAATCGATCAATCGCATCGGTTAATTGGATTTCATTACCAGCACCAGGTTTTTGTGTTTCTAAAATTGCAAAAATCTCTGGTGTAAGTAAATAACGACCAATAATAGCCAGATTACTAGGTGAATCTTCTGGTGCTGGTTTTTCTACCAATCCTTTGACCTGGTACAACCCTTGGCCTTCTTTTTCTCCTGGATCGATTATCCCATATTTTGAAGTATCTTTCTGATCGATCTCCATCACGGCAATTGCTGAAGACTGTGTTTGTTCATAATCATCGATCAATTGTTTAGTCAGCGGAACTTGATCCACCATTAAGTCATCCCCTAACATCACAACAAATGGTTCGTTCCCTACAAAAGTCTTTGCCTGCAAAACAGCATGACCTAGCCCATTAGGATGTGACTGGCGAATGAAGTGAAGGTTTATTTTCCCTGTTTCTTCCACTAATTTCAACAAATCATTTTTACCACTTTTACGTAGATTCATTTCCAATTCCACATTGGCATCAAAATGATCCTCGATAGGTCGTTTCTCTTTACCAGTCACAATCAGAATATCTTCAATCCCTGAATTCAGCGCTTCTTCGACTATGAATTGGATCGTTGGTTTATCAACGATTGGAAGCATCTCTTTTGCCATTGCTTTTGTGGCAGGTAAAAAACGTGTTCCTAATCCCGCTGCCGGAATGACTGCTTTCTTGACTTTCATCTTATTCGTCCTCTCACTCATTCAGCGAATGAAAATTCTATCTGAAAGAAAATTCATTTTCCATTTTTCCATCACGCAACATGATTTCTTTCGCTGCTTTTTTGATATCTTCACCCTCATATAACACTTGGTAAATCGTTTGTGTAATAGGCATATCTACTCCAAGCTGTTCTGCTAATTCTACGGCAGCCTTAGTCGTTGAGACGCCTTCTACGATCATCCCCATATTTTCTAGCACTTCATCCAAGTTATGACCCTTTCCTAGCAGATTTCCTGCGCGCCAATTTCTTGAGTGAACACTTGTACAGGTAACGATTAGATCACCTACACCACTTAGTCCGATAAAGGTTAATGGATTAGCTCCCATTGCAACACCTAATCGACTGATTTCTGCCAAGCCACGAGTCATGATTGCAGCCTTTGCATCATCGCCAAAACCTAATCCATGGATTGCCCCTGCACCGATAGCGATAATATTTTTCAAAGCAGCACCTGTCTCTACTCCGATGACGTCATTATTCGTATAGATTCTAAAATAATCATTCATAAAGAGTTCTTGAACATAGGCTGCTGCAGTTTGATCCGTACTAGCCGCAGTAATCGTCGTGATATCATGTACTGCTACTTCTTCCGCATGACTTGGTCCTGAAAGAACCACGATTGCTTGCCTTTTTTCTTCTGGTATCTCTTCTGCAATCACTTCGGAGATTCGTTTGTGTGTCCCTTGTTCTAACCCTTTACTAGCATGGATGATCACTGGTTTTGTATTCATTTTATTGATCAATTCTTGGGCAACGGCACGAATTGCTTTCGTAGGTACGACAAATAATACCGCATCTGCTCCGTCCACTGCTTCTGCTAATTCGTGATATCCGATAATCGTTTCTGGAATTTTTAAGTCTGGTAAAAAATGTTGATTTGTATGATACGTATTGATTTCATCGATCTGTTCAGGAACATTCCCCCAAATACGTACGTCATGTCCATTTTCTGCTAACGTTTGTGCTAAAGCAGTACCCCAAGAACCTGGGCCTAGGACTGCAATTTTTTGTCTCATGGAAATTCCTCCAAAATCATAGTTGATACTGTCCATTATAATATAGATTCTTTAAATATTGGACTTATTTTTGTCGTTTTAATTGTTTGTTTAATACTTGACTACATTATCAAGGAGTAACTTACTGTCCTTTTCCTATGACAGACGAATAGTATTTTTGAGTATAAGACACTTACTCATCCATTGTAAAAATCCTACTAGTTTTTCTCAAAAGATTCAATCCATATCCTCTTTCCAGATTTCGTTATCTTATCAACAAATTATTTTTATAATCATTAAATAACCATTTTTCATATGAAATCATTATGTTTTTTTGGATGAAGGATCATCTCTAAAGCTATTCTAATGTTGATTCAGAAGTTTTTCTAAAAAAATATTATTTTTTATTTTGTTGCAATAACATACATTTTTAATCAACAGCGAAATAGCTTGTTATACTTATTTTATAGAAAGTTACTTTAGTTATTCTTATCAACATCAAAGGAGGAATGTCGGATGGATTGGTCTGTTACACTTCCAGTAGTACTATAAAAGAAAATGTTTACATAACTGGTAAAAAAGGTAAGGTGGATTCCTTGCCTTTTTTACTTGCTTCACAGCATTTTTACCTTAACACAGCCAATCCATGAAATGGTATCTATGTAAAAAAACATATACGTTATTTTTCCAGCAGTCCATCAAAAAACTGGCAGTTTTGCATTGAGTGTATATGCTTCTACATAGTTATTAACAATAGAGAAAAAAGTATCGGATCGCTTTTTTAGATCCGATACTTTTTTTCTAAATCTGTGAAGCTAAACAGAAATGTTTCACTCTGAGAAATAAGAAGTGCCTTACAAAAAAATTTTCACATTTGTTCGTTTTGGCTCATTTTTCGAAGAGTCTACTTCTGCTACCATATATTTGTTTTTCGATTATATTATAAATAATCCTACATGGCGTTCTACATCTTTACGTATTTACGTACTCATTAGCTGATTTTTTGCCATAAAGCAGCAGTGATATCTGGCGTCCAAGAAGGGATTGCTGTGTGTGCTTGAAGGCAACGATAGGTTCCCCCTTTGTATGTCACAATTTCACCGACCCCATAAGCTTTACCACTAGTCCAGGTATCTCCTTGAGGACTTTCACCTAGCGTTGTCACTGCGATTGATGGGCTTGCATCTGATGTGCCAACTGCATTAACTGCTTTCACCCGATACTCATACCTTGTTGCGGCCATTAATCCCGCATCAGAAAAAGTAGTCCCACCGGTAACACCTACACGTATACCTGATCGATAAATTTCATACTGCGTGACTTTTTCACTTGCATCATTGGCAGCCCATCTAAATGTCACAGAATTTTGTGTCAAATTTTCCACCGTTAATTCTCTTGGTGCAGATGGTTTTTGAGTTTGCCCTGTTTCTTTGTTGGTTGTCATCATCAATACGTCTGACCGCAAAGAACGATTACCGGCTGCATCAACTGCTTCAATTGAAAAAGAATACTGTGTTTCGGGTGTTAAGTTTGTAACAGTATAACTTGCGTTAGTGCTTGTACCAATGAATTGGTTATCTTGATAGATATTGTAATGTGACACGCG
The DNA here is from genome assembly GCF_005844145.1 of Enterococcus sp. BSD2780061688st2 D3. NCBI lineage: Bacteria > Bacillati > Bacillota > Bacilli > Lactobacillales > Enterococcaceae > Enterococcus > Enterococcus sp. BSD2780061688st2 D3. The sequence continues at coordinate 50,192 of NZ_SPHN01000003.1, forward strand.
GACATTGTCCGTTGATGGCGTCCAATTGATTGAAACTGTCGAATGTGTTGTTGTTCCCTTTAAGTTAGTTGGTTTAGACGGTTTTTCTGTGTCTGGTGTTTTTTCTTTAAATAGATTTTGGTAAGATTTGGCAAAGGATTCATTGTAGGCTACCCCTGCAGAATTCATCCCTTCATCCCAATTGGCACTCCAAGTCATCACTCCTTTTAATGGTGTATTTTCTTTCTCCATTTGTTCGAATACTTGATAGACAGTGGTTGGATCTTTTACAAAGCCATTAGCAGCCGCATCCTCATTGGCTGGGATTCCTATTGCCAATTTATTTGCTGGGATCTGGATGAAACCACCACTTCCTTCATTGAATGATTTTGAAATACCATATAAAAAGTCGTACTTGCGACTATCATTGTTTTGCGCGATCCATTCTGTGCCAATACTAATTCCGTCACCTGCCTGATTATATAATTGCGGAGCGATAAAATCATATTCATTTTCCAACGCACGAACATACGGTGTATACGCTTGATTGTTTCTTAAATATGGAAATTCTGGTGCCATTGAGATAATAAAATGTTTGTTTTCTTTCTGATAATGTTCACGTACGATTTTTAAAGCAGCGGGTATGACAGATTGGTTATCGCCTGCTGCAACAGCAGTTTGTTCCAAATCAATATCTAAGCCATCAAAGCCATAACGTTCAACTAAACGTATGATCTCGTTTGCGAAGGCCTGTTCCTCCCCTTTATGTAATTCAATGTGGGAGTCCGCACCTCCAAGTGACATCAAGACTACTCGGCCTTCATTGTTCAATACAGCCACTTTTTCACGAAATTCCTGATCTGATATGTTGTAAGGCTTAAACGTTGGAATGCCTTCCCCTTTCATAAATGCTACAGCGATCACATTATAGAATGAGTTGATTTTATCCAGCTCCAAGTTTGCTGGTTTACCACCACGATATCCTGCACCACGTTCCGCTTCCCAGTTATGGTAATAGCCCACAGAAATTTGTTTATTGGAAATATCTGGCATCGTATCCGCTGCATCTGCTGCTAGAACTGTAGTTCCACCACCTAATAATGTCCCAAAAAGCCCAACTGAAAATAATACTGTTTTTTTCTTCATGTTTTTCCCTCCTTATCTTTTTTACATTTTTAATTAAATCATTTTTTGATAACGCATACATTTTTTGTTTGGTATTACAACATTGAAATTTTCAAACAAAAAATAACTATGTTCAAATAATACAAATTAATATTTAATTTTATCGATACAAAGATAAGCGTTATGTTATGATTAATTCATCAAAAAATATTGGAGGGATCTAAATATGCCACAACACTCATCACTGATACGAAAATTACGTAAAGAACGAGGTTTAACTCAAGAACAATTGACAAGAGGGATTTCACAACGTGGGACACTTGCTGCCTTTGAATCAAGAGGAACGAAAATCGGGTTTGAATTGCTTTTCAATTATCTTGAACGTATGAATATCACTTTAGAAGAGTATCAGTTCCTCCTAAATAATAACAATCTTTCAAATAAACAAAAATTAACTAACTATCTAATTTATTCCAAAGACGTGTCACCAACACAAGAAAAAGAACTGCTGAATGAATACAAAAAAACAGGGAATATCTATTATCGTTTGATCTACAGCCAGCGTAAATTGATTATCAGCTATCTATGTAATGATGCTTTTAACGAAGAACTAAAAGAAGAAATTGAAACGATCAAAAGATACCTGGAAACAATCGATACTTGGGGCCACTTTGAATTGACTGTCTTTTCTAACTGTCTGTTTATTTTTGATGACCAGTATATCATTCACTCCTTTAAAAACAGTGTCTCAAAAATGAAAGCTTACATAGATGCCACCTACTATTCTGAATTACTATCGAATTTCATTTTAAACGGCTTACGTCTCTCCTTTAATCGCCAATCAGTCACTCTTAGAAAACTCTTCTTGACCGAGTTAAAAAAAATAACGATACATCACAAACAAACATTGGTTACCGCTCACTATAAGACTTTTTCTGCTTTGGATCTTTTAGCTGAAGGGGATCAGTCAGTGATTTCTGAAATCGATCAAAGCATTGCTTTCTTTGAATGGTTAGAATTAACATCTACAAAAGAGTATTATCTTAAATTAAAAAACACTCTTATCCAAAAACATTCTTAAGAATTCCCTATTGGTGATTCGCCCATATTGTTGCAATAACATACAAAATATTTTTATAAAAAAGTCCTCCGTTATACTAAAGTTGTAATAAAAAAGAACATTCTAAGGAGGAACGATCAATGAAAAAAGTGGTACAGTTAGGATTAGGGATCATCTTGGCGACAGCAGGATTCACTGCACTATCAACGGTAGAAGTTTCTGCACATGGGTATATTTCTCAGCCTATCAGCCGTGGTTATCAGGGAAGTTTAGAGAAAGACAAAAACTGGTCAGCTGCATTTGAAAAATATGGTGCCGTTATCAATGAACCTCAGTCTTTAGAAGCACCAAAAGGCTATCCAACAGGAGGACCTGCTGACGGTCGAATTGCTTCTGCCAATGGTGCTGTTGGAGATTTTAAATTAGATCAGCAGTCTGCCTCTTTCTGGACAAAACAAACTCTCACAACTGGTCCGAATGATTTTACATGGAAATTCACGGCAAATCATTCCACAAGTAAATGGCACTATTACATCACTAAAACTGGTTGGAATCAAAACAAACCACTTTCTCGTGACGAATTTGAATTTATTGGTGAAGTAGACAATAATGGAGATTCTTCCGCTACGACACCGACCCATACGATCAATATCCCAAGTAATCGCTTAGGCTATCACGTCATCTTAGCTGTTTGGGATGTCGCAGATACAACCAATGCTTTTTATAACGTCATTGACGCAAATATCCAAAGCCCTACACTTTTAAGTCGCTTGACAAATTAAAGAACCCGTAATGAACAAAGAAAATACTCCCTTTTCATAAGCGAAAAGAGGTTGGGACAAAAGTAAGAAACACTTTTGTCTCGACCTCTCTTTGATAGGGCGATCAACTGGGTCTCCTTCTTGCTTACTTATTCCAAGAGAAAAAATAGGACAGTCACAAAAATTCTCTTGATAAGCTTCATTTCACTTTAAAAATCATCGCCATTTATCTTTGTAGCCATTCTGATCAATAGTCGAACTGGCGATAATACCGACGGATATCCAATGGATGACAATTCAATTTTTCCACATGTGCATCGATCCGCTGTGTGACTGCATGCATCAATAAATAAGAAAGTACTCGACCACGATGGGCTTCGTCTATTCCTTCAATCGGGTAATCTTTCGTATCGATCAGCGTATAGTTGGCACAAATCTTAGGTAGTAGTCCTGCTACTCTTTCAGCTAAGACCCGCTGTTCATCTTCACCTAGGAACAAGGTGACTGGTGTTGTTTCCTCGATCACTTCCAATGTTCCATGTAAAAATTCAGCTGCATGGATCGATTTTGATCGAAGCCAGCTTTGTTCTTCCCAATAACACATAGCATAGGAATAAACCGCACCCCATTGATTGCCAGCTCCAATAAAGTAATGCATCGCATCATGCCGATGCTTTTCAGCAAAAGCAAGGCCAAATGCATCTGCTTTTTTCTCTGCTTCCACCAAACCAATCGCTAAATAGTCTTCCAGTTGTTGGTAATACTTTTCATAATCCTCAAAATCACCGTTTTTTTGCATCAAGCGATCTGCAACCATAAAGAATTTGATTTGCTCTGTTCCTAGAGCAGGGTAGGTGATCGTGTAATCACAAAGTCGTGCGAGTGGGCTGTCTTTTGTATCGATGAAGCCGATCAACGTTGCTCCGACTTTTTTTATGTCTTCTACTGCGCGCACTACTTCTTGTGTCGTTCCAGTTACTGAGGATAGTACTACGATTGATTCTTTTGTTAACCGCTTGTTCCCTGTTGTATAATATTCAGCTGCATGCTGGATAAAAACAGGGAGATCACTCTTTCCATTGATATAAGTAACGGCTTGCATCGCTGAAGCATATGTGCCGCCAATGCCTAAATAGTAAACTGCGTCAAATTTTCCATAAAGTCCATCAACGATTTCTTCTACTTGGGGACGTAAAGCTAAGGCACCATTAATTGCTTCTATTTGTTGTTGTTCGTTGAATTTTAACATATTATCCACCTCTTAAATTTTACTTTTTAATACACGATCAAAATCACTGAATATTTTTTGACTCAAATCGATTCCTTTTCCAGTCGCAATCTTATAAGCCAATACTTGAAACGGCACAACTAAACCTAAGCCAGATAGATATTCTTCACATGAAAATGCTATGCTCAAACTGTTTTCATCTGCTGTTTCCTCTGTCGTAACCGTAAATGTTGCCCCTACGTAAGGGTCCATGTATTCTTTTAAGCATCTTGAGCGTTGCTGATTTTCGCTCTTTGCTTCTATAAAAAACAACACATGTGAAGAATCAGCCTCCAGGTAAGGACCATGCATATATGCTTCTAGTTCAAATCCTTGTGAAGGTTCTCGAACGGTCTCTGTAAATTTGGTCTCAACCTCTTTTGCTGTTCCCCAGTTTGGTCCATAACCAATTGCGATAAACCGTTTTGCTACGCGAAACAGTGCTTGATTCTTTTCATAAAAAGCTTCGGTTCGCTGAATATTCTCAGGAATTTCTGTGATGATCTTTTTTAGCTGATCGATTTTTTCATGTCTTTGCGTTTCCGTGATCTTCCCTTTACTTACGCCAATCGTTATTCCCAAAAGGATCAGCTGTAGAACGGTTGCTGAATAACCTTTTGTCACAAATCCAACTTTTTCAATCCCGATCCCTAGATCGATTACTTGATCCGTTTCAGAAGCAATCGGACTATTCTGATCACTTGTTATTGCAATCGTCTGGATACTTTCGGTCGGAATCGCTTTAATCGCTGTGACTGTTGACGCACTTTTTCCGCTTTGTGAAACGGCAATAACTGTATCTACCGCCGTTGACAAATGACCATAGTGTGTAAAATGAAATGGTTCTTGGATATCTACAGTCAATCCACCGTAACTTTCTAATGCAGGTTTTGCTGCTAAGCATGCATTATAAGAAGATCCAGTTGCAAGGATCATGACATTTTTGATAGATGTATAAGCGTCCTTGCTTGAAAAATCATATGCCTCGATAATTGCTGATAATGTTTCGTTTTCCTCGTGGATATAGTCCAACATTGTGACCATTTGCTTCCCTCTTTTCTAAAAAATACCGATCCATGAACCAGCAATGCCAAAGATAGCTAATCCAATCAAGATCATTAAAGGTTTTACTTCTTTTTTCAATAAATAGAACACAGCGCCAAATGCACCTAAACATAAAATATTGGGAACAATATCATCGAAAATACTTTGCACAGTTACTGCATTTTCACCTGATCCGATTTTCAAAGGAATATTGATACTGATCATCGTAGCAGTCATTGCACCAACTACCATCAATCCAATGATCGAAGCACCAAATGTCAAACTTTCCATCATTCCATTTGCTTGGATTTTTTTCAAAAATCCGGTTCCCAATCGATAGCCCCAACCAGTTGCTAAATAGCGAAGCAAAATGTGTGGAATATTAAAAATCAGAAGAAAAAGAATAGGCCCCAAGATGTTTCCTTGCAATGCAAGTGACGTGCCAACACCTGTAGCGATCAGGCGTAAAGTCCCCCAAAAGAAGGAATCTCCGATGCCAGCTAAAGGCCCCATGAGAGATGTTTTGATGCTATCGATAGCTGTCACATCAAACTCTGGATCATGTATATTTTCTTCTTCCATGGCGGCATTTATCCCTAAGATCAGGGTGACGATATGTGGCGTCGTATTGAAGAATTCTAAATGGCGTTTCAAGGCTGCAGCCATGTCCTCTTTCGTATGGTAAAGCTTTTTTAGAATAGGGATGATCGCATATGCGTAAGCCATATTCATTTGTCGCTCATAATTCCAAGAAAATTCCATCTGAAAGGAACGCCAAAATACATGGTTCAATTCTTTTTTAGTGATACGGTTCTTGTCTTGTTCAGAAGTCTTCATCTTCTTCTACCTCCCCTGCTGAAGTTTGAACAGCTGTCTTTTGAACATTCATGATGTTTACTACTACTACTGCTAAAATGGCCCCAAAAATAGCAATCCCAGTAACTGGTATCTTCAAGTAAGAAGCCAAAGCAAATCCTAAAAAGAAATAAGGAACTACTTTTTTATTGATCAATAGGCGGGCTAACATCGCAAATCCTAATGCTGGAATCAATCCCGTAGCAACAGTTAATCCGTTTTGAACAAAATCAGGGATTTTTTCTAGCAGACTGCCTATCGTATTGCTTCCCACCATATAGGAAATCGTCACAATTAGGCCTAACATAAGGGACAGTCCAAACCCAGCGAGTAAATGCATATGTTCAACGCCTTTGTAATTTCCCTCTTCTGCATAACGATCTGCTTTATGGGTCATCAACGGGATCAATAAACCTAAATAAACATTTTTCAAAATCAAAGTGAGCGTTGCAATCGGCAACCCTAATAATAGAGCTGTTTCTGTTCCTGCTCCTGCAGTGATCGCAAATGCTGTTCCTAAAATACCACCCGTCACAACATCTGGTGGGATAGAGGCACCAACTGAAAATGAACCAATAAAAGCTAACTCTAAAGTGGCCCCCATGATGACACCTGCTTTAACATCACCTAACACGATCCCGGTAAATAATCCCGTGACAATTGGCCGAGAAAGCAGGGAAGTACCTAACGCATATTCTGATTGTGCAACAAAAGCAACTAGTCCTAAAAGAACCGCTTGTAGGATCATAATTTAACCTTCCTTTCTCATAAAACTTCTTTGGCAGCTACTTTTTTGTCTGCAGGCACTTGACGGATTTCAACTTCTATTTGATCCGTCAGCAACTGTTTCAATAATTCTTCTTCTTCGGGTAAAACATTGACCGCTTTTCCTAAACTTCTCGTTCCTTCTTTCGCTTTGATCCCTCCTAAATTGATGTGTTTGATCTCAGGGCAAGCTTTTGCTAATGCATAGGCATCTTTGATCGATTCCACCACAATGAATAATTTGTATTTATCTGTGACACCACTTTGCAACGCACTGATTGAATCTTGAATCGATTTGATCACTAACTTTACGCCCTGTGGTTTAGCCAATTTGATTGTTGTTTTACGTATTTCATTCTTTGGTACATCATCATTTGCAATCAAAATACAATCTGCTCCGATTGCCTGTGTCCAAGAAAATGCAACTTGACCATGTAATAAACGGTGATCTACTCTTGTTAAAATAATCATTTGATACCCCTCCTAAAATTCTTCTTCTTCGATTTTTGTTTTTATGCTTTCATTGCAGAACTGGATCGTTTCTTTCGACTCACGTAATGCTCGTTGAATCAATTCAGTGATTGAATCTACCATTTCGACTTGTGCGACGATCTCGATCAACAAAGGTAAGTTCAATCCAGCAATCAAATAGATGTTTGGTTGATCAATATATTGTAAAAATTCATTATTCACGCTTCCGCCAAACAAATCGGTCAAAATGATCAACTCTTTTCCTTTATGTTCCTCGATCAATTGTTTAACTGATTTGGTCAGATCAAATGATTCAGACATGTAACAATCTAAAGCAGTGATCGAATGATGCGTCCCATAGATAAGCTCCAACGAATTTAAAATGCCCGAAGCAAAATGCCCATGGGAAGCAATGATGATTTTTTTTTCCACTTTAACACCTCTTTCTTACTCTCAATTTAAATAAAGCAAGATACATGCCAAAAATAGTGGCCGTATCTTGCTTTGATCAGAATTCTTCGTCTTTCCCTATCTTCTCTTCAATATTTATCAAAATATCATAGATATAGGCTACCTCTGAAGTAGGAATCTTGACACTGTAATGTTCTTCGATGACACTAAATGCTTCTTTTATAGAATCAAACATTTCTTTTTGACACTTCGATATCGTCTCTTGACCGTGATAATTTTCAATGGGAATTTGTCGGATCAGGCGTTCAATCAAACAGCTGACATGGACGTAAAGCGCGATCTTTTTTGGTGTACTGATGTCTGTAGCCAATCTAAGTTCTAATTCACGTACAAAATATTCGATCTCTGTCATTACTTTTTCCGTATCCAGAATCGTGACCGAATCTAAAACTTTTTCCAATGAAAAATTACGTACGAAGCGCTGATCAAAATCTCCCCTTTCTTTTTCGGGAAAAATTGGTACTAACCATTCAGTGAGCTGATCCATTTGTTCGCCTGAGATCAAGGACTCTATAGATAAATAGGGCGTAACTTCAATTTGCGGATTCATCGTTCCGATGACGCCTATGACATCATACATTGAGAAAACAGTTTCTTTTTTCTTTCTTTCAGCTAACACATGATATTCGTAGGGCATGATTTTTAGCGCATGATTTGTTGGCAAACTTTTTTCCAATAATTCAGCCATATGAGTGGCTGTTCCTATCCCTGTGGCGCAAGTGACGAGTAATGCTTTTGGTTTATGTTTTTCAGGATAGATGATCTTCCATTCTGATTTTGTAGCATCAACGGCTTGCTGAACGATCGTCTCTAGATCCAAAAGGTTCTGCATTTTTTCACCGATCGTGATCGCTAAGGGTGTCGTCACGTTATTCAAGATCACGATCGGTGCAAATACTTGATCTTTAAATAATTGATAGATTTCTTTCAAAGAACCCATGTCCACTAGGATGATCAAGCCGTTCGATAGATCATGATGGTTACTGTAATCAATGATTTCATTCGCAATTTGTTGTGGCGTCACATCTAGTGGCATGTCAAATGATTCAAATAGATCTTGTCCTAATAAACGATTCGCGACATTTGCCATACTACTAGCTGTTGCATATCCGTGTGCGGCTATGATCGCTTTGGGGATGCTTTGCTCTTTTGACCATTTCGTCCGTTTCAGATAGATCGTTAAAATTATTTTATCCAACAACGTGCTATCTAAATCTAGTTTTGAATGCGTCAACTCCAAAATACGCGTAGCATACTGATAATTCGCTGGATAAAGTAGCTCTAATTGCTGGGATAAGCCCTTCATTAATTGAAGGATTTCTTCTTCATCTGGTAGCCATTTGACTGTACTACGCTGATACAGATAATAACTTAATGCATACACGGTGTTCCCATCAAATCTGATTTGATAGGCACTTTCCATCTGTTTCAGCGTTTCACGGATCGTATGCATCCAATAGACCAGTAATTCATGCTTTTCTTGCCGGCTTGTCTCAAAGAGCAAAAAATCAAATAAGTGCACAACTTCTTCTTTTAATTTATCCTCGCAATTGTTCAAAGAGGTCCCACTTTTTTTGAAAGTCAAAAGCAACTCTTCAAAACAGCGAATGATCCGCTCCTGTTCTGGCTGCCTTTTTTCCATTAGATATTCAAGGTTCTGTTTATCAGTGATCCACACAGCTGATTGGGTCGAATTACTATTGGGAGAAAGCGTTAAGAGATATTTTTGCAGATGTTGCAGTTTGATACATAGCTTATCTTCTTCTTTCTGCTCTGCAAATGCTTTTGCTACCGCAACCTTGACGTTATTCTTCAATTCTCCGATATTGCCGCTAAAATCCTGATTCGATAAAATCGTCAGTACTTGTCCGCTTACTTTCATTGGATACTTGATTTTTCGCTGTTCAGCTAAAAAAAAGGAATAGATCAATTCCAGTCGTTCTTCTTTTTGTCGTTCTTTTAAAGAAGGTAAGTCGATTTTGATCGGTATCCTACGTGTAAAAGTGTGGAGAAAATGGCTTGTTACTTCTTCTGTTGTTGCAAAGAACAAGCGAACATCGACTTTTCTTGCATGGTTCGTATCTCCCATGCGATAGATGATTCCTTTATCTAAATACGTAAACAACTTTTCTTGTCCTTCCGGGCTTAGTCGATGGACTTCATCCAAGAAAAGAATACCTCCATCTGCGGCCTCAAATGCACCTATTTTATCTTGAACTGCGCCTGTATAAGCACCTGTGACATGACCAAATAGATTACTTGTTAACAATTCTGGATTATCCGCATATTGCGCACAATTCAATGTGATGAGGGGGGCATTTTCTGTCAGCAGATCATATTCCAAACAATATTGATAAATAATGTTTACAAGATAGCTTTTACCAGTCCCACTTTCTCCTGTAAGTAAGACAGGAAGTCCCCCATCAGGATAAAAAAGAGCTGTTTTGATTTGCTCGATACTTTCTTTGAGACTGGCGTCATGACCGATCACTAATGAAAATAAATCTTTACTGCGCGCAAATATTGGTTTTTCTTCCTTTATTTTATTTGTCGAAGAATAGAACGTCTTGCTTAAAGGAAAAAATTGATGTTCAAACGCACTTTTATGAAAATAATAAACCGGTCGTGAATTCACTTTTACTAGCAACTCTTCCTCATTTAATTGATTTAAATAATGGCTGATCGTATTTCGTTTCACGTTGAAATATTCTGCCAATTTCTTCGCTGTAAACACATCGCTTATCTGATCGATATCGATAAAAGCAGTTTGATTCTCTAAATAAGTCAGAATTTCTTTTTTTAGCATTTTTTTCACCTCTCTCCAATAATAGAAAACGCATTCATTTTGTCAATAAAAGATTTTGTTTTTTTCACCATTGATTCAAAAAAAGCGGAACAATCAGCTAAAACGTTAAATTCACTTTAAAGTTTCATTTATGAAAAGGCTTGTTCACTTTTCATTCTAAATTTCATAAGCTACAATGTGAGAGTACCTACTTATATATAGGAATGAATTCATTTAGATATCTTTATTGATATCCAATATGTTCAAGCAGCTAAAAAAACATTCCTTCTTTTCTGGATAGTGATTAGCTGAAACTTTGTTAGGAGGAATCATATGATTCAATTATTACGTTATGCAAAAGATTATCGTAAACAGATCATTTTAGGCCCAGTATTCAAGTTTTTTGAAGCTGTGTTCGAATTGATCCTGCCTCTTTTGATGGCGTCTTTGATCGATAATGGGCTTAAAATGAACGATCGAGGAATGATTATCAAAATGGGGGTCTGGATGATCGCTATGTCAGTGATTGGCTTAGTTTGTGCCATCATCTGTCAATATTACGCATCGGTGGCTTCCCAAGGGTTCGGTACCGAACTGCGCAATCAGCTAATCAAAAAAATCAATTCATTTTCACATAGTGAACTGAACCACTTTGGAACAGATACGCTGATCACACGAATGACAAATGATATTAACCAATTACAGCTGGCTCTCGCAATGGTCATCCGTTTGTTGATCCGTGCTCCTTTTTTAAGTATCGGCTCAGTAGTCATGGCATTTGTCATTGATTGGGAAGTGGGCTTATTTTTCTTAGCACTATTACCTATTTTTTCAGTTATTTTATATTTTATTATCAAAAAAACAATTCCTCTTTATCAAAAGGTACAAGAAAAATTAGATCGCCTAAACGCAACTGTTAGTCAAAATCTAAGTGGTGTACGTGTGATCCGTGCATTTTCTCGTACAGCTACAGAAATCGATACATTCAATAACGACACTGATGATCTGGCGAAGAATTATCTTCGTGTTTCGAATATTTCTGCTCTATTATCTCCTGCAACCACTTTGATTATGAACGTGGGGATCATCTGTCTATTGACCGTGGGGGGAATCAAAGTCAACATTGGTAATTTACAACAGGGACAAGTCTTAGCCTTGATCAATTATATGAATCAAATGTTATTGGCACTAATCGTCGTCTCTAATCTAGTAGTCATTTTTACAAGAGCCGAAGCTTCAGGAAATCGAATCAAAGAAGTGTTAGCCACAGAAAATACCATTGTTGATGCCGCTGAACCTCTCACTCCTGATTTCCACTCTCAGAATATGATCCAATTCGATCATGTTGATTTTCGCTATACACCAGATTCTGGCTTAGCCTTACAAGATATCACCTTCCAGCTAAAAAGAAAGACAGTCCTTGGGATCATTGGTCCTACTGGTAGCGGGAAAACCACATTGACTCAATTGATCCCTCGCTTCTATGATGTTAGCGCTGGTGCTATTTCCTTTGACGAAGTCGATGTACGTTCTTGGGACCTTGATTCTTTAAGACACCAAATTTCACAAGTACCACAGACTTCTGTCTTGTTTACTGGAACGATTCGTGAAAATCTACAATGGGGAAAACAAGAAGCTAGCGATGAAGAATGTTGGGAAGCTTTACGGATTGCACAAGCAGAAGATTTCGTTCGCCAACTCCCTAAAGGTTTGGATACTAAAGTAATGGAGAACGGAAAGAATTTTTCTGGTGGACAAAAGCAGCGACTAACCATCGCACGTGCATTGATTGCCAAACCAGAATTGCTTATCTTAGATGATTCGTTGAGCGCTCTCGATTATCAAACCGATCTAAATCTGAGAAAAGCGTTACAAACTTCATTGGACAGCACCGTGATCATCATCTCGCAACGGATCCGCTCGATTCAAGAAGCACATACGATTTTAGTAATGGATCAAGGAAAAATCGTGGCTCAAGGTACTCACGAAGATCTACTAGCGCATTCAGCAGAATACCGCGAAATCGTCGCCTCACAGGAGGAAGCATAGTATGAAAACAAAAAAAATCTCTTGGAAAATCCTTAGACGTTTTGTTCCTTATCTTACGGCTTATTCTAAAGACATTTGGTTAGCTATCCTGTTAGGGATCATCAATGGGATCGCGACTGTTGTTATGACCTTGCAGATTGGTCAAAGTATCGATCAAATGATTGGTGTCGGTCAGGTAAGATTCACTAAGCTTTTCCACTTACTTTTACTATTTGGCGGTATCGTTTTGATCAATGTAGTCAGTCAGTGGCTGATCCAGGTCTTGAGTAACCGTCTGGCTTATCTTTCAGTAGCTAAACTTAGAAAAGATGCATTTGCTCGTCTGAATAAATTGCCCCTTCGCTACTACGATCAAAATTCTCATGGGAATATCGTCAGTCGTTTTACAAATGACATGGACAATATCTCCATTGCAATATCAGCCGCCTTCAATCAATTATTCGCAGGTGTAGCGATTATCGTTTTATCCTTTATCTTTATGTTAAGATTAAGTCCTTTGTTGACTTTGGTCGTTGTTTGTTCGACGCCAATCATCTTTCTGGTTAGTTGGATCGTAGCTCGAGCTTCTCAAAATGATTTCGACAATCAACAAAAGATCATTGGAAACATCTCTGGATTCGTTACCGAAAGAATTGGAAATCAAAAGATAATCAAAGCTTTCCAACAAGAAGAAGTGAATCAGCAACAATTTAGAGTATTGAACGCAGATCTCTATGAGAAAGGACAGCGTGCTCAATTTTCATCTTCATTAACCAATCCTTCTTCACGTTTTATTGATCACATGGCTTACCTATCTATCGGTTTAGTGGGCGGGTTGCTTGCGCTAAGAAGTGGGTCAGCGATCACTGTCGGTGTGATTTCAAGCTTTACGATCTACTCCAGTCAATTTTCAAAACCATTCATTGAGCTTTCGGGTATCACTACTCAAATACAGACAGCTTTTTCTGGTTTAGAACGAGCATTTGAATTGATTGATCAACCTGAAGAAACCCCTGATGATCCAGATGCGTATGCTTTGAATCCAGACACGATCAAAGGAGAAGTCGTCTTCAATCATGTTTCTTTTTCCTATGAACCAAAACAACGTCTGATCGAAAATTTCAACTTCAAAGCTGAACCAGGTCAAACAATTGCGATCGTAGGAAAAACTGGTGCAGGAAAATCAACGTTAGTCAACTTGTTGATGCGTTTTTATGAGACCACTTCTGGTTATATCACTATTGACGACTATGACATCAGACATATCCAAAGAGATACTTTACGAAAAAGCTTTGGTATGGTTCTACAAGACACTTGGTTATTTGACAGTACATTAAGAGAAAACCTTCAGTACGGCAAGCCAGACGCTAGTGATGAGGAAATCAATCAAGCATTAAAAGCTTCTTACATGTATGAATTTGTCGAACGTCTGCCAGAAAAATTAGATACTAAAATTGGCGGACAAGGACTTAAAATCTCTGATGGGCAAAGACAACTATTGACCATTGCTCGTACAATGATCAGTAATCCGCCTATGCTGATCTTAGATGAAGCAACCAGTTCAGTCGATACATTGACCGAAAAGAAAATCCAAAATGCTTTTCTCGCCATGATGCAAGGAAAAACCAGTTTCGTCATTGCACACCGTCTTTCAACAATCAAAAACGCCGACCAGATCCTTGTAATGGACCAAGGGGCAATCGTCGAGATGGGTACTCACGATGAACTACTACAAAAAAATGGCTATTATCATCAGTTATACCAAGCACAATTTACAAAACAATAATAAAAAACAAGCAGTCTTCTGGGATGGGAAGACTGCTTGTTTTTTATTTTGCATGAATAGTTAAACTATTTAATATCTTTTTATATGGAATACTTCGTCCAACATAATAAATCGCTATGGACTGTAGAGGGATCCAAATCACTGTTTTTAAGAGACGAGGTGCCCAAACGACCCAACTAAATAATGGTACGTGGTACATCATCGCTAGCCATAACGGCGTCAAAATCAAGTTGATGATCAACGTGACGCTCAAGGTAGCTAAGATCGCATTTTTCCAAGTGATTTCTTTTCGATAAAAAAAGAACCCATAGATTGCTCCTTCGATAAAGGCGTTCAATGTAAATCCAATAAAGAAGGCTGTTTTTGAAAATAATGCCATTCCTACTAAGTCAGCTAATACCGCTCCAATCCCTGACCAGAAAGGACCAAACAAAATCCCCATGATCACTTGTGGAATAAAGGTCACACTGATCTTAATAAAAGGTGTTTCGATCGATACTAATCGGGATAGGGTGACCATCAAGGCGATCAACAATCCCATAATAGCGATCATACGTGCGTCTAATCTGTTTTTCTTCATTTCCTAGCATCTCCTTTAAGAGCTGCTACACAATACATGCAGCGAATGCGAAAATAAAACCGCGAACAATTCTGTCCTTCGTCAAAGAGGCAACATCCCATCCTCTCAGCACTTAACGCTTTATTTCCTACTCTGATTATTTTGGGAAATCATTCCCAGGCAAACTATAGCATAGTTCACTAGTCACTGTAAATAAAAAAACATATATTTTCAAATATACCTATTTCTAAGTTCGTGATTAGACGACATATTTCTGTATCAAATGGCATTATACTTTAAAAATACCGAATTTTATCAAAAAGATAATGGACGCTTTTCTAACTCATGCACGACTTTACGAAAATCTAAAAAGCCAGCTTCTAATCCTCTCAGGAGTACTTCTGCAGTGCCAATATTTGTTGCAAGCGGAATCTCGTAGACATCGGATAAACGAATCAGTGCAGTAACATCTGGTTCGTGTGGTTGAGCTGCTAAAGGGTCCCGTAAAAAAATCACCAAATCCAATTCATCTTCAGAAATCATCGCACCAATTTGCTGATCTCCCCCTAATGGCCCAGATTTAAAACGATGGACTTTCAAGCCAGTTGCTTCTGTGATTTTCGCACCAGTAGTACCCGTAGCGAAAAGTTCATGTTTTTCCAATATTGTTTGATAAGCAGTTGCTAATTTGACCATCATCGGTTTCTTTCGGTCATGCGCGATCAACGCGATTTTCATTTCTATCACTCCTTCTTCTTGCCAAAAAATGTGTCCCTTTTCATTTTACATCAAAGATGAGCACATTGACCAAAATTTAAATCAATTGTTGTTCAATGTGACATAGAAAAAAGATAACGCTTTCACATATAATTTGTTTAACGAATAAAACTAATAGAAAGCGTGGAATGACAAATGGTAGAAATGGCATTAAAACATGTATACAAGAAATATGACAACGCAGAAAACTATTCTGTAACCGACTTCAATTTATCGATCGATGATCGTGAATTCATCGTTTTTGTTGGGCCTTCCGGTTGTGGTAAATCAACAACATTGAGAATGATCGCGGGTCTAGAGGATATTTCCGAAGGTGAACTGAACATTGGTGGGAAAGTCATGAATGATGTAGCACCAAAAGATCGTGATATCGCGATGGTTTTCCAGAACTATGCCCTCTACCCTCACATGACTGTTTTTGATAACATGGCATTCGGTCTAAAATTGCGAAAATATGACAAAACAGACATCAAAAAACGGGTAGAAAATGCAGCAGAGATCCTAGGATTGACTGAATATTTGAAACGTAAACCAGCTGCATTATCTGGTGGACAACGCCAACGTGTCGCATTGGGTCGAGCAATCGTCCGTGATGCAAAAGTATTCTTGATGGATGAACCATTGTCAAACTTGGATGCAAAATTACGGGTTGCCATGCGTGCAGAAATTGCGAAATTACACCAACGTTTAGAAACAACAACGATCTACGTGACCCATGATCAAACGGAAGCAATGACGATGGCTGACCGTATCGTTATCATGAAGGATGGTTTCATCCAACAAATCGGTACACCAAAAGAAGTATATGACACTCCTGTCAATATGTTCGTAGCTGGCTTTATTGGCTCACCTGCAATGAACTTCTTCCATGTGACTTTGAACAATGGCGTGATCTCAGATGGCCATGGTTTGAAATTGAAAATACCTGAAGGAAAAAATAAAGTTTTAGTTGAAAAAGGTTATGAAGGAAAAGCAGTCATCTTCGGTATCCGTCCAGAAGACATCCACAGCGAGCAAGTCGCTTTAGAAGCTTCTCCAGAAGCCGTGGTCAACTCTGAAGTTGTCGTTTCAGAATTACTTGGTGCGGAAACAATGCTTTATACTAAGACAGGTTCTACTGAGTTTATTTCTAAAGTCGATGCGCGTGATTTCCATAAACCAGGTGAAATGGTGGATCTAGCCTTCAATATCAGTAAAGGTCATTTCTTTGATAAAGATACAGAAGAAGTCATTACTTTACCTTAAAATCGCCCCCTTTAAGAACGGCACAGGATAACTCTTGTACCGTTCTTTTTTTCTCCTCACAAATCAAAAAAAGAAAGCTTACTGAGGACGAGTCCTCATAAACTTTCTTCTTTTGATGATCAGCTGATCATTTTAAGCGACTTTTTTAACTGTCTTGCCAATGATTTCTTTTTTTTCTAATTGTTTTGCTTTAGTAAATATTGGGATATCGAAATATTTGCTCAATGTTCCTGCAACAAAGTAAGCAATATTATAATCTACTAAACTATGGATCAGACCTCCCACACCCATCAAAATAAATACAGTGTAGAAATAACCACCTGAATAATACGTTTCAGGCATATTCCCCATAAAGAAGAAGGCACTGACGACTAACATTTCAGTAATCGCATGGATGATGCCGATCACCAGATTAAAACTTTGAAAACGCCAATTTGCTAATGTCACTTGACCGTCTTTCAAAACGATTCGTGGATTTTTTTGTAAGTACCATGCCCCAATAACGGCAAATACTAGATGCGATAATGCACGTAATGCAATAATGAATGGTGTAGATAAAAAGAAACCGAATGTTGTACCTAATGCGACAGCAATTGCTACACCAGGTGAAAAAAATAAGGCAATAAATAATGGCACATGGGAAGCTAATGTAAAAGATGCTGGTGGAATCATTATTTTAGGCATCACCATCGGGATAATCACACCCATGCCAATCAATAATGCAGAAATCGTAAGTGTTCGTACTGAATTTTTTTTCATTTTTCCCTCTCCTAACATGTCTTGACACATAAATGTCGCTTTATTTTACCTTTAACTACAAAATGTGTCAAGACACATGCGTAAAAAAATGAATAATCTCTAAAATAAATCAATAAAAAGGAAAATAAACCAGATCAACTAGCGGACAAAAGTGTTCTTCACTTTTATCCCACGCTTTTCTGATCTGGTTTATTTATGAAAGCGGAAATCTTTCATTAAATAGGGTTCGTTACTAAAAACTTTCCGCTTTATACATTTTACTTCTCTTCCAACGCATTACTTAATGCTGCAAACTCTTCTAAAGATAATGTTTCTCCTCGGCGTTTTGGATCGATATTCGCCTTTTCCAAACTTCTAGTTAGCCAAGCCTTCGTATCTTCTTCTTTCCCATAGGTTGCCTGTAAATTATTCCACAATGTTTTTCTTCTTTGTTGAAAAGCAGCCTTCGTCAATCGGAAAAAGGCTTTTTCGTTGGTCACTTTGACCGCTGGTTCTGCTCTTCTCGTCAACTTCAAAATAGCTGAATCAACATTTGGTTGAGGAACAAATACTGTTTTTGGAACGATAAATGCTACGCTAGCTTCCATGTAGTATTGTACAGCGATGGACAAAGAGCCATATGCTTTGGTCCCTGGTTGAGCAGAGATCCGATCTGCAACTTCTTTTTGCATCATCACGACCATCTCATCAACGACCAACTCTGACTCCAAAAAATGCATCATAATTGGCGTGGTAATGTAGTATGGAAGATTAGCAACCACTTTCAACGGCAATTCTGCGTCAAAATAGTCCATAGCAGCCTGTTGTAAATCAGTTTTCAAAATATCTTGATGGACCACAGTCACATTCGGATAAGGAGACAGCGTGTCTTCTAATACAGGGATCAAACGATCATCGATTTCAAAAGCAACGACTTGTTTGGCTTTTCTGGCTAATTGCTCGGTTAAAGCACCAATTCCTGGGCCTACTTCGATAACATTCGTTTCTTCATTGATTTGACCCGTTTCTACGATTTTTCTTAAAATATTCGGTTCAGTCAAAAAATTTTGTCCTAAACTTTTTTTAAACGAAAAACCGTGTTTCAATAAAATCTCTTTTGTCCTAGAGGGTGTCGCAATATCACGGTATTCACTCATGTTGTTCCTCCACTTTTTTCATTGCTTGTACAAATTCTTCTGGGGTGATCCGAAACATCTTCAAACGTTTTTCCAATTGCTTACCATTGGTATAACCAATCCGCAATTCATCCCCTAATTTTTCGCGTTTTTCTTTTGCTTTCGCTCCAGCTATTAAACCATGAGCAACAAGAATCTGTCTAGTGATCTCAGTAGTTTCTTTTTCCTCAGCAGGAGTCACGACCTTTTTCAAGGCTTCTAATATAGCTTCATCACTTGCATGTTCTACACCAAGACTTCCCTGTTTACGTGGGCGTGCTTGTTTGCGCGGTAAAAATGCATGTTTGACTTGTGGCACGACTTCCATGATCGTTTTCCGAATTTTTTCTCCCGAAAAATCTGGATCGGTGAAGATGATGACCCCTCGTGTTTCTTGGGCATGTTCGATTTGCATCAAAATATCTTCGTTGATCGCTGAACCGATAGTTTCGATCGTGTCAGCATCCACTACCTCTTGAAGTCTTCTAGTATCGTCTTTTCCTTCAACGACGATGATTTCTTGGATTTTTAACTTAGTCATTTTCATTTAACCTAAATAGACGATGTGCATTTTTCCATGTATGTCCAGCAACTTCTTCCAGCGTTAGTCCTCGTAATTCTGCAATTTTTTCAACAGTATAACGAGTATATCCCGGTTCATTTCGCTTTCCACGATAAGGGACTGGTGCCAAATAAGGAGCATCTGTTTCTACTAACAAGCGATCAAGCGGTACATTCATGGCTGCTTCTTGCACATCTGTCGCTTTTTTGAACGTCACGACTCCACTAAATGAGATGTGCATGCCTAAATCGAGGAATCGCTTTGCCCACTCAAAATCTCCGCTGAAACTATGCATGATCCCGCCAATATCACGAATATCTTCCTCTTTTAAAATCGCATACGTATCTTCAAGCGCTTCCCTTGTATGGATACTGATTGGCAAATTCATTTCTTTCGCAATCGCTATTTGTCGACGAAAAACTCTATCTTGGACCTCTTTAGGGTCTTCCATCCAATGATAGTCCAGACCGATTTCTCCTAGTGCAACAACTTTTGGCGTTGTTAACTGTTCTTGTAATTTTTCTTCGACTTCCTTTGTATAACTGCCTGCTTCTGTTGGATGCCAGCCGATAATACTATATATGTTTGAATAATCATGACTAAGCTGCAGTGATTTGTCGATGGTTGGCGTATCAAAGCCCACAACAGCCATTTTAGTCACGCCCAATTCGTTTGCGCGTTCAATCGTTTCTGGAATATCGTCATTGAATTGTTCCGCATTTAGATGGGTATGAGAATCAAATATCATCTTCTATCTCTCCTTTTCTTCATTACTTTAGCATATAAGCAGCTATGGCAGAAGTATTAAAACTAAAAATCAAGATTTATTTTTAGAAAAATAATTTTTTATGGAAAAAGCATGAGGGACAAAACTAAAAATCAGTTTTCTACAAACTCTCGAATAAACGGCGTCCAAAAATCAGGTTTTTCGGAAATTCCAAAAAAAAACGAACAATACAAAAAACGTATTGTTCGTTTTTTTCTCCAATTTCTCAAACCTAAACGACTTTTGTCTCGACCTCACTAACGACAAACGGTAGAAACAAAAAGCAACTCCTTCTTTTTTTGGAGCTGAAATCTCCTATTCCAGTCTTTCATTCAACGATTCTATATGTGTTTGTTTTTATAAAAATAAACCGGTATTCCTAATAAAGTCACGACAATCCCAATCATCGCAAGCCCTGTCTGAGTGAATAACGTCATGCCCAAAATAAAGACAGCTCCCACGATCGCAATCAAAGGAATAACAGGATATAAAGGAACTTTATAAGGTCGAGGCAAATCAGGTTGTTTTTTCCTTAAAACAAATACTCCGACAAAAATAAGTAGGCTAAACAACCACATCACAAATATCAACATATCTGTTAATAAATCAAATGAACCCACTGTCATCATGACACAAGCAATCACTAACTGAAAGATAGCTGGTGTATAAGGTACTGTAAATTTCTTTGAAAGTTTTGTCAGCTGGTTGCTGAAAGGTAGCTCATTTTCTAATGCCATCGCATAAGGAACGCGTATCCCTGTAAGCGTATAGCCATTCAATGCACCATAAACAGAAATCAAGATACCAATCGTCACAATTTTCCCGCCAATTTGACCAAAAATAACACCGGAAGCATCTGAAGCAGCATTGAGATTCCCTGCAATTTGATCAATAGGCAGTGTTTTTAGGAACACATAGTTGATCAATAGATAAACGACTGTGACAAAACTCAAGCCCAAAATAATTGCTTTCGGTAGGTCCTTTTCTGGATGCTTCATCTCACCAGCCATTGCGCCGACACCTAGCCAACCATCATAAGCAAACAATGTTGCCAGTAACGCACTACTCAATCCTTGCGCAAATGAAATATCTTTTCCTGCTTCGATCGGTAATAATTGCACAGTGCCATTGCCAGGAGTAAGCAAACCCCAAATAACGATAACTGCAAGTGGGATCAACTTGATCACTAAGGTAGCAGATTGCACAGTCGTTCCTACTTTGGTACCAAGCAAATTCAGACCTGTGATCGAAATTGCTGTGATAATAGCAATAACTAGTAAATAGTCCGTGGATAATTGTAATAAATTGATCAATTGTGTAGCAAAGATGATGGACAGTGCAGCAATATTTGCTGGAAAATAAATCAAGCTTTGTGACCATCCAAGTAAGAAACTAGGCAATTTTCCATAGGCCGCTTCGATATATTTTACAGCACCACCAGTTTCAGGAATCGCGGTAGCAAGTTCTGCTACGGTCAACCCCGCACAGATCGTCAAAAATCCACCTAGTAACCATACCAATAACGTCAAACTAGTAGACTGTGTACTTGCGGTCACTGCTGCAGTTTTAAAGAAAACCCCTGCGCCGATAACAGTCCCCATTACAGTCGCTAATGCACCGAATAAATTAATCTCACGTTTCAACTTACCTTTCATTCGCATCCCCTTTTTCGATTAGATTTTAGTATAACCTCCAGTATAACGGAGAATATTTCACTTTACCATTACTTTTCAGAAATTTTTACTGTAAATATCCCTCTTTGGGCGGAGGTATCCTAGCAAAATGTTCGTTATACTACTGAGTACGATACTAAAGGAGGAGGATTCATGGATTTTAGACGTTCCTATCCAAAAATAGCCGATTTTTTAGAAAAAAAAGTGCCAATTACTAGAAAAAATCAACTGCATTCTCGCTGGCATTGGCTTACCTTGATCCTATTCGGGCTATTGACTGTTGCTACTTTTACCCAACAAATCTTTTTACTACTTGTTTCTATAGTGGTCGTTGCTTTACTAAAAGGGCCAGGAATGATCTTTTTGGGCACGATCTATGCTTTCTTGGTAGGCTTATTTCCACCCATCGGCATCGTTTTGTCCGCTATTTTTTTCTTACTGAATCTGGGGACATTAGCCAAAAACTGGCGACTCTCATTAACAGGATTCTTTTTTTATGGCTATCCGATTGCTGCGATGTTTCTAAGAGTTTGGAGAAATTGGGACAATATTTGGTTTCTCACTGGGAGCTTAGCCATTGGCTTGCTTGTGCTCCACCTTCTCCTGACAAAAATTTACCAACGGTATGGAATCGGTAGAACGATTTTTTGGTATCTTTTCTCGCTACCCTTTGTTTTTCTGACGGCCCTTTTGCCAAAACGTTTAAAAAGAAGAATCAAGCTTCTACCCAAATCATGATCGATCACTATTCTTAAGTCAGAGATACGCAAAATAGGAAAAATTATTTTGCGTATCCCTGACTTATTTTTTTGTGCTTTTTTCAGCCACGAAATAACTAAAATAGGCTGATTCATTCATTTAAGACAGGAATAACTGGTTTTAGGACAATCCATCCATTCAGGATAACAACTTTGTTAATCTATAAAAAGAATGGATACTTAAAGACCGTATTGTCAAGTTACTGCTCTATCATGCATAGCTAAATAGCTCACCTCACTGATAGAAAAGAAAAAGCTTGATCTTCGCTTATTTTGCGACACTGTATTTTTTCGATGACCTAGAGCGATCTTCATGAAACCTTCTGAGCGTTTCTCTCACTGGACTAGTTACCATAAACTGTTTTCAAAGGAATGAGTGTATGAAAAAATTCAAACTAATTAAACAACATGATGCAAAAGATTGTGGCGTTGCTTGTTTAGCAATGATTTTAAATCAGTATCAAACAACGATCCCCATAAGTAAATTAAGACTAATGTCCAAAACTGACAACCAAGGAACGACCGCTTATGGAATGGTTGCAGCAATGGAACAATTAGGATTTGAATGTGAAGTATTCAAATCAGACGCTTCACTATGGCAAGAAAATCTTTCTTTCCCTTTGATTGCCCACGTCGTCGTTGATGGTTCATTTCTACATTATGTAGTGATCTATGGAATAAAAAACGGAAAAATTTTGATTGCAGATCCTGCAAAAGGGAAAACAAGCAAATCGGCAGAAGAATTCAATAAAGAATGGACAGGAATCGTGCTAACTGCCACGCCTACCGAGCAATACAAACCAGTAAAGGATGAGTTGAAAGGATTGCTTTCATTTATTCCATTATTACTGCCACAAAAAAAAATAATCTTTGAGATCACTTTGTTGTCCTTTTTACTAACGGGATTTGGCATCATCGGTTCCTATTATTTTCAACTGATCATTGATAGAATCGTTCCTGCAAGATCCGCCAATTTATTGGAAATCATTTCTATCGGACTGTTGACAATGTACGTGATCCAAGCTTTCCTTCAATATTTGAAACGTTATTTGTTGATCCTATTAGGCCAGCGGCTAAGTACTTCGATCATGTTACGGTACTTTGACCATGTACTCCATCTGCCGATGTCCTTTTTTTCAACGAGAAAATCTGGTGAGATTATTTCTCGCTTTCTCGATGCAACTAAAATTATTGATGCACTAGCAAATGCTACATTGTCATTGTTTCTAGACGCATCGATGGTCATTTCAGTTGGACTTGTTTTATATTTGCAAAATGCGCAA
The DNA here is from genome assembly GCF_005844145.1 of Enterococcus sp. BSD2780061688st2 D3. NCBI lineage: Bacteria > Bacillati > Bacillota > Bacilli > Lactobacillales > Enterococcaceae > Enterococcus > Enterococcus sp. BSD2780061688st2 D3. The sequence continues at coordinate 74,125 of NZ_SPHN01000003.1, forward strand.
TTATTTTTCATTAGTTTAGCAACTATTCCAATCTACGCACTGATCGTTTTTTCATTTATAAAGCGATTTGATCAAACAAACGAGGAACAAATGGAAGCTGGTGCTACTGTCAATTCACAAATCATCGAGAGCTTAAAAGGAATAGAAACAATCAAATCTTTTAACGCCACTGACCATATCAGTAATAAGGTAACAGAACAATTCAATGAGATGATGGAAAAAACATTCAAAAATTTAAATTTAGACAATATCCAAGCGAATCTTAAAAATGCCCTGCAAGTCATGAGCTCAACAGTGCTTCTCTGGTTTGGGACGACACTCGTTCTTAAAGGACAAATGACCATTGGCCAGCTGATTACTTATAATGCATTGATGATTTTTTTCACTACGCCACTACAAAATATCATTAATCTACAAGTCAAGATCCAAACAGCCAAAGTAGCAAATGATCGACTAAACGAGGTGCTTTTTTTAGAACAAGAACGACTGGCCGAAAGTGACTTGCTCGACACCTCTATTCGATCAACCGATTCTCCATTGATCGAATTCAAAAACGTTTCATTTTCTTATGGATTTTCCGAAAATGTGCTAACTAGTTTATCTTGCGTCATCCCGGAAAATTCAAAAACTGCAATTGTCGGAATGAGCGGATCGGGAAAATCGACACTCGTAAAGTTACTAATGAATTTTTATACTCCAGAAGAAGGTGAGATTTTTTATCAAGGGCAGGATCTTCGCTCCATCTCTCGATTGGAACTTCGACATTCTTTCAGCTATGTTCCTCAAGATCCCTTTTTCTTTAGTGGAACTATCATGGAAAATCTGTTATTTGGAATCGAAACAAAACCTTCTTTAGAAGAAATTGAACAGGCATGTGAACTAGCGCAGATAAAGACATACATCGATCAGCTGCCGTTGACTTATCAGACATCAATCGAAGAAGGAGCAACAAACCTTTCTGGAGGGCAAAAACAGCGTCTTGCTATTGCGCGAGCTCTTTTAAAACAATCAAACGTGATGATATTGGATGAAGCAACAAGTGGCTTGGACACACGATTAGAACATCTTATTATTGATAATTTGATGGCTATCCAGAATAAGACGATCATTTTTATTGCCCATCATTTACCCATCGCCAAGAAATGCGACGTTATTCTTGTCCTTGAGGATGGTCAATTAGTTGAATCGGGCTCGCATCAACATCTACTTGATCTAAACGGAACATACGAAACTCTCTGGGAGATGATGACTGTTGCGTAAAGTGGAAAAATATAAACTAATTATGCAATATCTTTATTAAAAAATCCTTGCTATAATTGGAGTAATATTTTATGAAGGAAGTGTTTTTTGTGATATTACTCAGTACTTTCGCTTATTTCTTCAATGAATTCTCCAATATATTATTATTCATTTTTTTGATTATCTTATGTACAAAAATCAAACAGAAATCATTTTTCCTTATTTTGCTTTTGGTCAGTTATCCACTTGCACTAGTCTCGATGGAAGACACATTGTTAGCAGAAATTGCTATGACACTCCTTTTTATTGCAGTGAGGGCACGCGCATGGAAAGCATCAAAGGAACTTGAGTTGAATGAATTACTGGGGTATTTTATTTCTCTGTCCATTTACTTTATTGTTCCTTTTATGGCATCAAGTTTTGTAAGATTCGTATTAGACCTCCCATTTAACCGCAATATCAATCATCCTTTAGTATTTATAGTGTTGTCCTTTTTATTAAAATTTGCTGTCTCTTTATTCTCTGTTTGGCTCATTGAAAAAAAAGTCTTAAATAAAATTGTTCTTTTAGAGGAGAAAAAAATCTATACGATCCAACTGGGCGTCTCATTAGCTATTATCATTGCAGTTGCTGAGATTCTAAGGGAAATGGATATATTAGGTATCGTCAGTATAATCATGTTGGGTTTTCTCATTGCCCAATATGCAATCACACTGTTCTTAACTTATATCATTTTAAAAAAGAATACTGAACGTCAAGAATTAAAAAATTTGAAGGAACAGCTATTGATGATGAATGTATACACCGTTGAAGTAGAGAAAAACTATCAGGAAATGAGAAAATTTCGACATGACTATAACAATCTGTTGCTAGGGTTAAGCACTAGCCCTACTGAAAAAATCGACAAAGGGTATTTGAAAGAAATGATTGATTATTCACATAAGATGATCGATAACAGTGTAATGAGTTTTTCTGGAATAAGTAATTTAAAAATCGTTCCCATCAAATCATTGATTGTCGCAAAGTTAACTCAGGCTCTACAAGCAAATTTAAATGTCCAATTTGAATGCTTAAAATGCATAAATGCTATAAATATAGACGTAGTCAAAGCGATAAGGATCATCGGAATCCTGTTAGATAATAGTATCGAAGCTGCTTGTGAATCAGAAGAAAAAAAACTGAATATCTTATTCATCACTACAGAGGATAGTTTAGAAATAACTATCGAAAACTCTTTTGCTGGAAAACTGCCTTCCTTATCCTTAATGAATCAAGAAGGATTCAGCAAGAAAGGAAAGAATCGTGGCTTAGGCTTATCCAACATCAAAGAACTACTAAAAAATGACACAAATGCTGAAGTGAATCATTACTCAACAGACGGATTATTCGTCTCAACATTAACAATCAAAAGGAGTGAATTAGATGACTCTACCAATTATTCTTTGTGATGATGATATTATGCTGATGACTCATTACAAACAGATAATCAAGAATCTCATTATGATCAACGACTATGATATGGAATTAGTGCTAGTAACAACAGATCCTCATGATGTCCTGCTGTATCACCATAAAGCAAATTTGACCAATTGTCTCTTCTTTCTAGACATTGATTTAGGGAAAAATTTAACTGGAATAGATGTTGCACAACTACTACGAAAAGAAAACGAGTTTGCAAAAATCGTTTTTATCACTTCGCATCAAGAGTTGGCTTTAGAAACACTAAGACGGCAAATTGCCCCATTGGATTACATCGTAAAAGACGGCAAAACAGAAAAACAGCAAATTGAAAACATCCTAAAAATCTGCAATGAACAAACGGTGATCAATCATAAATCAAATCTGCGTCATGTCTCTTTTGCAATTGGTTCCAGAAATTTTAAAATCGATTTAGCTTCCATCTACTTTTTAGAAACATCTGTCACTCCACATAAAGTGATTCTCTATGGAGAAAGTATGATGTACGAATTTTATGGGAAAATGAATGAATTAGAAAAAGAATATCCAGAATTATTGCGCGTCCACCGTTCTTTTTTAATCAATACGAATCAAATCAGATCTGTGGATTTCAAAACACGGAGGATCGTCTTTCCTGAAGAATATACGTGTGACTTTTCCATTTCAAAAACAAAGGTATTAAAAATGAATCTTAAGTCGTAAAACCGATCTACTTTTCCAGCCTCCATCATTTTTATTCCTGTATTTTTTGCCGCAACTCTACGCCTTTTCTACTATCCAATAACAGAGAATCTGTATTTAACTATCATTCAGGATCGATTCTTTTCATTTTAAGACAAATGAATCACTTTCGTCTTCAAATTAGCTATACTTTACCTATCATAAGTAGAGGAGTGATTCGATGAGTAAGAAACAAGCATTAAGCAAAGAAGAACTAAAAAAAATCAATGGCGGTACACCAGGAACAGGGGATATCGCAACAGGGCCTAAAGGTTCAGGAAAAAAAATGTGGGAAGCTACTTTAGATTTCCTTGCTGGATTTTTTGACGGTAAATAGCAACTAAGAAGCGGACACCTTCAAATAAAAGAAACAGACAATACCGACTACCAAAAGTTATTCTAACTTTTGGTAGTCGGTATTTCAGTTTTATTTGGAGTAATCTTGTTGGCATACTGTACTTACGACAAAAGGAGGTTGGGACAAAAGTGAGAAACACTTCTGTCCCAGCCTCCCATCATCTAGTCAGCTATGCTGGACTTTTTCTTAATTAAGCGATCTCTGAACCATTTGGCATTGATTTAGGTGCTTCGACTACTTGTAAAGAGCCGTCTGGTGCTTCCGCTGAAAGAATCATTCCTTGACTGATTTGACCACGCATTTTACGTGGTTTCAAATTCGCTACAATCACTAATTTTTTCCCTATCAATTCATTCGGATCAGGATAAAATTCTGCGATACCAGATAAAATTTGTCGATCTTGACTATCGCCTGCGTCTAAACGAAATTGCAATAGCTTATCTGCACCTTCCACTTTTTGACAGTTGATCACTTCTGCTACTTTCAATTCTACTTTTTCGAAAACATCAAATTTAATTTGTTTTTCTTTCGTAGAAACTAGTTCAGTTTCTTCAGGGTCCCACTTCACTGTATCTTCATTTGTCTGAGTACCTTCAGACATTTTTCCTTTGATATAGCTGACTTCTTCTTCCATGTCTAAACGTGGGAAGATCGGTGTTCCTTTTGAGACCACTTTTGTACCAGAAGGAAATTCACCAAAGTGTAGTCCTTCAAGATTCATCATTTCAGGATCCAATCCTAATTGAGTAAAGATTTTTGTTGGTGTTTCTGTCATGATCGGTTGTAACAGAATCGCTGTGATACGTAGAGATTCTGCCAAATGGATCATCACACTATCCAATTCTTTTTTCTTTTCTTCATCTTTGGCTAATACCCATGGTTCTGTTTCATCGATATATTTATTTGCACGAGAAATCAACACCCAAATCTCAGCCAACGCGGTATTGAATTCCATTTTTTCCATTGCATCATGGTAACGTCCAACGACATTCGCAGCAGTTGTAGATAATTCACTATCAAATGGCGTCACCAAAGAAGCATAATCAGGTACGACCCCATCACAATATTTATTGATCATCGCAACCGTACGATTCAAGAGATTCCCCAAGTCATTGGCTAAGTCATAATTGACGCGCGATACAAAATCTTCTGGTGTGAATACGCCATCAGAACCGAATGGTACTTCACGTAACAAGTAATAACGTAATGCATCCAAGCCATAACGCTCAACCAACATTTCTGGGTAAACGACATTGCCTTTTGATTTAGACATCTTACCGTCTTTCATCAATAACCAACCATGTCCAAAGACTTTTTTAGGTAATGGCAAGTCTAAGGCCATCAACATGATTGGCCAATAGATCGTATGGAAACGTACGATTTCTTTTCCGACCATATGAACATCTGCTGGCCAGTATTTTTGGAACAAGCTATCATCGTCTGAACCGTAGCCTAGCGCCGTGATATAATTGACTAGAGCATCGATCCATACATAGACCACATGTTTGGGATTGTTTTTCACTGGAACACCCCAAGTGAAAGTTGTTCTTGAAACTGCAAGGTCTTCTAGACCTGGTTTGATGAAGTTGTTGATCATTTCGTTTTTACGAGATTCCGGTTGAATAAATTCCGGATGTTCTTCATAATACTGAAGCAAACGATCTGCGTATTTACTCATACGGAAGAAATAAGATTCTTCTTTGACTAGTTCTACTTCATGACCACTTGGTGCTTTACCACCGATCACGTTGCCTTCTTCATCTCGATAGACTTCCGCTAATTGCGTTTCTGTAAAGAATTCTTCATCGGAGACAGAATACCATCCTTGATACTCACCAAGATAGATATCCCCTTTTTCTAGTAGACGATCAAATACTTTTTGGACTGCTGCTACGTGATAATCATCTGTTGTACGAATAAATTTATCGTAGCTGATATCAAGTGTCTTCCATAATTTCTTGACATCTGCAGCCATCTTATCCACATATTCTTGTGGTTCCACACCTAATTCTGCTGCTTTTTTTTCTATTTTTTGACCGTGTTCATCCACCCCAGTTAGATAAAACACATCAAAGCCCATCAATCGCTTATAGCGGGCAACTGCATCACAGGCAATTGTAGTATAAGAATTCCCAATATGAAGTTTCCCACTTGGATAATAGATTGGCGTAGTAATATAAAAAGTTTCCTTTTCTGCCATGGGGCTCTTCCTCCTTTATCGCATGATGCGAATTCGTTTCCTTGCTAGTATACCATAAAACAAATAGACTGTTACCATTTTTTCGTTAGCTCGCAACAAATGAAACCCATCTACCGATTTTTTTCATTTGAAAACATGCTATAATAAAAAAGGTTTGCAAAGACCCCCTTTTCTATTCAATAAATCATACCTTTACTGAATTTTTGGAAAATATTTGATCATGCGTATCGATTTGAAGTACGGGGTTCTGATATTAAGCTCTTGGCATGAACACTTAGGAATAACAGCGATCATTGCATGCCCTGACTAGTTGGTTCGCATCCATACTTTTTTAAGATCGAACATCAAAGGCGTTTTTTACTTATGTCATATTTTATCGTAAAAATCCCTACACCTTTTACACTATTTATTACCATTCATATCATTTAGATAAACTATTTGACCAAGAGAGGTTGGAATCATAATGAAAAAAAAGCATCTTTATTTCACTATCAGTATCGCACTTCTTTCACTTGTGCATTTACTGTTCAGCTATTTTTATGTACGCATGTATGGCTATTTTAATCTCCACGGAAATTTGAATAGTTTTGTGTTGGTTTCTCAAATACTCCGTTTTGTCTTGGATGCCTATATCATCGTTTGTGGTTTTTTTGCCATCCGAGAAGAAAAACAAAAAATATTGCCTTTTTACTTACTGTTCTTTCTATTTAATTTGATTCTGCCATTTTTATTTCATGTGTAACTAAACAGCTATTTTTCCATAGGAAATCTTTGGTTTTCTGATAGAGTCTGCTACAATGAAGTAAAAAGGACCCTGCAATCGAGCTAGAAGGAGGACATATAATGAAACAGTTTGCTTCTAAAGAAGAAGAAAAACAATATTATGAACATGAAGCAAGTGAAGCTGATTTTCTTGCTTGGTATCAAAAGCAAGAACGGCCAGAGTATGATAAGCCTTCTTTGACTGTCGATATCGTCTTAATGTGCTATAACAAAGAAGAAGATCAACTAAAAATCTTGCTCATTCAAAGAAAAGGACATCCTTATCGCAACTCATGGGCACTACCTGGTGGATTCGTACAAAAAAATGAGTCTACAGGAGAAAGTGTACTCCGAGAAACCAAAGAAGAAACTGGCGTAGTGATCTCCCAAGAAAACATCGAACAACTCCATACGTTCAGTACACCTAATCGCGATCCGCGTGGCTGGGTCGTAACTGTTAGTTATTTAGCATTTATTGGGGAAGAGCCTTTGATTGCTGGAGATGATGCAGAGGAAGTCCAATGGTTCACATTGGAACGTCAAGGAAACAAGATCCATCTAGCCAGTGATGATGTCGCTATTTCTTTGGATTTACTGACCGGTGAGTCCTCTGGTAAAGACACTTTGGCATTTGACCATAGCGAGATCATCCTCAAAGCCTTTAATCGTGTGGTAAATAAAATGGAGCACGAACCCCAAGTACTCCAAGTTTTAGGAAAAGATTTTACGATTACTGAAGCGAGAAAAGTTTTTGCAAAATTCTTAGGCATCGATTTCAAAATGATCGACCATTCTAATTTTAAAAAAGCAATGCTTCAATATTTCGATGAGATCGGTGAACGCCCTGTTGGTATTGGCCGCCCATCCAAAATCTACCAGTTAAAGCCAGGGAATGACGAGTAAATCAAAAAGCAGAAAGAACAAAAGACTCACTTTTGTTCTTTCTGCTTTTTGATTTATCATAATTAGTGAGCTTTTCTTTAAAGAAAATTCCTAGAAACAAAAACAAGTTATGTTTTTTATTAGCAAGGCGATCCCTGGCACCCCTACCAGTTCGATTATTCAAAAATCACTTGTTTCCCGATTTTTTCTAACTCCATACTTTTTTTGTCAGGTGGTTCATTCAATTGCTCGTTCACATTGATAAAAAGCAATGTTTTATTGTACCACTGTGCTTTATATCGCAATTTTGTAATCAATTTATACCAATCTTGCAGCTGAAAATCGGCTGAAGAAAGTTCAGATGGAACAGCTTCAACAAATAAGTAATCATAATTGCGGATCAAATTACCAGATACTCTTTCCAAGTAATCTTCTTTTTGTAATTTTTGTTTCTGATAAAGATCCATTACTTTTCTCTTTTGTTTCTGATAATTTCTAGCATTTTCCAAGCGAGCTTTTCTTTTTTGAGCTGCTTTACTTTTAATCACCAGTTTTCTCTTGGCAACCTTCATCTTATCTCTCGTTTGCCTGAATAATGGCATTTGTACTTCAACTGGTGATGAAGTTTCCACCAATTTCTTTGGATCATACGCTACCCCTAGCCATCGATTAGTAGTTGGCACTCCAGCGATTTGTACTTCACAAAGTAAAGAAACATAGAAACTTTCATTATACCGTGCTGAAATCGTCGCTGACCGTATAACACCTTCGACTGGACGATGTAATCTCACTTGGATCAGCTCTTTTTGTTTCGGCAGTTTCAAGTACTTATCTTCCAAATAAATCGTTCCTTTTTGATTATTTGTTGTATAAGACTGCCACATACTTTTTTTGTTCTTCAGTTTAGGGAAACTAGCACGCCCCTTGAAATAATTGCGAAAAGCGCGATCTAAATTTAATTGGGCATTTGCTAATGCTAAGCTATCTGCTGATTTTAAAAATGCGTATTTTTTTTTTAATGTTGCAGGTGTCATCGAATAATCGATGGCACCTGTTCTCGCATAACTTTCCTGTCGTGCTTTTAGCAAATGGTTATACGTAAAACGCACACAACCAAAATTTTGGATGAACCATTCTTTTTGTGAAGCAGTCGGGTAAATTCGGAATTTAAAGGCTTTTAGCATAAGCACTTACCTCCTAATTTGTGACAAGTAAGGCTTCCTTTTGCCGTTTTAATTTTTTTGAATAATAAGGTACTTCTTGTTCCGTAGCATAGACAAAATGTTCAGGAGCAATCTCTCTTAATGCTCGCACTTGACCATCATCTGGCTCCGGTTGATATTTGATTCGTTTGCGTTGTCTTTCATGATCAGGATCTGGTAATGGAATGGCAGATAGCAGACTTTCTGTATAAGGATGCACGCCATGGTTATAGATTTCATCACTAGTTCCCATTTCCAATAAACGTCCATTGTGCATCACGCCGATCCGATCGCTGATATGTTTTACCATAGACAAATCATGGGCGATGAACAAATATGTTAATTGGTGCTGTTTTTGCAGATCTTGTAAAAGATTGACTACTTGCGCCTGGATCGAAACATCTAATGCTGAGATAGGTTCATCACAAATAATAAAGCGTGGTTCGATCGCCAAAGCTCGTGCAATCCCGATCCGCTGACGTTGACCACCTGAAAATTCATGTGGGTAACGGGTACCATGTGTAGGGTTCAGTCCGACGGTTTTTAGCAATTCATCGACTTTTTTTGAACGTTCTTCTGGTGTTTTAGCTAAACCATTGACATCGATTCCTTCTGCAATGATATCTCGAACTTTCATTCGTGGATTCAAAGAAGCATATGGATCTTGGAAAATCATTTGGACTTCATGACGAAACAGGCTCATTTCTTTTTTGCCCTTGATTTTCGTGACATCTTTCCCGTCAAATAAAACTTCGCCACCTGTTGGTTCATTCAAGCGAATGATCGTGCGACCCGTTGTAGATTTACCGCTCCCAGATTCCCCTACTAATCCAAAGGTTTCTCCTTCATAGATATGAAAACTGATATCGTTTACTGCATGCACTTCATTTTTCTTGCCAATGTTGAAGTACTGTTTTAATCCTTTAACTTCGAGCAGTTTCTTTTGCATCAATCATTCCCCCTTGGCTTGCTTGTTTTTTTTCTTTGAAAATAGCCCAGCGTCGTTTGATTTCTTCAGGTGGATTCACTTTAGGCGCTTGAGGAGCTAACAGCCAAGTTGCTGCTTTGTGCGTTTTTGATAATTCAAAAAATGGTGGCTCTTGTTCTGCATCGATTTTTAATGCATATTCATTCCGAGGATAGAAAGCATCCCCTTTTGGTGGATTCAATAAATCCGGTGGTGAACCTGGAATAGCATATAAGCGATCATTTGCACTATCCAAAGTTGGCATAGAACCCAATAACCCCCATGTATATGGGTGTTGAGGATTATAAAAAATTTCTTCCGAGGTACCTACTTCGATGATCTTCCCACCATACATCACGGCTACACGGTCAGCGACATTTGCTACGACACCTAGATCGTGGGTGATGAAAATGATCGATGTATCGATTTTTGTTTGGATCTCTTTTAGAAGTTCGATGATCTGTGCTTGGATCGTTACATCTAGTGCAGTAGTTGGTTCGTCAGCAATCAGGATCTGTGGATAACAAATCAAAGCGATCGCAATAACGATCCGTTGACGTTGACCACCAGAGAATTGATGCGGATAGCTATTGATCCGTTTTTCTGCTTCAGGAATCCCAACTAATTTTAGTAAGTCTAATGCAGCTTTTTTCCCCTCTTTTTTCGAGACCTTGTTATGCTTACGTAAAGATTCAGCAACTTGTTTGCCAATCGTCATCGTAGGATCAAGAGAAGTCATTGGATCTTGGAAAATCATCGCAATTTCTTTCCCACGAATCTTTTGCATTTCTTTTTCTGTTTTGCCAACGATATTTTCGCCTTTGAATAAGATTTCTCCAGAGTCGATATTTGCGTTGCTTGATAATAATCGCATGATACTTCTAGTCGTGACTGACTTTCCGCTTCCGGATTCGCCTACGATCGCCAATGTTTCGCCTTTATTCAAATGAAAATTGACGCCACGGATTGCTTGGACTTTTCCAGCATACGTATCAAATGAGATTTCTAAATTTTTTACTTCTAGAATTTTCGTCATATTACTCACTCTTTCATTTTAGGATCAAAGGCATCACGTAAGCCATCAGCTAGTAAGTTAAAGGCAATCATGATAACCGATAGGGTTGCCGCAGGAATCCATAGCAGATATGGTAGATACAAGAATGTCTTGTAGCCATCGCTAAGCATTGTTCCTAAAGAGGCAGATGGTGGTGTTAGCCCTAATCCGATGAAACTCAAGAAAGCTTCAAAGAAAATAGCGGATGGAATACTGAACATCATTTGGATGATGATCACACTTGAGATATTAGGTAAGATATGTTTAAAAGCAATTTTCAACTTAGACTCGCCTAATGTCATTCCAGCTAGTACATATTCTTGGTCTTTTAATTTCATCGTTTGCGCACGAACGATCCGTGCCATCGGAATCCAGTTAGTGATTGCCATTGCTGCTACGATGGAGAAAATCCCCGGTTCAAACACCACGAGCATCAAAATCATCACAACTAAATTAGGAATACCTGAAAGGATTTCTAAGAAACGTTGCATTGCATTGTCCACGCGGCCACCTAATAGTCCTGAGATTAAACCATAAGCCACTCCAATAGTCACATCTAAAATTGCTGCAATAAATGCAATCAATAAAGAAATACGTGTGCCCATGAATAAACGGCTCAACACATCACGACCTAAACCGTCTGTTCCTAAGAAGAAATTCGTATTTGCCGGAACATTTGCTTGTGCATATTTATCAACTAATTCTCCGCCTACCATGGCTTTTCCGTTCAACCCATTGATATCGATCCCTGGAATACGTGGAGGCAAGTTGATATATTCCACATTTTGTGCAGTTGGATCATGAGGAGAAACAAAAATCGTTACGATCGAAATCAAGATGATGATCGCTAATAAGATCATTGAAACGACTGCCGCTTTATTTTTTTTCAAACGACGCCAAGAATCTTGAATGAAGTTCAATGAAGGTGTGGTGATTTGCTCACGTTCTTCTTCAGTATTTTTTTGTAACGGTAGAAACTCATCTGCAGGAATGTCAGCAATTGTTTCATACTTTTTGGGTATCATTTCCATTTAGCTTCGACTCCCTTCAGAAACTCGGATTCTTGGATCAACTAAACCATAAAGTAAGTCAACTACCAGAATGACGAAAATCAACATAAATGAATAAAGAATAGTTACTGCCATGATCGTTGGATAATCATTCGTCGTGATCGATTTTACAAATTGTTCCCCAATCCCTGGAATCGCAAAGATGTTTTCTACTACTAGCGATCCAGTCATCAATCCAACAGCTAATGGCCCTAAGAGTGTCATCAAAGGAATCAGACTGTTACGAAGTCCATGTTTGAAAGCAATCTCCCAACGACTCAATCCTTTTGCTCGCGCTAATTCCACATAATCACTATGCAACACTTCAACCATCTCAGTTCGGATGAATCGAGCAGAATCCGCTAACGGCGACATAGCTAATGCGATGGTTGGTAAAATCGTATAAGCGAAACCATCCCATTTCGCAATCGGTAATACATGTAATTTAATTGCAAAAATATATTGAAGTAATACTGCAAAAACAAAGTTAGGAATTGAACGGCCTAAAATTGCGACTAATGTTGCAGAAGTATCTGCCCACGTATTTTGCTTCATTGCGGAAATCGTACCTAGAGTCGTACCAATCACTGTTCCAAAGATAATCGCCTGTAACCCTAATTGTAGAGAAGGTCCAACACGTCCAGCTAACAAATGTGAAACTGGTTGGTTTTTAAATTGGAATGAGATCCCAAAATTGCCATGTAATAAATTGGAAAGGTAAATTCCATATTGGACAATCACTGGTTTATCCAGCCCTACTTGTTTATTCAACATTGCGACGGTTTCAGGACTTAAACGTTCTTGGTTTGTGTATGGTGTACCTGGTAATAATTGCATTAGAAAGAAAGTAATCGTTGCAATCAACCAAAGCGTGATGACCATAAAAAAGACACGTTTCAATACATATTTTATATAACTATTCACTACTATTTCCCCCTAGCTTTTGACTTCTGACAAATGTTTCGCTACATTATTAATAATGAACCAAAGATAAAGGAGCAAATGAATGAAGAAAAAATATTTTCCCTATACACTTGCCGGTGTATTGATTATTCTGATCATTATAAAGAATAGCCTGAACCATCAATTAACACTTATTCAATTATCGAATGATTTATTTTTATGTGCGTTGCCGTTTTTGATTATCGGCGGATTTTTATGGGTTTTTTCCTCGGGTTTCTTTGATCATTTTCAACGATCCATCTATTTAGCCCGAACAAGAAACCGCAAGAAAAAACCAGAATTTTCTTCACTCTCGTCTGCCAGCTATGGTATGTATACCTTTTGGCTGATCATTGCCGGAATCTTGCTTGCTCTTTCTATCGTATTACTAATTCTTTCATTGGTGCTTTAAGTATCTAATAATCATTAGTTAAGGAGACGGAGATTGGGACACATGTCTCAATCTCCGATTCTCCTATTTTTTTCAAAATCAATCGATTATTTTTCTATAGACGTCCATTTATAATCCCATGAAGCGCCGGCAGCGTGGTGAACAATTCCTTTGACTTTTTTGTTAACCAAGTGACCTTCTGCTTTTTGGTATACAGGCACAACACCCATATCATCAGCAGTAATGATCTTGTTCGCTTTTTGCAAATCATCCCAACGTGCTTTTTCATCACTAGCATCGCGTGTAGATGAAGCTTTCACTACGTCGTCGTATTCTTTGTTGCTCCATTGTCCACGGTTATAAGAGTTACCTGTTACAAATAGATCCGTAAAGCTACTTGGGTCAGCGTAGTCAGCAGCCCAACCACCTAATACAGCATCAAAATCACCTGTTCCAGAACGGTCGATACGTACTGAGAATGGTACTGGAGTTGGTTTTACTTTTACACCTTCAAGATTTTCTTGGATTGAATTTTGAACATATTCAATTACTTTTTTCGATGCATCATCATCTGAAGCCAACAAGTCAAATTCTAGAGAATCAATACCAAGTTCCTTCTTCGCTTTTTCCCAGTATTCTTTTGCTTTGTCTTTGTCATAATAAGCTTGTTTGCCTGCTTCTTTGGCAAAGTCCTCGTTTGTATCTGGGCTTTTTGACATATCGGCTGGGATCAAGCTAGTTGAAATAGTTGAACCATCACCTAATACTTGTTTCACTAGTGCATTTCTGTCAATTGAATAAGAAATAGCTTTTCTCAAGTTTGCATTTTTGAATGGAGATTTTGCATCGCGTTGATTGAATTCGATATAACTTGTACGAGCTTCTTTTACAGAAGTGTATGAAGGATCATTTGCATTTTGTTGTGCTAATTCACCTGAAAGAATAACATCATCAGCTTGTCCATCTTTAAATAGATTCAAGGCTGTTGAAGATTCTTTTACAACACTTACTTTGATTTCAGATAATTTCACAGAATCTTTATCCCAATAATTATCATTTTTCTTGTAAGTCCATTCAGTATCTGTTCCTGGTCCATCAAAGTCTGTTAAAGTGAACGGACCATTATAAACAGCTTTGTCACTTGTTGTTGCATAAGAGTCACCATTTTTTTCCACTACTGATTGTTTTTGTGGGAAGAATGATGGGAATGCAAGTAAGTATTGGAAGTAAGGTGTTTGTTTCGTTAATGTGATTTCTAATTCATAATCACCAACAGCTTTGATTCCCAATTCTGATTTATCTTTTTTACCAGCTGTGATATCTTCAGCATTTGCTACTGGCGCAAATAGATACGCATATTCAGAAGCAGTTGCTGGATCTACTGTACGTTGCCAACCATAAACATAATCGGCTGCAGTTACTGGATCACCATTTGACCATTTTGCATCATCTCGTAATTTGATTTTATAAGTTAGACCATCTTCACTGACATCTGCTAGTTTAGTTGCGCCTGCTGGTTGAGGTTTACTGTCTTTGTCTAAACGATAAATTCCTTCGTATACATTGTTCAAGGCTGTAAAACTAATTGTGTCTGTCGCTAAAGATAAATCAGCAGTCGGCATTTCTTGAGGTACGACTAAATTGAAAACGCCGCCTCCACTAGCTGATCCTCCACTAGCTGAATCACTACTTTTTGTATCTGTGCCCCCGCCATAACATCCGGCTAATACTAGCCCACATAAGGCAACAACGCTAAATGTCCATTTCTTTTTCATTTTTCGTACCCCTTTATCGAAATTTTCAGAATAATTAGTATTTTCTGAGTTGTTTAAGATTTTAATGAATAATTATTAAAAAAGCAATACTTTTTTCTCTTTTTTCCAAAAAATAATGAATTTTTCGTGAATTATTTACATTTTCTTTCTGAAAATCTCTATTTTTAAA
This sequence comes from Enterococcus sp. BSD2780061688st2 D3, assembly GCF_005844145.1. NCBI lineage: Bacteria > Bacillati > Bacillota > Bacilli > Lactobacillales > Enterococcaceae > Enterococcus > Enterococcus sp. BSD2780061688st2 D3. The sequence continues at coordinate 89,293 of NZ_SPHN01000003.1, forward strand.
GGGTTTAAGCAACTATCCAAAAAAAATTAAATAATTTTGCTAACAGATCGTTTTATGCTATTTTAAGCGCTGTATTCTCAAAATTTGCAAAAAAAAACTTGGAAAGCAAATAAATTACTCTCCAAGTTGCTATTTCTTATTTCAATATATTCTCTATTGCTAAAGATCATTCACTTCCATGTTTTCTAGCAATTCGTTTGGCCATCCAAATATCTGGCTTGTTCCAGCCATTCGCATCCGGAATTACCCCAACGATCTGATAGCCAAGTTTCTCATAGAATTCATAAGGATGATCTTTCCTATTTTGAATCGTTTCAAGCTTGTCAAAGGTATCTTCAAACAGGTCTTCTTCAATCGCCAAACTTGTTTGCCCTTCCACATCATCAGTTCCTAAATAGACAACGATTCCTCCTTGTGAGGCAATCTCTTTTTCTAGATAACTCACTAGGCGTGTACCAACTTGTTGCTTACGGTACATACTTTCGACGACTAAGGGATGCAGTTCCCAACCAGTTTGACCATATTGTGGAATCGCACCGACAAAACCAATCAGCTCATCTCCTTCGATTGCAGAGACGGCGATCCTTTCATCTTCCAGCAGTCGCTCTACTTCTTTCATCGGCTGTTCACCGTATTCATCTGGCCAAGTCAATCTCAAAAGATCGGCTAATTGGTCACGTAAAACCAAATTATCACGATCAAACTCACTGATAATCATACCCATCCCCCCATTTCTGCCTATTTTAGCAGTAGATGGAAGAAAAATGAACAATTTTATACTAAAGGTTGTGAAAAGACCGTTCAGCTCCGCTGACAATAAGAATGGATTTTTCGAAACAGCTTTCCATGTTTTGAAAAATTCAGACTTATTTCAAGGAGTTGGTCTTTGAACACCGTGAATAAGGTTGTGAAAGAAGCGATTTAGCCTGATCACTAGCACAGAAAAAGAGTGTGAAACAAAAGTATTTCTTTTGCCTCACACTCCACGAATAAATGGTGGAGCAGAAGTAGTTCCTTCGAAAATGGACTGGAATCCACAAAAATTTGAAAAGCAAATTTCATGAATCCCTTTTCGTTTCGCGGAGTCAAACTCTTCTGATGCTTATTTGCTCGTTGCTTTTTCTTTTTTCATTTGCTTACTGCGTAATTGGCCACAGGCTGCATCAATATCCGTTCCATGTTCTTTACGGATGACACAGTTTACGCCATTTTTCTTCAGTACATCATAAAACTTCAATACATCAGCTTTAGGACTTCGTGAATATTGATCATGCTCACTGACAGGATTATAAGGTATCAAGTTCACATAGACTAGTTTCTTTTTATCTTTCAATAAATCAGCCAATTGCTGTGCATGTTCAGGGCGATCGTTCACTTGGTTCAGCATGATATATTCGAATGTGATCCGTCGATTTGTTTTTTCTAAATATTCATCTACAGCTTCCATCAGTTTTTCGATTGGGAAACTACGGTTGATTCGCATGATCGATGTGCGTACTTCGTTGTTTGGCGCGTGCAATGAGATAGCTAGGTTTACTTGTAATCCATTGTTTGCAAATTCTTTGATCTTGTTCGCTAAACCACTAGTTGACACAGTGATGTGACGTGCACCGATGGCCAAGCCTTTCGCATCATTGATAATGTATAGAAAGTTCATGACATTGTCGTAGTTATCAAATGGTTCACCAATCCCCATGACTACCACATGAGATACTCGCTCGCCTTCTTGTCGTTCATCAAAATAATGTTGCACCATCATGATTTGTGCAACGATTTCTCCTGCTGTTAGATCACGATTTTTTTTCAACAAACCACTCGCACAAAATGTGCAACCGATATTGCAGCCGACCTGTGTCGTTACACAGACAGACAAACCATATTCTTGTCGCATCAACACTGTTTCGATCATGTTTTTATCAGGCAATTCAAACAAGTATTTGACTGTGCCATCTGACGCCTCTTGTACGACCATTTGTTTTAATGGGTTGATAATAAACTGGTCACTCAACTTAGCAATCAAGCCTTTTGAAAGATTCGTCATTTCAGAAAAATCTCTTACACGCTTTTGATATAACCATTCCCATACTTGCGCAGCTCGAAATTTTTTCTCGCCATTTTCTAAAAACCATGCGGTCAATTCTTCAATTGTTAAACCATAAATGGATTGTTTTTCCAAGATTATTTCCCTCTTTTTTTCAAAGTATCGCTACATACTATAACTGATTCTCCAAACTAATGCAACTCTTCACAAAATAAACACTATGTAAATAGATGATATGCGTCTTTTTATTAAATAAAAAACACTCCAAAAATCTCCTTTACTAAGATTTTTGGAGTGTTCCTATTTTTTAACGCCAGCCCAAATCAGGCGCTACGTCTTTTACGATCGATTCTAGTAGATGCAGATTGTATTCGACACCTAGTGTATTTGGAATTGTGACTAGTACAGTATCCGCTTCTTTGATTGCTTCATCTTCTGCCAATTGTTTAACGATTTTATCTGGTTCACCGGCAAAAGTTTTACCGAAAATCGTTGGGTTGCGATGATAAGCCAAAAATCCTACTTGATCTGCTGCCTCATCACCTAATTCACCGAATAACTGACGATCTAAATCTGTTGTGATCGGTTGGATAGACCGAGTCACCAAAGTCCTTGGTTCAAAATCATGTCCTGCTTCTTTCCAGGCTTCCTTAAATGCACGCAATTGTTTGGCTTGCTGGATATGAAATGGTTCTTTGCTTTCAAAATTGACAAGAGTAGAGGATTGTAAGTTCATTCCTTGTTTGGCTGCCCAAACTGCCGTCTCAGTGGAACCTGATCCCCACCAGATACGCTCTCTTAATCCATCCGAGTAAGGTTCAATACGTAGTTTTCCTGGACCTTGAGGAAACATCGGCATCGGATTTGGTTCGGCGAAAGGCTTGCCCTCTAATAATTTTAAAAATTCCAATGTCCGCTGACGAGTGATTTCCTTAATTTCTTCTTCACTGTAATCATAGCCAAAATATTTCCAACCATCTAAAACTTGTTCTGGTGAACCACGGCCCACACCCAATTGCACTCTGCTTTGGGTGATAATATCCGTCAAGCCAGCATTTTCCGCCATCATATAAGGATTTTCATAACGCATGTCGATCAAACCAGTACCCACTTCGATTTTGCTAGTTTTAGCACCGATAGCAGCCATCAGTGGAAATGGTGATCCAATCTGATCGGCAAAATGATGTACACGAAACCAAGCACCATCGATACCAATTTTTTCTGCTTCAACCGCCAATTCGATTGATTGCAGATATGCATCACTTGCCGTCTTGACTAGTGATCCTTCATCCATCCAGTGACCAAAACTTAAAAAACCAATTTTTTTCATTCCAGATTCCCTCCTTTTAACTAGCACTTACTATTTGTTAGCTTGAAGTGATTCTACTACTTTTTATTTTAAAAAACGAATAAAACATCTCGAAAAACACATTTTTGTGAAAATACACACATATATAGAGAAAATCATACCTTTTCCACCATTTTCAAAGGGAAAACTACTCACTTTTTTCTACACGACAGAAAATCTATCCCATCATTTATCAGTTATATCCAGTACGTTCTCTAAATGGTTCAGATGATTCACAACAATTGAAAATGATCGCCATAAAAAATACACTCCTTTTCCAAAAATCATTAGAAAAGGAGTGCTTTATTTCAGATAAAATCAATTTGTTATACTCATTGACTATATTTCAGATAGTCACTCGTTGTTTTTCTCATTCTTGATCAGATGGCAGAGAATCCATCGGTTCTTCTGCTTGTTCGATAAATACTTTACGTGGTTTACTTCCTTCTGATGGTCCTACAACTCCGTGAGCTTCTAACTCGTCGACTAAGCGAGCAGCGCGGTTGTAGCCAATCCTAAACCGACGTTGTAACAATGAAATACTTGCTGTTTGCATTTCGATCACTAACGCCTTTGCTTCTTCAAATAGTTCATCTTGCGGTTGTTCTGCCGAACCACTTGTTTCTGCTTCATCCGTTGGCATCATCTTCTCTTCATAATGTGCTTCTTGCTGATCCGTTACAAAACTTACGACTCGCTCAACTTCATGATCGGAAATAAAGGCTCCCTGAACACGGATTGGTTTGTTTTCACCCATTGGTAAGAAGAGCATGTCCCCTCTTCCTAGGAGTTTCTCTGCACCATTTGAGTCAATGATCGTTCGAGAGTCGGTTCCACTTGAAACTGCAAATGCCATTCGTGAAGGAACATTGGCTTTAATGATCCCAGTGATAACATCTACACTTGGTCTTTGGGTTGCCAAGATCATATGGATTCCAGCGGCACGGGCCATCTGCGCTAAACGAATGATCGCATCTTCAACTTCATTACTTGCTACCATCATCAAATCAGCTAATTCATCTACAATAACTACGATAAATGGTAATGTTGGATGCTTCGTTCCCATTTCAAGATTTTTTTGTTGTACAAATTCATTGTACCCAGTGATATTTCGAACCCCAGTTGCAGCAAATTTTTCGTAGCGCTCTTCCATTTCCTGCACTACTTTTTGTAATGCCTGAGCTGCTTTTCTTGGATTAGTTACCACTGGTGTTAAAAGATGCGGTATGCCATTGTACATGTTCAATTCAACCATTTTAGGGTCGATCATCATCAATTTGACCTCATGTGGTTTTGCCCGCATCAAAATACTAGTGATGATCCCATTGATTGCAACTGATTTCCCACTACCTGTTGAACCTGCCACAAGTAAGTGAGGCATTTTAGAAAGATCCGCTGTTTGGACCCGTCCAGAGACATCGCGCCCTAACGGAACTTCTAATAATTTATCTGGATGGTTTGGCTGCGCTTCGATGATTTCTCTAAACGAGACCATACTGATTTTACTATTTGGTACTTCGATCCCTATCAATGATTTCCCTGGAATCGGTGCTTCCATCCGAACATCTTTCGCTGCTAACGCCAAAGCAATATCATCCGTCAAACTAACGATTTTGCTTACTTTGACTCCTACGGCTGGCTGCACTTCGAATTTCGTCACGGATGGTCCTAAACTCGCTTTCACTACTTTAGCATCCACCCCGAAACTTTGGAATGTCTGTTCTAATACGCCAATATTTTTTTCGATTTTCTTATACTCATCACTTTGGTCTGTCGTTTTTACGGAGTCTAACAAATCAATAGATGGCAATTCATAATCATGATTTTCCTGTTCCGCTTCGATTTCAAACTCTAACGCTGTTCCGTCATCTTCTATGCCTTCTTCTTCTAGACCTGACATCGATGAGGAAGGTGATGATTGCTGTTCTGTTTTCACAGGATTCGTTGCTGTTGGTTGAACCGTTCCCTGAAAACTGTCGATCGGTACAAAACTCAATTGTTCTGGTTCATCTTCAGAAACTTCTTCTTGATATGAACGTGCGGGTACTTCTTGGTGTTTCTTTGATCGCCGAGTTTCCATTTCTGCGATTTCCGCTTCTGCTGCTTCTTTTGCTGCTTGTTTTTTTGCTTCTCTCGCTTCTGCACGTGCTTTTTGTCGTTCTTCTTTTGCCGCTTGCTTTTGTGCCTGTTTAGCTGGATCACCTTCCAATAACTCCTGAAGTCTTTCACCCATTGCTTGCAGACCGTCTAGCAGTTGATACCCTTGAAGATTACTAAACAGGATCGCACCACCAACTAATAGTAGAAATGCCACAAAATAGCTTCCTGGTTGAGCAATCAAAAAGTACGTAAAATGATACAAAATTGCACCGATCATCCCACCACCAACATTATTGCCTACTTGACTTTGCTTAATGTCACTTACGAGCAAATCCCAGGTCGTACCTATGATATTAGGCTCACCGCTGTGTAATTTACCAAACAAGTGCGCATGAAGAAAAAGTAATATCCCTAAGTAAAAAAGGAGACCACCAAACCAGCGTCGACTCTTTCCTATTTTAAAGTCAGTGTTTTTGATAACAACCCAAAAACCAATAATGGCTAGTAACAAACACAGAATTTGATACGTATTTCCGGCAATGACTCGAAAGCCGTTTGCAACTAAAATACCTAAGAATCCCAATTTTAAAAAGCCGAAGACGGCAAATAATATCAAAGCAAAGCCTACACAGATCGCAAGAAGTTGTTCCTGCTGCTGTTTTTGCTTTTTCGTCTTTTTCTTTTTCTTAGCAGGACGTTTTTTCTTTGCCATTTTTATCCCTCATTTCATCAAGTTCCATTATACAAAAAAAAGCGAGGGAACAAAAGTTTTGTTTCAAAGTTTGGTTGTTTCTTTTATTTCGATGATAGAATACTCATTTTGACGATGAAAAAACAGCTTGAAGCTGCTGTCCCTAAGGTCAACATTTCAAGCTGTACTTATCAGATATTTTTCCCATTTTCTTGGATCACTTGTTGATACCAATAATAGCTGTCTTTTTTATAGCGTGTCAAAGAACCCTTCTGTGTTTCATCTTGATCCACATAGACAAATCCATAACGCTTTTGATAGCCATTTAGCCAACTTAGTAAATCTGTATAAGACCAAGTGCAATACCCTAACACTTCGGCACCATCAGAAATTGCTTCTTTGATCGCTTTGACATGACTTGAAAGATAAGCAATACGATAATCATCATGAATCTTATTGTCTTCAGTCAATTTATCATATTCCCCTAGTCCATTCTCAGTAATCAAAATCGGTGTACGATAACGGCTAGTGATTCGTCTCAAGGCAATCCTTAACCCTTCAGGATCAATTTCCCAATCCCAATTTGTACGTTCAACAAATGGATTTTCTACTTTCTTGTACATGCCCGGAACACCAGTCTCTTCTGACGAACCTTTCTTCCCAGTCGTATTCATCTTCCCTGCGCCCACACCATCTAATGGATTAAAGGCATTCGTTGCTGTTTGATAATAATTGATCCCTAAGAAATCTGGTTTTGCTGATTCAAGTAACTCAGCGTCGCCTTCTTCGATTTTTGGAGCCCATCCTTGTTCTTCTAAAAATTTCATTGCAGCAATTGGATATTTGCCCCACATATAGACATCCATCCAATAGTTTGCCATTAAGTCTTCTGCATTTTCAGCAGCTAAAATATTCTTAGGATCACTATTGATTGGATAATTTGGTGTATACGCGAAACTTGGCCCAATCTTACCAGGCATCTCCAATTCGTGGAATTTATTGATAACAGACGCATTTGCTAGATTCGCAATATGATTGACTTGATACATCCGTTTTGGATCAGTGACTCCAGGAGGATGTACCGCTAATAAATAACCTAATGAAGTAAAAATATTTTGTTCATTCAAGCTGATCCAATAATGGACTTTTCCGCGAAAAGCTTGAAATAACGTTTCTGCGTAGTTTGTGAAATCAGCGATGATCTGACGTGATTCCCACCCAGCATATTCATCTTGAAGTGCTTGCGGAAGATCCCAATGATACAGTGTCAACATTGGCTCAATATCATTTTTGATCAATTCATCGATTAGATTTTCATAAAAAGCTAAGCCTTCCTGATTGACTTCGCCACGTCCATTAGGAAAGATCCTTGTCCAAGCGACAGAAAAACGATACGCCTTCAATCCTTGTTCTTTCATCAAGGCAATATCTTCTTTAAAACGGTGATAATGATCTACGGCTAGATCGCCATTGGTCTCTTTAAATGTTTTCCCAGGGATACGGACAAAACGATCCCAAACAGATTCTCCTTTGCCACCTTCTTGCCATGCACCTTCAACTTGGTAAGCTGCTGAGGCTGATCCCCATAAAAAATCATTGGAAAATTCAGTTAACTTTTGGTGTTCCATAAACTTCTTCCTTTCTTGCTTCAATCCTTACCATGTAAGAATAACACGAAACCCCTTTCAATTCAAATTGAACTTATCTCAGTAGAACAACTAAACAACAAATAATGATTTTCAATAGTATGTTTCGCTTGTATACTATTTTTCTCTTAAGGTATACATCTGCAATACTACTTTTTCATTCATTCCATAAGGATCAAATCATCCGTTCGTGTTTCATCTGAAAAAGTGACCATTATGGATCATCCCTGATTTGCCTCATATTTTATGAAGGCAAATCCTAGATCTTACATATCTGACTACTCAATATATCTAGCTGATCCTGTTTTCTTTTAAACATCCATAGGTTCTTCATTTGAATAGAATATAAAAGAGTTGGTATAATGTACAATCTCTTTCTGTACACTATACCAACTCTTTTTATGATGCACCTGGTGTAACATCTTCTCCAAACCATTTATCTGATATCTTTTGGAACTCGCCATTTTTTTCCAGTTGTGCGATTCCATCATTGATTTTCTTCACTAATTCATCATCACTTTTACGGGCACCTACTACAAAGTTTTCACTTTCATAATCACCAGTCGTCATATTGAATTCATCTATTTCATTTTTTTGTTTTAAATAGTAACCCGCGTAAACTTTATCCATCAACAAGCCATCAATTCGACCGCTTTTCAAATCGATCAAAGCTTCGTTAAAACTATCATATAAGACCGCATCCTTATTTTTTACGATATCCTTCAAAGTTTCAGGTTGTCTTGTGAAGATATCATAACCGGAAGAACCGTTTTGAGCGCCAATGATTTTATCTTTCATCTGTGCAAAACTCGTGATTCCAGATTTCTTAGGAGTGATCAATACTTGGGAGTTCTCCATATATGGCTTTGTAAATTGAACTTTTTTGGCTCTCTCATCCGTTTTCGAATAACCATTCCAGATGAGATCGATCGTGCCATTGTTCAATTCGAATTCCTTCATTGACCAATCGATTGGTTGAAATTCAACATTGATGCCATATTCTTTAAAGACAGCAGTCGCAAGGTCAATATCAAATCCTGTCAGTTTACCATCTTTATCTCGAAATCCCATAGGTACAAATGTATCATCTAATCCAACGATTACTTTTTTCTCTTCTTTGATTGTGGACCAATTATCTTCTGTTGCTTTTTTGTTTGTACAACCTGAAAGAAGGATGATTCCTGCAATGATTGCAAGTACAAAACTAAATTTTTTCATGACACATATCCTCCCTCTTACTTGTTTGGAACAACTTTCACTAATTGATCACCGACATTTTCAGCAAAGACAAGATCATGCGTAACAATGATCTGTGTCACGCCTTCTTCTTTCAATGATAGAATCAGTTTTTCAACTTGTTGACGCAACTCTGGGTCCAATGCACTAGTTGGTTCATCATAAGCTAGAACTCGTGGGTTCATTGCAAGTGCTCGTGCAATTGCTACCCGTTGTTTTTGTCCTCCAGATAATTGATACGGATAATTGTCTAACAAATCGCTGATTCCCAAAGATGTGGCCAGTTCTTTTGCTTTTTTCGTATACTCTTCTTTTGACTGTTTCAACACCATTTTTGGTGCTAATGTAATATTATCAAAAATACTTAAGTGGGGGAAAAGTTGGAAATCTTGAAAAACTACACCAACAACTTGTTCTTTTGTTTTTAATTCAAATGGATCAAATGGTGTTCCATCTAAATAAAAGTTCCCGCTATCTGCTTTTTCTATTCCTGCCAAGATTCTTAAAAGGGTTGTTTTACCACCGCCAGAAGGACCAACGATTGCCATTGTTTGACCATCTGGAATCGTTAAATCTAGTCCGTTGATTACTTTCTTTTCTCCAAATGCTTTGCTTACTTTTTTTAATTCAATCATGTGCTTTCCTCCTAGCGATAATAGTTCAATTTTCCTTCAACTTGTTTCATGATGATTGTTAAGACTCCAGTTAATACTAAGTAGATGATAGCGACCCCTAGTAGCGGCAACAATGTAGCATCTCGTTCCATCGCAATCTTGCCGGCACGCATCACATCTCCTAATCCCAAGATGTAGATCAGTGAAGAATCTTTGACTAAATTGATTACTTCATTCCCAACTGATGGTAAAACGATCTTCGTTACCTGTGGAATAATGATTTTTGTGACAGTTTGAAATGGGCTTAGTTGCAACACTTGCGCTGCTTCATATTGTCCTTGAGGAATCGATTGGATACCGCCACGGAATATTTCTGCAAAATAAGCGGCATAATTTAAAATAAATGCGATCAATGCAGCTTCAAAACGATCAAAGACGATTCCTATTGTTGGTAACCCATAGAATACAAAAATCAATTGAAGTAGCAAAGGTGTGCCTCGCATAATCCAAACATAAGTCTGTAAAATATAGCGAATCGGTTTAAAATGCAGAGATAATCCTAACGCTAAGATGATCCCTAATGGTAATGAACCAATCAAGGTAAAAATAAATAATTTCAAGGTTGTGAGAGCTCCCACTAACAATTGCGGCATTACTTCAATCAAATAATTCATTTCTTTCTTCCTCCTTTAAATAAAAAAAATCCTCTTGACTCTCGTCAAGAGGACGTATAACACGTGTTCCCACCTCTGTTTGTTTCTTCTTCACAAAAGAAACCTCTAACAGTCGTTTCCAGAATTCAGATCGATCCAAATAAGATAATGCTTTACTTGAATAGCCACGGAAATAAAAAAAAGTCCTTTGATCAAACGATCAAAGGACGTAAATTACGTGGTTCCACCTTTTTTTGTCAGCACCTCACGGATACTAACCTTATCTGGTCATCTAACAACGACCGCAGCTATAACGGGCTTCCCGGATTTTCCTACTCTATTTCAGAAAATCGACTCCAAGATGTGTTTCACTATTAACTGCTATCTCTTCTCACCTACCAGAGACTCTCTTAAAACATTTAATCGCTACTTTTCTTTTCGATGTCGTTTGTTTTAACTTACGTGTAATTTACATGATTATTTTTAGTTTGTCAACTCTTTTTTATGATAAACTAGTAAAAAATAAAGGAGGCGTCTTATAATATGGCACTTGCAACTGAACAAGAAGCCTACGAGTTGCTTGATCACTTAGGCATTTCTTATCAGAAAGTGGAGCATCCAGCAATAACTTCTGTTAAAAATATCCCATTTACTCTTCCAGGTCCACAAGTAAAGAACTTATTATTAAAAGCCAAAAAAGGAAAACAAATCTATCTAGTTATCTTACCCGATAAAAAACAAGCAGATCTAAAACAACTTGCAGATCAACTAGAAGAAAAACGTCTATCTTTTGTCTCAGAAGAGCAGCTCAAAGACTTATTAGGTGTTGCACCAGGCACAGTTACACCTCTCGCATTGATGCATGATAAAGATCATCTGATCAAAGTAATCATCGACTCTGATATCGATCAAAAAAGTACTGTCGGCTTCCACCCAAATATAAATACAACCACATTGATCCTAAAATTCACCGATTTCCTAACGATATTAACCCATTTAGACCATGAGCCGATTTATGAAAGGTTATAAAGGTTGTGAAAAGGCTGATCTGCATCGAGCAATAAGAACAAACAGAGAAAAACAGCTTTTCATGTTTTTCATCTGGTTGGTCTTATTGCTGAAGATGCAAGCCTTTGAACACCGTGGATAAGGTTGTGAAAAGACCGTTCAGCTCCGCTGACAATAAGAATGGATTTTTCGAAACAGCTCTCCATGTTTTGAAAAATTCAGACTTATTTCAAGGAGTTGGTCTTTGAACACCGTGGATAAAGGTTGTGAAAACCGTTCAACTCCTTAAACTGTTATAGAAAAATCTAAAATGTGCTTCATCTGATGATCACCATAATTTCCCAATTTTTCCGCAAAAAAAGTGAGTGTGGGACAAATCTAAAAATCAGTTTTGCTACACACTCTCGAATAAACGGCGTCCAAAAGTCAGGCTTTTCGGTAATTAAAAAAAACGAGCAATACAAAAAACGTATTGTTCGTTTTTCTCTCCAGTTTCTCAAACCTAAACGACTTTTGTCTCGACCTCTATGCGTTAAGCCCAAATAAATAGCATTAGCAGAAGCAACTCCTTGGAAAATAAGCTGAAATTCACAAAATTGAAAAACAATTTCATGAATTTCTTCTTAACTTATTGGAGTTGAACACTTCTATTCTGATTTCTTATTCTCTATTTTTCCATGGCTGCTTTTAGTGCAGCTGCCAGTGGACTTTCCTCTGGTTCATCAGCTTGAGAATATTTTTTCATCAATCGACGTTCTTCATGTTTGGTCATTTTTTTCTTCTGTTCTTTTTTCCCTAGCATTTTCTCCGTTGTACCATCATATTTGCAACGGAAATAAGCTCCATTCTTGCCTTCAATAATTTCCATTTTACGATGACATTGTGGACAACGGTGATTAGACACTTTAGGATCTTTTCGACGACGATAATCACAGTCCTGATTAGTACAAACATAGATTTTTCCATCACGCGTATTTTTTTCGCGGAGATTGGACCCACACTCTGGACACTTCTTTTGTGTGATTGAGAAATCTTGATACGTTTGCTTACTTGTTTTAATTTCCTGAACTAAACGTTTTGTTTCTTTTTCGATTTCTTTTAAGAAGTGTTCTGCCTGTTTTTTACCAGCAGCAATCGCCTCTAGGTCTTTCTCCCAACTTTCAGTCAATTCTGGAGAAACGAGTGAAGGATTCACCAACTCTAATAATTGTTTTCCTTTAGGCGAAACTTGTAAGCCTTGTGGAGTACGTTCCATCAATTCAGATTTGATCAGCTTTTCGATAATCTCTGCCCTTGTTGCTGGTGTACCCAAACTGTATTTTTCCATTTGACCTAAAAGACTCGCTTCAGTCAGCGGTTTTGGCGGTGCGGACAGTTCTTTTTTGATCGTAAAATTCGGTTGGATACGTAGTCCTTGTTGCCAATCAAACTTACTTGCTTCCTCTTTGCTTACTGTTTTCCACCCTGCTTGTAACACTTTGGTTTGACGGAAAATAAATTCTTCTTTGTCAAAAACGACAGTAATTTTTGTCTGGCTCACTTTATGCGGTTCTGCAAATAATCCTAAAAAGCGGGTCACGATCATTTGATAGATTTTTTGTTCTTCATTGCTTAGTTTTTCATAACGAGGACGGTTTTCAGTAGGCAACAACGCATGATGGTCAGTTACTTTATTATCCTGAAAGACTTTGGTTTGACGGACTACAGCCCCGTTTTTTAGATATTGTTTGACCTCTGGAGCAAAATTGCTGACTGCTTGCAACCGCTCACTCATTGTACTTTTCATATCATTCGTCAGATATTTACTATCTGTCCGAGGATACGTTACAATTTTATGTGTTTCATATAGACTTTGTACTAACCCCAACGTTTTCTTAGCAGAATAACCATAACGCTGATTTGCTTCTCTTTGGATCTCTGTTAGATCATAGGGTAAAGGCGCACTCTCAGTCTTCGTTTTCTCTTCAATAGATGAAACGGTTCCTTTTTGTTGGCTTAAACGTTGAACCAGTGCTTGCGCTTCTTCCTGTGACTTCAACGCAAATTGATTTTTCTGAGCCATTTTTGCTTGTTCTTTTTCTACATTCAACAAAATCGAAAAATATGTTTGTGGTTTAAACGTTTCGATTTTTCTTTCTTGGTCTCTTACCAACGCTAATGTAGGTGTCTGTACACGACCAGCTGATAAATTATCTTGATATTTCACAGTCAATGCACGAGTAACATTCAAACCGACCAACCAGTCTGCTTTTGCTCTAGCTAATGCTGAATCATATAGCGTATCATAAGCTTTAGCTGGTTTTAGTTGCTTGAATCCAGTCTTGATTGCTTTGTCTGTCTGTGAAGAAATCCAAAGTCTTTTCACTGGTTTGTTAAAATGTACATACTCCAAGATCCAACGAGCGACTAATTCTCCTTCTCGTCCTGCATCAGTCGCGATTACCACTTCTGAAACATCTTTTCGTTGAGCTAATTGTTTGATTGCTTTCAATTGATGACCTGTTTTTGGTAATGGTTTGATGCCTAACTTTTTAGGAATCATTGGTAATGTTTCCATCTGCCAACTTTGCCATTCTTTATTCAGGTCTTCTGGCATTTTTAACCCCAGTAAATGACCAAGGGCCCAAGTAACGATCACCTTAGGTCCTTCGTAATAGTTTTTGTATTTTTGATTAGCACCAAGCACCTTGCTTAGGTCTTTCGCAACGCTTGGTTTTTCCGCTAGAATTAGTTGTTTCATAAAATTCCTTTCTGCTTTCTAAGGTGATTGGTTGATGATTTTTCAATAAAGCCAATCCTTTATATTGTTGTAGATCATCATCACACTCTTCACACCATCGTTCCTCGCCATCATTCCAGAAGGCACTTAGAAAGTTGCTTTTTGCATTGATATACTCATATTGATTTTTGATTGTGAGCCATTTTTTTTCATACTCTGCTTGTGCTTCTTCAAAAGAATCAAATGACTCTTCGATTTCAATATCGTCTTCCCAGTTTTCAAAAAACCACCAAGGCTCATTGTCACCGAACATGATAACTACTTGATACATATTCGTACTCCTTTTCTTCGCTTTTTCTTAGACTCATCTTAGTCACTTTTCAAGAAAGTTGCAAGAATTTTCTCTTATAAAAGGGACATTTTATGAAGGGGCTAAAGATAAAATACCGATTGTTTCATTTGCTTGGTAAAGTTGCAATAAAATCATTGATCATCCAAGAATAACTGTCTTCAGGAGAGACTTTTGGTTCCTTAGTGAAATAGCCCAAAAATCGTAGAGAAAGATACCCATGAATCATACTTCTCAATTCTCTACTACGATGTGTTTTTTCTTCTTTTGTTAACGGGAATGAGTCAAAAATTTGAAGAATGATCTGGTTTGTTTCATGTATCCCGTCCAATAGTATTTCCTCATTTGTATGCGGAATACTGATCAGCAATTCGTAAACAGCTTGATTCGCAAACGCAAAAGATTGATAGATCTGTGCATAGATGCGTAAAGCCTCTGCTCCACTTTTCCCTACTAATGCACGACGTAATTCATCATTGAGTTCTTGCAGTAATTTCGCTGTCAAAGCCGTCTTTACTTCACGCATATTTTTAAAGTGGTTATACAATGAAGGTGATTTGACATCCAGACGTTTAGCTAAATGTTGAAACGTGATTTGTGGAACATCCATCTCTTCTGCTAACTCACGGAAGCAGGCGATGATTTTCTCTTGAGATAGATTTCTTTTTTTCATTTCTACGGTCCTCTCATAAGTTAAATCCCAACAAAATAAGTTTACCATGAAAAACCAAGATAAAAAAGAGAGTTTCATTGATAAACTACATATTGTAGTTTATAATAACTAACTGTAAATGGAAATTTTCAGAAAGAAGGATATTGCATTGGCCACACAGATAAAGGAAAAATTGTTTAGAAAAAGAGAGCCATGGGAGCAAAACTTGTTTGTCTTATGGTTTGGTACATTTATGGCAGGTATTGGTTTTAGTCTAGTCATGCCTTTCATGTCACTTTACATAGATACTTTGGGATCTTATACTACATCGCAGTTAAATTTTTGGAGCGGTATAACATTTTCTTCTACTTTTTTAGTCACGACACTCATCTCACCTTGGTGGGGAAAATTAGCGGACCAAAAAGGCCGAAAATTGATGCTTTTACGTGCCTCATTAGGGATGGCAATCGTGATTTCTTTAATGGGCTGTGTCACAAGTGTCTATCAATTAGTCGCTCTACGTTTATTACAAGGAATCTTTTCAGGTTATATCAGTAATGCAACTGCACTCGTCGCAACAGGCACTCCCAAAGAAAAAAGCGGACAAGTATTAGGTACTTTGGCTACTGGTTCTGTTACTGGAACTTTACTTGGCCCTCTACTTGGCGGAATCTCTGCTTCTGCGTTTGGTTATCGTCCAACTTTCTTTATTACTGGGATCATTTTATTCTTCGTTTTCTTATTAAGTCTCTTCTTTGTTCATGAAAAATTCGTACCAATCAAAAAAGAAGACATGTCTTCTGCCAAACAAATTTTCAAAGATTTAAAATATCCTCATGTGGTGATCGGCATGTTTGTGACTACAATGATCATACAAGCATCAAATAATTCGATCAGCCCAATTATCAGCCTGTATATCCGACAGTTATTGAATGGTCATGGAAACGTGACATTGATCAGTGGTATCATCGCTTCTATCCCTGGGATTGCGACATTGATTGCTGCCCCTCGTTTTGGACGTTTGGGTGATAAGATCGGTAGCGAACGGATTTTAGCTATCGGATTAGGATTCGCCATTCTCGTTTATATTCCAATGGCCTTTGTTACTAATGTTTGGCAACTTGCTGGACTTCGCTTCTTGATCGGTATTTCTGATGCGTGTCTTCTACCAGCTGTTCAGGCGTTGATCACAAAATATTCTCCTCACAATGCAGCAGGCAGAATCTTTAGCTACAATCAATCTTTCCAAGCAACTGGGAATGTCGTAGGTCCAATGATCGGTTCAAGCGTGTCTAGTGTGTTTGGTTATCGCGGTGTATTTATTTCAACCTCTGTACTTGTTTTACTAAACTTCTTATTAGTACGTCATAACACACAGGAAATCCACAACGACGCACAATTGCAAGAAGACACCACACAATCGACAGTCTCGCATCAACATAGCACAAAGTAAACAAGAGGTCGTGAAAAGGCTGGTCTGCATCAAGCAATAAGAACAAGCAGAGAAAAACAGCTTTTCATGTTTTTCATCTGGTTGGGCTTATTGTTGAAAGTCATTTTTCCTTTTTAAGTAATAAAACATTATCTATAAAAAATAGAAGCTAAAAGTTTGATCAATCATCAAATCTTAGCTTCTATTTTTTATATGACTACTAAATTAAAAATTTTTATTTCTCAGTATTGAGGAAAATAGCTACTACCACTATAGAAATAAGGGTAAATACTGCCATTATCCAGATTTCAGTTTGAAAATTTGTGGTTGTTGCAACAATCAATGATAACCCAATAGGACCACCAATTTGATGCATCGTATTCGTTACACCACTTGCAATACCAGCTAATTTATCAGGTGCTTCATAAACACCCGCAGATGTCACCGGTGCTAATATTAATCCTTGACCTAATCCAAGTATGATCATAGGTACAAAAACAGTCTGCCAATAACCATTTACTGGATTTGAGATTGCAAGTAAAATCAACCCTATAGCTAGTATTATTTCTCCAATAAGTAATACCCTATTATTACCAAATTTCCCTGTTAGCTTTGGTAATTGCATCGCAATTATAAAATTAACAATTGTCAGTGGCAAAAAAGCAAACCCGGATTCTAGCGCTGAAAAACCATATTGGCTTTGCATCATTTGTGGTAAAAAGAACCAAAATGGCAACATAGCCATCATAAATAAAAGACGAGTCGCATAAGCACCAGAACGAATCTTATTTTGAAAAAGTGCTAAAGGTAGAATGGGCGAAGAAGTCTTTCTCTCCCATAATATAAACAAGAATATAAAGATAATACCTACAACTATGAAGCTAAATATCCCTTCAGTAAAACCATAGATAATACCCACCAAACCAATTATGGAAAGTAAACTACCTAAATAGTCGATAGTTTCTTTTCGACGCGCTGATGATTTCACATACTTCAATGTTAATATAAATAATACGAGAGTAAATGGAACATTTATTAAAAAGCCAGCACGCCAAGAAATCAAGCTAGTCAGTCCACCGCCAACTAATAAGCCAATACTTGAGCCAATTCCAGCAGTTGCTCCATAATAAGAAATCGCACGTTGTCTCATATTATTTTGATAGGCATCCATGATCAATGCCAAAGTTGTCGGTGCGATAATAGAACTACCAATTCCTTGCACTGCACGCATAATAATGACCATTTCAGCTGTTTTCGATAGCCCAATCATTAAAGAACTGAAACCAAGAATCAGTAAGCCTATCAAAAAAATACGTTTTCTTCCTAACAGATCAGAAAGGCGTCCGCTTAATAGCAAAAAACCTCCAAAAGTGAGTGTATACGCACTTAATACCCATGAAAGTGCTGAGGCAGATAACCCTAAACTTTTACCTATCTGCACAGAACTTGTAAAAATGATTGAATTATCCATCAATATCAAAAAATAAGATAATAATGTAATTGGTAAAATGACACCGAATTTTTCTCTATTCAAATTTCCTAACTTCTTTCTATCCATTAATCTGTTGGTTTTTTTTCTGTTTCAATTTGTACACGATCGATCTCCACCAACCATTTCTTGAATCAGTTTAGCAACTACCTTTGTATTTCCAGTTCGTGAATAATAGACAATCAATGTTTTGAGATTTTTCATCATTTCACTTCCTTTTATTTTACTTATTATTTTAGATAAACTAATAAACCTAATAATAACGAGACATATAATTGTTATTAAAAATATGAAATTCGTTTCTTAAACGCCTTTATCGCTATTTTTATCACTTATTTATCCATAAAAATACTGCAGCATCAATTATCTAATGATTGATACCACAGAATTCACTTTTACTGTACTATATTGCTAAAATTGTATTCTTTTATCAATAAAAATCAGGTTTTGACTTATTTTCTGAACCAGGTTCCCACAAGCCGATACTTCCTCGAATGTCATTTCTTTTTCCTGTGATATTGTCCATTATAAATTGAGCAATGGCACGTCTCGTAATTTGAGCACCTAAAAACGGTTCTCCCTTAGGACTTGCAATATAGTCCTTTCGATTCCCATTATAGAGCCAAGTCATACGCATATAAGTATAATCCAAATCACTTGCTTCCAATGCTTCTACACCACGCTCATGGGCGACTGACCCTCCCATCATGCGACTATTCCATATAGCAAACGGTTCTGCAACTTCACCATACACGCTAAGTACACCTGCTTGAATGATTCGTTTCACACCCGTTTTATGCATCGCATCGATCACAATTTCTGTTACTTTTTTATTATCAAAATTCATATAAATGATATCTTGATTTTTCATAACATTGATCAAGTCAGTTAAATTTCCAGCATCTCCAGAAACCTTTGTTACATTTGTATAAGGTAAGTCAGCGGCATAACGCCCAAATAAAGTCAAATGTAAATCAGGTTGCTCTTGCAAAAGTGGGATTAATACCTGTGGAATCTGACCGCCAGCACCAATAATCAGTATGTTTTTGCTCATTTTTCTGTATCCAACATCCGATTCATAAACCATTCTACTTGTTGGGGTGCATCATGGTCAAAGAACGCAGATTCTTTCCTATCTAAAGCCGCTATCTTTTCAACATCTTCTTTTGAAAGCTCAAAATCAAAAATATCAATGTTTTCAGCCATTCGTTCAGGATGAACTGATTTTGCTAAAGCAACAATCCCTCTTTGCATTAACCAACGTAATACAACTTGTCCCACTGTCTTACCATACTGTTTACCGATTTCTGTTAATACAGGATTGTTAAATAGTTCGTGACGCCCTTCTGCAAATGGTGCCCAAGCTTCCACTTGTACGCTATATTTTTCATGCCATTCTTGATCTTCAACTCGTTGATTCCATGGATTCACTTCGATTTGATTGACTTGAGGTTTTACCTCATTCAAACCCACAAACTCGATCATCTTAGCTGATTTGAAATTTGAAATCCCAATGGCACGTAATTTTCCTGCTTTTTGAGCCTCAACCATTGATCGCCATGCACCATAAATATCTCCGTATGGTTGATGAATAAGATAAAGATCCAGATAATCCAACCCCATTACTTTAAGAGAATGTTCAATCGTTTCCGCAGCTTTTTCTTCTGGCGCTTGAAGAATAAACAATTTAGAAGTAACAAAAAGTTCTTCTCGAGTAACTAGTCCTTCGTTGATGGCACGTTTGATTCCTTCCCCTGTTTCTTTTTCATTTCCGTAAATCGAAGCTGTATCAATCAGACGGTACCCTGCTTTAATTGCTTGATATACTGCTGCAGCTGTTTCCTCCAATGGAATTTGATAAACACCAAATCCTAATTGAGGCATTTCTATACCATTGTTCAAAGTTATTTTCTGCATATTGTTTTCCTCCTCTAATTTTCTTTACATGTTCTATCCTAAACCTTAGAGTTAAGTCCATAGCAAGAGAAAAGATTTATTTTTTTCGTTCCCATAATTTTTCAACTTTATCAGGTTCCATTTCACCTGCTTTAAATTTTGCAATATGGTCATCATACGTTTCTATCTTATAAATAAGTAAGTCTCTAACTTCCTGCATTTCCGCTAATTTTTGGTCTAATTCTTTTAATTGATCAGACAAGATCTGTTTCTGCGCTTTTTCTACATTCTTCGTTTTACGCAATTGTGCCAGCTGAGCAAACTCAATGAGTGATTCAATCGATAAACCAGCATTTCGTAAGTTTTTTGCTAGATAAATCCAATTCAAATCATTCGTAGTATAATCTCGATAACCGCTTTCGTTACGGTGAACAGGTGGTATGACACCAACACGTTCATAATAGCGTAGTGTATCTACACTCAAATCAAACATTTCCGCAGCTTTTTTAATATTCATCAAATAATCACCTCATCTTTTTATATAAGTTATCATAAACCTTGAAGTGCACTCCAAGGCAAGCTATTCACTAAATTTGTAAAATTATCAAAAACTATTGTCCAATTCCTTACAACTTTTGGTAGTACCTCTTTACAAATTGCATGACGGACAAATTAATTACTTGCTGATACATTAAATTACTTCATCCATATTGACCGACTGATGTTTAGAACATACAGTTTATTTAGCCAAAAATTTTTATTATCTCTGAAATATATTAGCGACAATTTCCACCAAATATTCGTTGTACTTTAATTCAAGTTCATCTAAATACTTTTTATTGTTTTCATCATTTCCTCTCACAATATTATTCACTTAAAAATATCCTATCACCATTTTAGTATGTTCTTGGACAACATATAAAAAACAAAAGACTGTAGACAAAGAATTTCTTTGTCTACAGTCTACTAAAAGGACATAGCCTTCTCTTGCTATTCAAGGTTTAATTACTGTTGTGATTAAACATATTGTAAAACTTTTGTTTCTTGATATGCATGGTCGATCAAACCGCCACCTAGACATTCCATTCCATCATAAAAAACGACAGCTTGTCCTGGAGTGATTGCTCGTACAGGTTCGTCAAATACTACTTCTGCACGGTTTCCTTCTAACAAACGTACAGTTACCGGTACGTCTTGTTGACGGTAACGGAATTTTGCCGTACATTTGAATTCTTTAGGCATGTCTTCATTTGTAGTGAAGTGGATTTCACTTGCATCAAGACTTGTAGCATACAAAGCTGGATGATGGAACCCTTGTCCTACATATAGTGTATTCGTTGCTAGATCTTTTCCAACGACAAACCAAGGTTCTTGTGAAGCTCCACCGCCACCAATTCCTAGTCCTTGACGTTGACCAATCGTATAGTACATCAATCCTGCATGTTGACCTTTGACTTCACCGTCTAGTGTCACCATATTCCCTTTTTTGGCAGGTAAATAGTTACTTAAAAATTGTTTGAAATTCTTTTCACCAATAAAACAAATACCAGTAGAGTCTTTCTTCTTCGCAGTCGCTAACCCTGCACGTTCTGCAATAGCACGTACTTCAGTTTTTTCCATTCCACCTAGAGGAAAGAGTGTTTTTGATAATTGTTCTTGTGATAATTGACTAAGAAAATACGTTTGATCCTTATTATTATCTACACCGCGAAGCATATGCACAACACCATTTTCATCACGTGTTACTTGCGCATAATGACCTGTTGCTACATATTCAGCACCTAGATCCATGGCATAATCTAAGAAAGCTTTAAATTTGATTTCTTTGTTACACATTACATCAGGATTCGGTGTTCGGCCAGCTCGATATTCCGCTAAGAAATATTCAAAGACACGATCCCAATATTCTTTTTCAAAATTAACAGAATAATAAGGAATGCCGATTTGTGCTGCTACTTTCGCAACATCTTTATAGTCTTCGGTCGCAGTACATACGCCATTTTCGTCAGTATCATCCCAGTTTTTCATGAAGATCCCGACTACGTCATAGCCTTGTTCCTTTAACAAAAGTGCTGTTACAGATGAGTCAACTCCGCCACTCATCCCAACGACAACGCGTGTTTTGCTGTTGTCTGTCATGATATCACCATCATTTCAATTAGATTTTCTGAAACATCTACGAGTTGAAGGTCGCAACTTTTCAGTATTTTACATTATACGTCATATTTTTGAAAATTTCATCCTTTATTTCTCACGCCTTGAACAGACCCCGTCCTCTTAAAAAATGAACAGCTCATGATTTGAACGGACAACTTTTTTATGTAAGTATCTACGATTCACCAGCAGCAACTCTTTTTTTCAATAGTATTTTTAATTAAGAACGTTTGTCTTTTTTAATCACTCACCATTGTCGACTTGTAGTTATCGCCAAAGAATCCAAATAACGATATGAAAATAGGTCGCAAATGCATAATTGATTCCTAGCAGTATCCATTTAGTTTTTCCGTTATCAAGGCCTGTTGAAAGAATAAGTCCTACTAAGCCAGAGATACTCATGAAAATGAGATATTTGATAATTTCTCCGTCAAACGTCATTAAGTAGTAATTGATTCTAATGAAATAGGTAATTGAATATAACATTGGAGGCCCTAATAAAAGCATCTGCACCCGTTGTTGTGTTTGTTTTCTTGGCAACCTTCGTGACATTGTAGGTACCAATAAATAAGTAAGGATCGATACGATTAAAATTATCCCTCCAGACAACGGGACAAGGATGCCAGCAACCAAATAAATACTACTAAAATGAACGAACATCCCCCATCCTTTCAAAGAGTCTAAATGCGTACCTGTAGCAAAAATAAAACTGATACCACTAAGTAAACAGGAAAGATAATAGACAACCGCTACGTCTGCGTACAAACTACGACTAAACCAAATAATCAGCAGCCATGCCAGTAAGAAAACACTACCGATTAAGAAACACTTTGAAACCTTTGTGCACGTTTTACTGTTTATTGGAAACATTCACCTTATTCCTTTCAGATAAAAATTTTTTATATTTTAGTCGCTTTCCTTTCAAGTGATCAACAACGTGTAGAGCGGCATCTTAATGAAGGAAGATGAGGATGAGGACATGGTAATAAGCTGCAAAAAAATAATTGATCCCTAGAAGTATCCATTTAGCTTTTCCATTATTGAGTGTTGTCGAAAGAGTCAAACCAATTAAACCTGAAATGTTAAGGATGACCGTGTATCCCAGAGCGTCCCACCCCAATCGTTCCCCATAAATGATTAATTCGTAATTGATCCTACTAAAAAAAACAGTTGAAAGAATCATCGGTATCCCTAAACAAATGATTACTACCCATTTCTGCTCGTAAACTTTCAGTATCCAGATGGACAGTAGCAAATAGGCAACTATTGCAAGTAACACAGCAGAGCTTTCCCACAATAATAAGCCGATGATATATAGAGACAATACATAAATACTACTAAAATGGACAACTGCAGTTAGCCTTTTTAAAAATTTTGAATGCGTACCTCTAGCAAAAATAAAACTGATACCACTGAGTAAACAGGAAAGATAATAGACAATCGCTACTTCTGCGTACAAACTACGACTAAACCAAATAATCATCAGCCATGCCAGTAAGAAAACACTACCGATTAAAAAATACTTTGAAAACTTCGTGCATGTTTTACTATTTATTGGAAACATCAACATCACTCCTTTAAAAAATTCATCCATTTAGCTATTTATTATTTTGTATACGCCTCTATCACACACTAGGGAGCCCCTAACATGGATAGTCATAAGCCAACTAACTATGCGTTCATTTTTGGTCATCCATTTCGTTTTGCCCAACTTCATTTCAATTCGATAAATATAAAAACCAATTGCTCCCTAACACACAGAACAAATTAAGGAAGATACTGCTTCTTTTTAACCACTGAGGCTCAATTTTTGTGGAAATTATTAAATTAGCACTGCCACTCATCCAGCACCCTGCCATAGTGAGCGCAAGAAAAAGTGGGTTCTCCTTCATAAACGGGATAAAATAGAAGCTCGTAAAGAGAATCGTGATTGTTGATAAAGTCAAAGAAATCTTAGTATACGTTTTACTTTTTAGTGAAAACATAAAAACAACTCCTTTTTCAGTTTTCTTTTCTTATTTATTTTAAAAATAGTTCAAATGCTACTACGAAAAAATGAACAATATTCGACATTGTTGCAAAGAGGTAATTCATTACTAGTAGTAACCATCTCCACTTTACAGTCTTTATTTTTGTTGAAAAGTAAAGTCCAATTAATCCTGGAACGATTATGATAAACATAAAAACAAAACTCACAGGGCCAGGATAATCAAGATACACCTCTATCACACACCAAAGAGACACTGACATGGATAGCCATAAGCCAACTAAATACGCCTTCATTTTCATTTATCTCCTTTCAATTGATAAACATAGGATTGCGGTCATCTGTGAAAGAGTCGTACAAGCAGTTATCTGAATAAAAAACGACTCTTTTAGCGCCTTTTCGAGAAGCAAACAATTCGATCATTAAATCAAGGATCAGCAAATCTCCTAATCAAAAAATGTTATCTTAAATAAAACTATCCTTGTAATTTAATAACAAAAATTAACAATAAAACCATATGTACAAAACTTATTCAAGCCTTTCTTTTATTAATTACTCTGCTAAAAATCAACAATACGAGTCATTAAAATCAGTATTGTTATCATACGTCCGAAATTAATGCGTTTACCTTCGAATTTAAACTTATTTTATCTCCACTATCATGTCACTCCTTTCGTCTTAATTAAAAAACATATTAAATTTCATTTAAATCCACTTATTTATTTTTTATATGTTATTATTCTATCATAAAACTTAGGAGGGATACCTTTGAAATTCAAATTCTTTTTTATAACTTAATGCATAATAAGGTCATGGATAACGATTACAGACATACAAAGACAACTGTATCGTTAATCAATTACCACTTTGTTTTTTGTCCAAGGTATCGCCGGAAAATATTTGTTAATTCCGATGTGGACGCTAGATTCAAATCACTTGTCGCAGAAATTTGCCAAGAAAACGAGTGGAACATCCTTGCTATAGAAACAGACAAAGACCATTGTCATTTGTTTGTGAATGTTCAACCTACATATTCGCCTTCTGACATAATGAAAGTGATTAAAGGAAAGACATCACGAACGTTAAGACAAGAGTTTGAACACTTAAGCAAAATGCCGAGTGTTTGGACACGTTCTTACTTTGTTTCAACGGCAAGAAATGTATCTAGCGCCACGATTAAACGGTATGTTGAGAACCAAAGAACAAGATATTGATAACGTTAAGGAGGTGTGCAGAAATGAAGAAGGCTCATAAGATTCGTATCTATCCCAACCAAAGGCAACAAATTCAATTTCAAAAGACATTCGGTTGCGTCCGCTTCTATTGGAATTTTCTATTAGATCAACGCATAACGAATTACAAAATGAAAAAAGAAAATGCTGACTATCAAGAAGATAAGACAACGTATGCGGCATTAAAAAAGATGGATGAATATTCTTGGTTGAAAGAAGTTGAAGCTCAACCCCTTAGCCAAGTGACCATGGATTTAAATAAAGCATACAAGAATACTTTCAAATCTAACTTTGGTTTTCCAAAATTCAAGAGTAAAAAGTATTCAAAAAAATCCTATCGGACAGCTATGGGTATGAAAGTAAATAGCAACTACTTTTACGTATCTAAAGTTGGTTGGGTAAAAATGGCTGAAAATTTGCGGTTCAACGGGAAACTAATGAGCGTAACAGTTAGCCAATCGAAATCGGGTAAATACTTTGCCACCTTTTTAGTGGATACCGAAAACTTCCAAAAAGAACCAGTTGAAGAATCAATCGGGTTGGACTTAGGTATCGCACATTTTTGCATAACGTCCGCAGGAGAAAAGATAGATAACGAGAAATTCTATCGATCCATGGAAAAACGTTTGGTAATTGAACAACGCAAGCTTTCAAGAAGATTAGAAGTAGCCAAAAAGCACAATCGTAAATTAGATGAGTGCAAAAACTACCAAAAACAAAAATTGAAAGTATCACGTATCCATGAAAAGATTTTTAACCAACGAAGCAACTTTTTACACCAGCTGTCTTCACGTATAACTGATGAAAACCAAATCATTTGTATTGAAGACTTGAATGTAAAAGGTATGGTTAAAAATCACAAACTAGCTAAATCAATTGCAGATGTCTCTTGGAGTGAGTTCGTCAGACAACTTGCTTACAAGTGTGAATGGAAAGGAAGAACCTTAGTTAAGGTTGATCAATTTTACCCAAGTTCACAAATTTGTTCTTTGTGTGGTCATAAAGATGGCAAAAAAGAGCTAAATATTCGTGAATGGACTTGCAGCAATTGTGGTACACACCACGACCGAGACATCAATGCGAGTATAAATATTAAAACCGAAGGACTTTCGGGGATAGCTTAGTAAATTTGCGTTCGTTAGGACGTATTACCTAAGAACCCCACGACTTTAGTCGCGTGGAGTGTCAGGGGATCGATTGGTTGAATCAGTACACAAAAGAACGAACGTTGATCGTTTTTTCAAAAGATATTGATAAAGATATCGACAGATTAAATAAAGGGACCGCCATGATCGATAAAGGGTTCAACGAAAGTGGCCAATATGTTTACTGCATTTTGTAATGCGCAAATGTAGAAATGACGGCATCAATTTGAATACATAATCGTAGGGATCGACGAAAAAGCAGTCTTCAATCTTGCCCAAAATGGCTTGATTTGAAAACTGCTTTTTGACGTCTATTGTAAATTGGCTAATTCTTTTTGCTTTTCTTCGTAAATTTCTTCAATTTCTTTTTCAGATAAAGGTGTCCCGAATGGTCTTTTGACTTTCAACAGCTCTCTTTCAGGCGCATCTACCCCCACATTGACATCATTGCCAATAGGAACACTATAATGATGGATATGCCCATGAAGGTTTCGGATGGTATCATTTGGACCCAGCAGCATGGGATAATGTGTTAAATAATATTGATGATGATTGAATTTGACAATCGCTCCCACGTCATAGAAGTAAAATTTTTTCGTTCCATCTTTATTTCCAGGATCATGTTTTTCCAAATAGCGAAAAAAGTTTCGGCTATCGTGGTTTCCTTTGATAAAGTGAATCGTTCCATTGAGCTGCTGAACTAATTCAAGTATTTCTAGGCTACCTTTTTCATATTGCGGATGCATCGCTAAATCACCAAGATGGTAAACGTGATCTGTTTCTTTGACTACCGCATTCCAACTGGCGATCAATTGCTGGTTCATTTCCTCCACTGTAGCAAATAACCTAGGTGCAAAATCATTTTTTCCTAAGAGCGCCGCATGAAAAAAGTGGATATCACTGGTAAAAAAATTCATCTCGCATCCCCCTTCTTTCATTCTTTCCTATAGCGTAAATAAAAGTTTCAAATTATTCAAGTATATCACTCATCAACTGATTCTTTCGTTTCTAACTTTCTCTTCTTTTGTAGCACTTGATCATATGTCCTATCAGAAGGGATCGCATATAATGCAATGCCACAAAGTAACATACCGACCAGGAACAATTTTTCTACTCCTAAACGATCTGCTAAAGATCCAACAAACAATAAACGAATTGAACAAGGGATCTTAAAATAAGGTAAAAGGATTTGCGCATGGTAAAATGAATAAAAAATAGGAGGAAACGATAATGGAGATTACTTTTCAAACTGTACTGACCCCTTCAGCGACCACTATCACATTGGATCATGAAGTCGAGAAAATAAGTGTAACCGAAGAAAAGCTTCCTTTACCCGAAAATTCATTTTATCTCTTTTTTGCTCAAAAAGAGTGCCAAGCAATTGGCAGGACGATCGAACCTAAAAAGTGGGATAAAGTCATTCTCATCCAACTGTCATGGGAAATCGAAGCCCCACATATGATTGCTTCTCTACTTGAAAAAGCACAAGCAAGTGGACTGACGATTATGACAGATGAAACATTAGATAGAAAAATCCCCACAAATATCCAGAAAAAATTGGCTACTCCGAATGAAGAAATTTTGACTATCCTCTCACTTTTCGGCTATTCATTAGGCGAACAGCAAAAAACGGAAAAGAAAAAACCAGCAAAGGCTCGCCATCGCTGGTCAAAAAAGATCAGCGAAATACCCTTTACTGTAAACTTCAGAAACAGCCAAGCAACACTATATTGGCTTAGCCGAAATGAAATGTTGATCAAATCAGGTGCAACACTACTTACCGAAGCACCACGAAATAAAGATGGCTCTGTCGGTTATTCAGCAAAATATGGTGAAAAATTACGAGACGACTTCAAAGAGTGTATTTCTAATGGGAAAACGACCAAAGATATCATTGTAAAAAGTGTCAATGAAGCCAGCTTACTCCTTTATTTCGGTGGCACAAATAGTTGGCTCGAAATAGTTGACGAAAACGGCAAATCCATCGATGAGTGGACAAAAGTGGAATAGACACAAAGCCAATGATACAAATAAGAAACAAAGCCAAAGAGCCGAAGAACTGTTCTCTTCGATTCTTTGGCTCTTTTTATTCAGACTATAAAATCATACTTTTTCAAATAGTCCGCGACTGATCATACCATCCATCAAAAAATAAAATTTATCTTGGCTCATTTTTTGTTTGTCATCTTTGAAGATATTGACAGCTTTCAATCCATTCGCAGTCGTGATCGACATTTTTAACGTTTTGATGTCTTTTGAAACAGTGATTTTCAGCTTAAAGCCTTCTTTACTTTGTGGAGTTGCATCTAGCGGACGAATCAATTGATAGTTTCCGCCATTTGTTTCAGTAAAGCCATTGTCTCTAAGTGTGTATCTTTTTGCATCTGGGTGCAGACGATAACTCGTTTTTGCGCCCATTACAGTTGCTATTTGTTCAAATGCCATGCTTTTCACCTCGGTAAACTTATTCTACTTTTATTATAAAAGTTTCTGATTTGTTTTACTAGGATTTTTTAGCCGGCTCCATCATCTGTTCACAGTCTACAGTGCTTTATGCTTCTCCACGTAGAATTGAGAATCTCCTTGTCATTTTACTTACTCGTTTCTGCATGTTTTGCTTCTACAAAATTTTTTACTTTACCTAGTCCGAGTCTGCTAAGCAAGATGACTGGGAAAAACTGGATTGGGAATAGAAAAAGCAAGAGTGACATGCTTAAATATGGTTGGCCTAAGATCATGGTCAGACTAGCAGCAACTACTACCCCGACGAGCAATCCTGGCGTATAAGGGAATAGACTGACAAAAGCAAAACCTATTGCTGTACTTGAAAAAATTGCCGGAAAGATTTTCCCTCCTCGCCAGCCGAATGCAAAACAAAAGTTCGTCAATATGGCTTTCCCTATACCTAATAGAACTAAATTGAAAAATGAAAATTGAAGGGCTTCTTTGGATAAAGGCAACAATTGATGTTCCCCAGAAAACAAAAAATAGGGAGACACTAAGCCAAATACACCGATACCGATACCTGCCAGTACTGCCTTGGTCATTATCCCATTGATTTTTTCTGCCATTTTGTTCGTCAATTTTTCAATTTTTAAAAATATCCAGCCAAATATCCCTCCAACCAGCCAACCTAAAGGAGCGAATAAAAGTGCCTGCCACTCCCACTGGATCGTAGTGGAAAAATGGAGTGCAAAAACACTTTCCTCTGGCGAAAACTGTTCAATAAATAAAAAACCTACAATACCAAATAATGTACTGATTGCATACAAACCAATTTTTCTGGCTTTATTTTTCAATTTGAAAGGATGCTTGTTATCAAACACTTCACTGATTCCAGCGAACGGTGCCCGAAAAATCGTTGCTAGCATTGTTCCTATACTGAGCTTCAATAGTTCGTCTTTATGCTCAAAAGTTATTTTTAAATGATCCCCCATCCAAGTGATCATGCCACCCACAACACCCGCAAGTGCAGCTTCTGGTCCAAGGCTGGCGCCAAACATCAATACAACGAGCGCAGCCAAGATGTTTTTCCCGATTCTTCCTTTATAAGAAACGCGATTATTTTTTTTGAATTCTCCTAAGGTTTCTTCGATCGTTGTCGGATAGCGGCCTAAATGTTTTTGAAGCAACCCTACTAAAACGCCACCTACTACCCCTACGATCATTGGGTAAAAAGGAAGTGAAACCATACCCGGAATATCTTGCCAAACTAAATCAATAAAAAAATTAGCGACTAGTAAAAAAAAAGCTGCGACAGCACCAACTATCAGACCTAATACACAGCTGTATACCACAAATAACGCAGAAAATCTCATGTCTTCGCCCCTTTTCTAACACCTACTGAAATTTTTAGCCACTTGCTAAATCGCTGTCTTACTCCTCAGATAATCCTTCGATTTCTTTACGAATAGCCAGCATTTCATTTTCCAAATGTTCAATGTCATCTGAAATCCCTTGTAATTTTTCTGAGAGTTCAGGATTTTCTAAATTATTTTTATACCGTAAGCTATGTTCTAAACTAGCCCAAAAATCCATGGCAATCGTCCGAAATTGAATTTCAACTTTGATTTTTTTTGTTTCTTCAAGAAAGTAGACTGGAACTTCTAAAACAACATGGACACTGCGATACCCACTCGGTTTAGGGTGCTTTAAGTAGTCTTTGATCGTCAGAATCGTAATATCAGGATGATGACTCAATGAGTTGATCAATGTGTAGATATCGTCACTATAGGAACAAATCACTCTTAAACCTGCAAAATCTCGGACATTCGCAATAATTGCCTGTTTTGAATAATTTACCTGTTTACGATTCAATTTGTTCACAACGCTCTTGAATCGTTTGATCCTTTTCTGAATTTGATGGATACTGTTTTTTCGTCCTCTGTGACTATTGCTGCTTAATTCACGGTCAATAATGAATAGTTTCGTTTCTACTTCATCTAAAGCTGAGTGGTAATAAACCTCTAGTTCTTGATACAATTCAATCGCTTCGACACCCAGTGCACGATTTGTCGCATTCGATTCTTTATTTAAGATATTGATCAATTCCTCAATTGGAATTTCGGACATTTCATCTCACTCCTTAGAAAAAAGTATTTTTGGATGGCGCTCTCATTATAATTTTAGCACAAAGCTAATTTTAAACTCAAAATAGCGCTCACTGGATGATCACTAATCGCTAAAAAATACGTGGATAAAATAAAAAACCGCTGAGTTGGTTAGGCTCAGCGGAAAAGGGAGATTACTTTTTCAAATAATCATTCGTTTGTTGTTGGTTACGTATTCATCATAAATCACTTAAGCTAAACTATCATAAAAATAATCTAATATTCAGATTAAATAACTCTTGTTTTCAGTAAAATCAAGTATTCGTTTATTTTTTCAATAACAAATTAGTCATTTTTTGAATGGCTGATGAGATATTTTCTGTCGCTTTGTCCTGTTTTTCTTCTGACGCGTTGAACAAAGCTACATCTACTCCATCTTTTGTCGTAATACTTTGGATCATTTCTTCACAGCCTGCAACATAAGAAATATAGGCTTTTTCAAAATTTTTGTGGATTCCCATTACTTTGGCTGGGGGACGAAGCTGACTGATTTTCTTTAAAATCAATTGATATTTCTTTGTTCCCTCTTTGAATAATTCACTGATTTCAGTTAATTCTTCAGTGCTTAGATCAGCCGTTTTGTTTTGGTCGATTGCCTCTCTGACCACTTGGTATTTGGGATGCATTGTTTCTCCGATTTCTTCCGTTTCTTTCACCATTCGATCAACAGCTTGAACATAATAGCCCATATTTGGTAACATTCATTTTCCTACTTTCCGATTTTTATTTCATTTGACTCTTTACTTTTATTTTACCTGTTTTTATTTCTAAAAGACAGGTTTTCTTCATTTACTATTTGATGACTTATTCGTTATTTCTTAAAAAAGCCTTCCTTCAAACTGTATTGTTTTCCGGATACAATATCATATTGGATCATCTTATAGGCATCATAAAGTGTTTCTTGCTCTTTATTCAATTGTGCTTCTTGATGCCATTGCCCGCCTTGATAGTATAATTCTCGTTCAAACGCAGGCAGTGTTTGTTCCATTTCCAATAACAACTGATAGAAACCAGTCGTTGGTTGTTTGGTTTGCTCTAGCAAATTAGCAGCAAAATAAAATGGACTAGTAATCGCATCATGCGTACTGTTCTCAGTCAATTTCCCCTGATTGTCAAACATCAAAAACTGCGTTTCATGTAACGTTTGCTTATCATTTTTATTTTGGATATCTTCTGAATAGATACCCGGTAAATGATCGCCCCAAAAAACAACTAACGTTCTTCTAGAAAGATCTTTTAACTCCTCGGTAAATTTTTTCAACGCTTGACTGCTGTAAGCAATGTCTTGAAGATAATTGTCTAAACTATTGGTACCACTATCGTCCATCGTCTTTGCTGAATAGTCTAGCTTTGAATACTTCCCATTATATGGCATATGTGTCTGCATCGTTACTAGATGGACAAACTGCGGAGTTTCTGTATTCTTCAAAAGATCCATGACTTCTTTATAGGCAGATTCATCTGAAATATAAGGATTATTATCGATCGTTTCTGTATATTTCATCGTGTCCTCACTAATAAAGCGATCAAAGCCCATCACCTTGTAGACATCTTCCCTTTTATACATGGATGTATTAAAAGGATGGATAGCAGTCGTCTGATATTTTTGGGCGTTCAATGTCGATACGAGTGAAGGCAATTGGTCGATTTTAGGCACAAGCATCGTATAAGGAGTGGTCAACTGTGCATTAAATAGTGCCATTGAAAAACCAGTCAGAGCTTCAAATTCGATGTTCGCTGTGCCACCTCCGTAATTTTGGGAGAGCATATTCCCACTGTAGGTTTGATTTGCGACATCATAATAATCTGCCAGTGGATCTCCTGAGATCTCCACACCATTCAACCGGCTAGGATCAGAGAAACTCTCACTCATGACATAGATGATGTTCGGTTGCTCTTCTGTTGCTTCTTGATTTTTTTTATCAGCCAGTTCCTGATATTTTTCGGTGATCTCTTTAATTTTTGCTTCTGAATATCCACTAGGTTCATCCATTGGGTCAATTTTTAAATTATACAAAAAACCGCCAATAAACCCAGTATTGTAATAATTCATCTTTTGGCTGTAAGGAATCCATAATGCTGTTTTATTATAGGCCTTACGCAAAAGATTATTAGGATTATTGAAATGACTGATATATACCAACGATCCGATAGTTACACACAATGTAATCATGCGTAGTATCTGGAATCGCCGTCCTTTTTTGAAACTTCGGTAAATCCCCCATAAACCACCAAGCAAGACTAGCATGATCAACCCTAGCAACAAGTAAAAGGAGCCTTTCCCAGTCATTTCCTTCAATAAGCTGAACTCCGTGATCATTTTCAAATCGTCTGGGTAGATAGGCTCTTGTCGATAACTCATTTTTAAGTAATTTGCATACCCTAATATCCCGATACTTACAATGTAAAAGAACATACCGAAAAGAAATGATCCCATAACCGATACTAAAAGTAAAAAAATCATCAACAATACAAGGCATGCCAATAAGAATTTTTGTGTGTGCCACGAAAAAGCAAAGTTCAACGCAAGGTCAACAGAAAGATCATTTTGACACCATTGTAAATAGAGGTTGCTTAATACAACAATCAATAAAGTAAAAATGCTGATTACTGTGTATTTTAAAATACGCTTTTGTGTTAAAGTCAATTTATTTAAGAGATTGCTTAATTTTCTTTTCAAGTAGATACTCCTTCAACTTTCAGTGAATTGATTATTATTACTGTCTACTTTATTTTAGTAGTTAACCTTTTACAAGTAAAGAAACGAGAAGAATTAATGAAGATTTTTGAATCATCTATGAAGACCAATGCTACAACAAGTCCTAACTTAGACTATAAGAAATCAGGCTATTCAAAAAATTAGAAGAGTTTGCTCTATAAGTATAAAAAACTGAGACACCAACTTTTTGATGTCCCAGTTTTTCGGCTCTATACGCTTACTTTTATTCGCTTTTAATTTCTGATTTACTTAGATCTGCAATTTATTTCTTCCAAAAATCATCGAAAACTGAGATTGGCAAATGACGTTTATGTTGCGTTTTATTCCACCATGCTTCAATCTTTTCTTGCGCATCGACTGGAATTTCTCTGCCTTCTAAATAATCATCGATTTCATCATATGTCACACCGAGTGCTACTTCATCTGCAATCAATGGTTTGCCATCTTCTAAATCTGCAGTTGGTATCTTCGTGTATAATTTTTCTGGCGCATTTAATTCTTTTAATAATTGTTTTCCTTGGCGTTTATTCAAGCGGAACAATGGCAAGATATCTGCTCCACCATCGCCGAATTTCGTAAAGAAACCTGTGATATTCTCTGCAGCATGATCTGTTCCTAAAACTGCTCCAGCTCGTTCTCCTGCAATCGCATATTGCGTGATCATTCGTTGACGTGCTTTGATATTTCCTTTATTGAAGTCGCTGATTTCTACGCCAGCTTCACCTAAAACTGTGACTTCTGCATCTACGGCCGGTTTGATATTCACGCGTAAACTAACGTCTGGTTTGATAAAATCTAAGGCTGCTTTTGCGTCTTCTTCATCCACTTGTTCCCCATATGGCAAACGGACAGCGATGAATTGATAGTCCTCATCTTTTGTTTCTTCGCGCATTTCTTCCATTGTTAATTGCGCTAACCGCCCTGCTAATGTTGAATCTTGTCCCCCACTGATCCCTAAGACGAATGTCTTTAAAAATGGGTGTTTTTTCAAATATGCTTTCAAAAAATCAATACTTACTCGAATTTCAGCTTTTGGATCAATCGTTGGTTTGACACCTAATTCTTTGATGATTTCTTTTTGTAAGTTCATTGTTTTTCCTCCTTACGCTTCATTGTGCATGTCTGCAACACTTTTTTTCATACGTTCCATCGTCGCCATTTTATGATTCCAACAATCCGTAGATAGATCAACTGGATATTTTTGTGGATTAAGGTCACGTTTGTATTCTTCCCAAAGTGAATCAAGGTTCGTTCGAGTGTATTCCTTGATCTCATCTAAAACAGGCAAATCATAGACAAGTTTTCCATCGATATAGATATCTTGTAAGATTGGACGTGCAGTAAAGTCTCGCACAGTTTTATTGATAAATGTATGGATTGGATGGAACATGAAGATTTCTTCTTCTTCTCGTGGATCTTCGTCCCAAAGAGTGACATAATCCCCTTCTGATTTTCCATCGAAATTACGCGTGATACGCCAAACTTGCTTTTTACCAGGAGTTGTTACTTTTTCAGCATTGCTGGATAGTTTGATCGTATCGATCATTTTACCATCCTTACTTTCAATCGAAACTAACTTGAAAACAGCTCCTAGAGCGGGTTGATCATATGCAGTGATCAATTTTGTTCCGACACCCCAGACATCTATTTTGGCTTTTTGCATCTTTAAGTTCAAAATCGTTGCTTCATCTAAATCATTTGACGCATAGATTTTTGCTTCAGTAAATCCAGCAGCATCTAGCTGTTCACGTACTCGTTTAGAAATATAAGCCATATCTCCACTATCGATACGTACACCTTGGAAATTGATTTGATCACCTAATTCTTTGGCTACCCTGATCGCACTAGGAACTCCTGATTTAAGCGTATCGTACGTATCCACCAAGAAAACACAATCTTTATGCGTCTTGGCATATGCCATAAAAGCTTCATAATCATTTCCGTAAGATTGAACAAGTGAATGTGCATGCGTACCGCTTGCAGGAATCCCGAATATTTTTCCTGCACGTACATTACTTGTGGCATCTGCTCCACCGATGTATGCTGCACGAGTTCCCCAAACTGCTGCATCAAGTTCTTGTGCTCTTCTTGTTCCAAATTCCAATAAAGGATCATCGCCGATAACTGATTTGATTCTAGCAGCTTTGGTGGCAATCAGTGTTTGGAAATTCACGATGTTCAACAAAGCTGTTTCAACTAACTGGCAATGCGCTAGTGGACCTTCCACTTGGATCAAGGGTTCATTTGCAAAAACCAGTTCTCCTTCACGGGCAGAACGAACTGTTGCTTTGAACTTAAATTCTTTTAGATAAGTTAAAAAACCTTCTGGATAAACATTCATATTACGTAAATACTCAATATCCGTCTCTGTGAATGTCAAATTTTCTAAATATTCGACTAAATGTTCTAACCCTGCAAACACGGCGTACCCATGGTTAAAAGGCATTTCACGGAAATAGCATTCAAAAACAGCGTGCAGATCAGCTCGACCTAATTCCCAGTACGTTTGCATCATATTGATTTGATATAAATCTGTATGCAAAGTCAAACTGTCATCTGGGTATATTTTATTCATTTTTTTATTACTCCTCTTGGCAAGTTTTCATTTCTTTCCCATTATAACAAAAAAAAACCTTAGGAGAAGAAATCTTGATTATTTTCTGAAAAACGTACAAAAAAGACCACTAAAATCAGATATCCAAGTGATCTTAGTGGTCTTTTATTTATACAGCCGAGGCGATAGTTCGCTGCTCAACGATTACGATGTCTTTGTTTGGTCGCTTAAACTGGATTCCTTTTTGCTCCAAGTCTTGTTTTACGCCAATATGTACCTTGACGTCTTCACGATCAGATTTTAAAATCCGTCGAACCGCAAAGTCTATTTCCTGCTTTGTGATTTTTTTCTTTGTATTGATCATCACTAATTCTTGTTTATCATACGTATCTACAAATAGAATTTGGGTACGATCTAACGAATACAGCTTATAATATTTGATTGCTGAACCGCCAAAGAAAAAATCGACTATCTTAGGGTAAAACGTCTTGATATTCAAATTATTTGTTACAGGTGTCTCGATTAATTTCATCTCATTCCTCTTTTCTTTTTTAATATGGATAAGCGCCCCAAGGAATCGCTTTCAATTAAATCAAAGAATAACAGAAAAAAACTTTTTCTGTTATATTTAGTATAACATAAATCCAGCGATAAAAAAATAGTCATCCTTTCCCTTGACCTTCTCGTTACGTCAAGGAATATGCTAAAGATGTCAGGAGGTAGAAAATGGAATACACTATCAAAAAAATGGCTCAACTCTCTGGTGTTAGTCCGCGAACACTGCGTTTTTACGATGAAATCGATCTTTTGAAACCAGCGAGGATCACATCTTCCGGTTATCGTATCTATGGACCAAGAGAAGTGGACCGTCTGCAACATATTTTGTTTTATCGTTCGCTTGCATTCAAATTGGAACAGATTCGCGAGATTTTAGACGACCCAAAATTTGACCATCAACAGGCATTACTGGAACATCAGAAAATGTTACAGGAAAAAAGAGACCAGATCGATACTCTCTTGACAACTATCCAGCAAACACTGACGAACTACGAAGGAGGAACACATATGACTGATCAAGAAAAATTTGAAGGATTCAAACAGCAAAAATTAGCAGAAAACGAACTACACTATGGTCAAGAAATACGAGAAAAATACGGCAACAAGGCAGTGCATGCGACAACTAAAAAGTGGCAAGAGATGGATGAGAAAACTTATCATGACATGGAAACAATCGAAGAACAGCTTCTAGCTGATTTGACTCACTATCTTCAAGATCCTACAAATCAACAATTGGAAGAATCTATTTTTGCTTCGCATAAGAAGTGGCTCGCTTTTAGTTGGCCTACTTACAGTTTAGCAGCCCATAAAGGATTAGCGGCAATGTATCTGTCCGATGAACGATTTGCTTCTTACTATGATAGCCGTAGCGGTGTAGGAGCAACAAAAGCATTAAGCGAGATCATAAAAAAACAAACAGAATAATCATACTAGTATCAAATAGAAATAAGAAATAGCGATCGTGACAAAAGCTGTCTGCTACAAAACAAGCACAGATTTCCTAAAAATATTTATCTTTTTGTGAAATTTTGATTTGTTTTTGTAATAGTGACTTCTGGATTACCGATCATTCGAAAAAAGGAACGTGGGACAAAAGTAAGAAACACTTCTGTCCCATCCTCTTTTCTTTCCAATTTCTCAAACCTAAACGACTTTTGTCTCGACCTCTTTTTATTGATTATTCTTTTTATTCATCTCTCGATAAATCGATAAGGAATTTTGATTTGTTCCAACCGTTCCTCGATCAGAAGTTGAAATGCCATTTCTCCACAAGCAATCAGCCCGTGATCGATCGTTGAAAAATCCATGATCTCACTGATCAGTAAATTATCCCGACCAACTATCCGCCGATTACTTTCCAAAAAAGATTGCTGTAAAATTCCAGCTGCGACTGTATCTGAATTTGTTAGCACCCCATCAATTGCTTGCTTTTCAAAAAAAGTGCCAGCTTTGACACCTTGTTCATGGTCGATACAATCCCAATAAACATGTTGCTTTTCAAAGTCCGGAAACACTTTTTTGCAAAGTTCTAATGTGATTTTTGAATTGTAACTGAGTCGACTGCTTCTGCCTAATGTCACACCGAGACGTCTGACTCCTTGATCACGTAGAAAGAAAAGTGCTTCTTCAATCGATTGTTCACGGTCAATAAAGACACAGTTTGCCTTTTTTTCTTTGATTTCTTCACAAAAAACGACTGGTCCATATTTTTGATAAGGAAGCAAAGCCTCTAAATGATTCGCTCGAGAAGTAATGATCAGCCCATCAAAGGCTTTACCTGCAAATTCTTCCAAATACATCATTTCACGATCCGCTTGATAATTTGTAGGCAATAAAGTCACCTTATAGTCCTCATTAAAAGCCGACTCAATGATTCCGCCGATCAGCTGATCAAAATATGGATGATTTGCATAGGGCAAAATAACGCCGATATTTCTTGTTTTCCCATAGCTTAACTGTCTTGCACTTGCATTGGGAACATAGTCAAGCTTCTTCATCATTGCCAAAATCTCCGCACGTTTTACTTCATCCACATACGGATGTTGATTGATCACTCGAGACACTGTTGAAACAGAGTAACCAGTGAGTCTTGCGATATCTCGAATGTTTGCCATACTCGGTTTTCGCCACCTATATGAAAAGATTTTCTTGTAAATAGTCTACCACAGCATGCCCACATTCGAAAAATTGATAGAATGTTTCATCATATTCAAAGCTGATACGTTGACCACCTAAATACGTGTCTTTCGTCAATCCGCTGATTTCACTTAAAGGAATTTTCTGAACTATCGTTTTATTTAACCCTTGAAAACTAGAGAGTAACAGCATTGACCCCTTAAATTCTACAAAAGCATAAAAGTAATCATTGGTTGTTTCATTGGTCGTTTTGATATAGGTATTCATTGTAAATCCCTCCTTTGATGCTTTGAGTATAGCTTATGAAACGCGTCTCAGAGCAAGGAGTTTGTTTCTGCTTATTCTTTTATTCTTCTGGCTCCCCAAGAGTAGGATCCAAACGATTGGCAGCCAGAATGAATGGTGCCCAGATCAAGGCAGCCACTAACAAGTTTATGATCGTCAAGACGATGGCCCGCCAGTCACCTGCCGTTGCAAGAAAGCCGCTGATGATCGTAGGCATGACCCAAATCACATTCACTACTACCGGACGCACCAATCCTGCCATCGTGGCAAAGTATGCAATGGTCGCAGTTGCTAATGGCGCTAAAATAAATGGAATCATCATCAACGGATTCAAGACGACCGGCAGACCGAACATCACAGGTTCATTGATATTGAACAACCCAGGAGCAATCCCTAGTTTACCCACTGTTTTATAATCAGCGCGCTTAGATAGTACCAAGATCATGATGATCAACACTAACGTCACTCCTGCTCCACCAGGCCATACAAAAGCCTCAAATGAACCAGCTACCCATTTGAAGGGAATCGGTTCATTATTTTGAAAAGCATTCGTATTCTCTACCATCGCTGTTCCATATAAAGTCTGTAAAACAGGCGACATGATATTCGTTCCATGAAGACCAAAAAACCAGAGAACATGGACAAGCAGAACAATAATAAAGACAGCCCCGTAGCCCTGTGAAAGATGCATCAAAGGTCTTTGGATCGCTTCTGAGATCCAATCAATCAAAGGGACACCAGCAGTTTGTTTGAACAGATAATTGATAGTACCGACGACATACAATGAGACTACTGCGGGTATGATCGCAGCAAAAGCTTTTGAGACAGCCGGAGGAACAGAATCAGGCATACGAATAATAATGTTTTTACGAATTAGAAGTGCGAAAATGATAACCGATATAAACCCAAAAATCATGGCTGTAAAAAGCCCAGAGCCACCCATATATTTTCCAAAATTAAAATAGCCCCACGCCCCCATTGAAAGTGTTTGCCCACCTTCCGCATCAGCAAGGACTCCACCAGCAGAAGTAATCATCGTTGCTGCTTCTTCTGATAATTTTTCTGGCAATGTCAACACCGCCGTAGCAGCATCAGGTAAACCAATAATAAAAGCAACTAAAGAAACGATACTACCGGAAACTGGATCTACCCCATAAGCTTTGGCTAAGTTAGCCCCTAAAGATAGTGCAAAAACAACCGCCATGATCGCCAATGTTCCATTCCAGATCAGACCATTCACACCGATAACTGGTGTAAAAAATGTAGTTATTGCATTTCCTTCTCCTAGATACGTATTGGGAAAATCACGCATAAATGCATTTAGCAACACTGCAATTGCACCAGCCATAGTAGCTGGCATTGTTCCAATAAAAGCATCACGTAAAGCAACTAAATGTTTTTCTGAACCTATTTTTGTTGCGACTGGTAAAATATACCTCTCCATCCACTTCATCAATCCGTCCATTCTTATCCTCCTAAAATCTATTTTTCGTCACTTTGTATGCGCATACATTATAACGATATCATAAATATAGCATATATTTCTAAGCGTGCCTACTTAATGTAAAAAGAATTTTTTATGCCTAGGAAAAATAGTACACTCTGTAGTAATTTTTTCATTTATATGTGATAAATGGAGGTTGTCATGAAACTATTTCGTTTTAACGCACTCTCCATTTCTTTATTCATATGTTTTTCTTCTTTATTTCCACCTACATTGATTTTATCCTTTCATCCTAGAGTTCATCTTATTTTCTCATGGCAACAGGTTTTCCCTTTGTTTAACTAAAAAATGCGTTTCCTCATTAACTAGTACTTAGGTCTGATTGTTGTGAAATAACTTTAGTGATAGAGTAAAGAAAAGGGGGAATAGATGATGAAAAAAGCTTCGATTGTTTTCTCGCTATTATTTTTTAATGTAGTCTTCATTTTAGGTGTAGCAGCAAGTGTTTATATCTTTATTGCGAGTTTATGGATAGTTACGGGTTCATTTTTGCTCTCTCCACTTCTACTATTAGGAGCAACCTTGTTGACGATTCAGGATTTTTCAGTTTTTCAAAGCATAGCAAGTATCTTGTTGTTTGCTTTGGGCGGGCTACTAGTCCCAGTATGTATCAAAGCAACAAAATACGTAGGAAATATTTCAGCGAAGTACATTGCTTATAACAAGAGATTGATTTATGGATAAGTCGTATTACAGGCTCCAAACTTCTGCTAACTGACCACTATCCTCAGATTTTGTTAACTCTTAAGTCTCCCTGAGGTCAAGACAAAAGTCGTTTAAGTTTGAGAAATTGGAGACAAAACATACTAAGATTAGAGGGTAAATTCATCCGTCGATGAATTTACCCTCTAATCTTAGTATGTTTTTTTCCTCAAAGCTCCTCATTGAAGCACCTTCCTTAACCGTATAAAACTATTGATTGCTAAAACCGCAATTATTACCCTTCTTACCATTGCAGGTCTGCACTATCAAGGAATAACTTTTTTATTCAAACAGCTTTTAAATGAACACTGGATGTACCAGGACAAGTAACCTTGAAGGCATGAATTCAAATAACACCCTTTTCGATAATACTGACGGACTAGTTCCCCAAAGTCTTTTCATTCCCCCTATGATAAACTAAAAATAGTAAGTAGTTTATTCACTTATGGTTCCTTGAATATCAGTGTTTTAATCTTTTTCTATTTTAAGTTGTTCCACTATCCAACAAAAAAGATCAATAGGAGGAAAGTAAATGAAGAAAGCAAGTTGCTTATGCGGTGCTATTTCGATGGAAGTTCAAGACATCCATTCCGAGGTGGGCGCCTGTCATTGTTCGATGTGTCGTCGTTGGGGAGCGGGACCACTGCTTACGGTTGAAGCAGGAACAGGTGCAACAATTTCCATCCAACCTGAAAACTTAGTTACTCGCTATCAGTCATCTGAATGGGCGGAACGTGGCTTTTGCTCAATTTGTGGGTCACATCTTTTTTATCATCTTCTTCCAGGGGATTCCTACAGTATCCCAATCGATTTATTTGCAGATCAGGAAGGAGCAACACTGACAGTCGAAGTCTATTACGATCAGAAACCGTCTTACTACAGTTTTGCAAATGACACAAAGAAGCTAACCGAAGCCGACGTCATGAAAATAGTACAAGAAACGTATTTTAACAAAGAATAGTTGCTACATTGAGGTTTTGTTCAACGACAACAATCTTCAATAGAAGAAAATATTACGGAGGGGAGATTCAACGGCCGTTGAATTTCCCCTCCGCTCGTTCTTTAGGCTTACATATAATGAAGTACCTCATTGAAAAATAGGCCAAGCAAAACATGTATCCGATTGGAATCAGCTTTTCCATTCCATCCATAATATCTGATGATCAATGCTATCCCGCCTGACACTGACGAAATTTTATGAAGAAATCAGTCCAAACATATTACTGATTTTCTACGATTATTTTTCTTTTCACATCATTTCAGGTAACCCATAAACCGATTTGCAATTTTTGGATCTTAGGAGGAAAATACAAACAGAGGTGATGACCATGGACAAGATAAATTGGGCGACTAGTTCGGTCCAAGCGGCTTATCAAGCACTAGCAAGTTCAGAAAAGGGACTTTCGACAGATGAAGTGCAGCAACGCTTAACCAAATACGGTCAAAATGTAATCAACACAACAAAAAAAGAATCAATTATCAAAACATTTTTATTAAATTTCACAAGTCTGATGGCACTCTTATTATGGGTATCGGGTTTTATTGCTTTATTTGCCGGTATGCTCGAATTAGGGATCGCCATCTGGTTGGTCAATGTGATCAACGGGCTCTTCAGTTTTTGGCAGCAATATCGCGCTAGTCAAGCAACTTCTGCCCTACAAAAAATGTTGCCAAACTATGCTCGCGTCTTACGCAACGGTAAAATAGAAAACACTCTGGTGGAAAATATCGTACCCGGAGATGTCGTACAGATCAAAAGTGGTGATAATATTCCTGCGGATGGCCGTCTATTGCAAGCTGACAGCATGCAAGTCAACCAATCTTCTTTAACTGGTGAATCCACCACCGTTAACAAGGATAGTGCCACATTAACCGCTGATGAAGTCAAAACAGCTGGGCGCTTTGCCGAAGCGAATCTGGTTTATGAAGGAACTTCTGTAGTCAGTGGTAGTGGGTTGATGTTAGTTACCCAAACAGGGATGAAAACTGAATTTGGGCAAATTGCTTCTTTGACCGGTTCCGTTGCTGCAACTCCCAGCCCATTAGAAAAAGAACTAAACGTCTTGACGAAGCAACTTTCCCTGATCGCCATTGTAATCGGTGTGATTTTCTTTCTAGCAGCAGTCTTTTTCGTAAAAAATCCTGTTGTTGAATCATTTATTTTTGCCTTGGGAATGATGGTAGCCTTTATTCCAGAAGGGTTGTTACCAACAGTCACTTTATCTTTAGCGCTGGCAGTTCAGACGATGGCTAAGAAAAATGCTCTCGTTAAACATCTAAATAGCGTTGAAACACTAGGAGAAACTTCGGTGATCTGTTCTGATAAAACTGGGACCTTGACTAAAAATCAGATGACCGTCGAAAAAGTATGGTTGCCTTATGCACAGTATGAAGTGTCTGGCACTGGTTATGCACCAAATGGGATCGTAACTAAAGAAAGCATGCGAATCGAATTAGCTAAAGAAAAAGATCTATTACAACTGATCCGTATCGGTACATTAGATAACGACTCTGCTATCCAACAAACAGATCAGGAATATCAATTAGTAGGTAGTCCCGATGAAGGTAGCTTACTCATTTTAGCAGATAAAGCGGATTATGCTCTGGCAGAAGAGAAAGAACGTTATCAAAGGCTTAGTGAACTACCCTTTGATTCAAAACGCAAACGAATGTCGACGATCCATCAGCAACAAAATGATCGCTTTATTTTTACCAAAGGCGGGATCACCGAAG
Source organism: Enterococcus sp. BSD2780061688st2 D3 (assembly GCF_005844145.1). Lineage (NCBI taxonomy): Bacteria > Bacillati > Bacillota > Bacilli > Lactobacillales > Enterococcaceae > Enterococcus > Enterococcus sp. BSD2780061688st2 D3. The sequence continues at coordinate 133,486 of NZ_SPHN01000003.1, forward strand.
TCCTCGAATGTTGCACTTACTTTTTACTGAATGGAGAAATCAAGCCTCTCGACGACACACATAAAAAACAGATTCTTGATCAAAATGACATTTTCGCCAAAGAAGGTCTACGAACACTGGCTTTCGCCTACCGCCGATTAAATCCGGATGAAACAGAATACAGCATTGAAAAAACAGAAAATCAGTTGGTCTTCGTCGGTATCACTGCCAGCCAAGATCCACCACGGGAAAACGTCATCGAAGCAATAAAAAAATGTCACGCTGCTAGCATTCGGATCATCATGGTCACAGGTGATTATGGCCTGACCGCTGAAAGTATCGCCCGCAAAATCGGGATCGTTGAAGGTGACGATGTTCGTGTCGTGACAGGCGATCAACTGTCAGCGATGTCTGATGACGAACTAAAGGAAAATCTTACCCATCAAATCATTTTTGCCCGAGTTGCACCAGAACAAAAATATCGGATCGTTTCTCTCTTACAATCCTTAGGTGAAATTGTTGCATCCACTGGAGATGGGGTCAATGATGCCCCAGCTTTGAAAAAAGCTGATATCGGGGTGGCGATGGGAGTCACCGGTACTGATGTCGCAAAAGAAGCCGCCGATATGATCTTAACAGATGATAATTTCACTTCGATCGTCAATGCTATTGAAGAAGGTCGTACGGTCTATAATAATATACGTAAATTCTTGTTATATATTTTAAATAGCAATATGCCAGAAGCTTTTCCATCAATTTTATTTCTGCTTTCTCGGGGAATGATCCCATTGCCTTTAACGGTGATGCAGATCCTTTCTATCGATCTAGGGACCGATATGTTGCCGGCACTAAGCCTAGCCACTGAAAAAACCGAACCTGGAACGATGAATAAACCGCCTCGCAAACGAACAGATCATCTCTTGACCAAAAAATTGATCTGGAAGGCATTTGGTTGGTATGGTCTGGTGGCATCTGTAATATCGATTGGTGCTTATTTCGTAATCAATTATTCTGACGGTTGGCCAACTATTCCATTGGCAAGCACAGGAAAAACTTATGTAATGGCCACTACAATGACTTTAGCAGCAATTGTTTTTAGTCAGATTGGTGCTGTTTTCAACTGTCGAACAGAAAAAGAATCCTTATTCAAGATCGGTTTTTTCAGCAACAAACGAGTTTTGTTAGGTATCCTTTTTGAAATCTGCCTGTTAGCCGCTCTGATTAACATTCCTTTCTTGCAAGATGCCTTCAACACCACCAATATTCCATTGATTGCTTGGTTTGGCTTGGCATTGATCCCGATTCCGATCATTCTATTGGAAGAGTTGCGTAAAGCCATATTACGACATCGGACTTCGGTGAAATAAAACTGGAAATCATTGAGCATCCAGCTGATATAATTGGTGAGGTTGGGACAGAATTGTTTAACTCCGAGAAATAAGAAGAAATTAACGAAAATTGCTTTTCAAATTTTTGTGAATTTCGGCTTATTTCCGAAGGAGTTGCTTCTGCTCCCACCGTTTATTCGTTTTTAAAGAATGAGACAAAAGTGTTTCTTACTTTTGCCCCACACTCACTTTCTTTTGAAAAACTGATATCTAGAGATGTTTGAAAAACATTTCAGAGACTTCTCCTAACAAACAAACGAATGTGGGATAAATCTAAAAATCAGATTTGCTACAGACTCTCGAATAAACGAAAGTCCAAAAGTCAGGTTTTTCGGAAATTTCAAAAAAAGAGGTTGGGACAAAATTGTTTCTTACTTTTGTCCCAACCTCTTTTCCATATTACTACACTAGCCTAAAAAGGAAGCGAGGTTTCTACCTCATAAGTTGAACTAATGCTATCATTCGATACAAAATTCTTAATGTAGATTTTTTGTTCGTGTAGTTCTAAAGTTTACTCTTTGTTGTGATGGCACATTTATTATTACCTACTCACCAATAATAAACTAGATTATACTCTTTACTTTACTCTTCTATAAATTAAAAAAAGAGAACCCAGATATATCAAGGTTCTCTCTTAAATACTACATCATGCCGCCCATCATTGATGGATCCATTGCTGGCGCTGCTGGAGCCGCTGGTTCTGGCTTGTCAGCTACGACAGCTTCTGTTGTTAATAACAATGCAGAAACAGATGCTGCATTTTGTAATGCTGAACGTGTAACTTTTGTTGGGTCAACGATACCAGCTTCTACCATGTTTACCCATTCGCCTGTTGCGGCATTGAATCCTGTTCCTAATTCAACATTTTTCAATTTATCAACAATGACTGAACCTTCGTAACCAGCATTTTCTGCAATTTGACGAATTGGTTCTTCTAATGCACGAACAACGATCTTGATACCTGTAGCAACATCACCTTCTGCATCTACTGCAGAAACTTTACCGATGACATTCACTAATGCTGTACCCCCACCAGAAACCATGCCTTCTTCAACAGCGGCACGTGTTGCGTTCAATGCATCTTCAATGCGTAATTTCAATTCTTTCAACTCTGTTTCAGTTGCAGCACCGACTTTAACGACAGCCACACCACCTGCAAGTTTTGCTAAGCGTTCTTGTAATTTTTCGCGATCAAAGTCTGAAGTTGTTTCAGCGATTTGATTTTTGATCAATTGAACGCGAGCTTCGATCGCTGTTTTTTCGCCAGATCCTTCAACGATTGTTGTGTTGTCTTTATCCACAACAACTTTTGATGCGTTTCCTAGGTTTTCGATCGTTGCGTCTTTCAATTCTAAGCCTAGGTCATCAGTGATCACTGTACCACCAGTCAAAATAGCGATATCTTCAAGCATTGCTTTGCGACGGTCACCAAATCCAGGAGCTTTGACAGCGACAACGTTGAATGTTCCGCGAATCTTATTCAAGACTAATGTTGGTAGAGCTTCGCCATCCACATCATCTGCAATGATCAATAATGGACGAGATTGTTGTAAGATTTGTTCTAACAATGGCAAGATGTCTTGAATGTTAGAGATTTTTTTATCAGTGATCAAAATGTATGGATTTTCTAGAACAGCTTCCATTTTATCATTGTCAGTTACCATGTATTGTGATAAGTAACCGCGATCGAATTGCATTCCTTCAACTACGTCTAATTCTGTTTCGATCCCTTTTGATTCTTCGATAGTGATTACGCCATCGTTTCCTACTTTTTCCATAGCGTCAGCAATCAAATGTCCTACTTTATCAGAGCCAGATGAAACAGCCGCTACTTGTGCAATGGCTTCTTTTGAGTCAACAACAGTTGAAATATTGTGTAATTCTTCTACAGCAGCTTTTGTTGCTAATTCGATCCCACGGCGGATACCTAAAGGATTAGCTCCTGCTGTAACGTTTTTTAACCCTTCACGTACGATTGCTTGAGTCAAGACTGTAGCAGTTGTTGTACCGTCACCAGCAATATCGTTTGTTTTTGAAGCAACTTCAGAAACTAATTTTGCTCCCATGTTTTCAAAATGATCTTCTAATTCGATTTCTTTCGCAATCGTTACCCCATCATTTGTGATCAATGGTGAGCCATATGATTTTTCCAATACGACATTACGACCTTTTGGCCCTAATGTTACTTTCACTGTATCTGCTAATTTATCTACGCCACGTAACATTGCTGCACGAGCATCTTCTGAAAATTTCAATTCTTTTGCCATATCTATTCACCTCATCAAAATTTTTCATTCATTTTAATTGATTGCTTTGTTTTTACTCAACGATCGCCATGATATCTTTTCCAGCGACGATCAAATATTCTTTTCCTTCAAATTTCACTTCTGTACCGGCATATTTTTCAAACATTACTTGGTCGCCTACTTTTACAGCAGCAGGAACTTGTTCCCCGTTTTCTAACAAACGGCCTTCACCAACTGCGATAACTGTTCCAGTTTGTGGTTTTTCTTTAGCTGATGAAGCTAAAACGATTCCTCCAACAGTTTTTTCTTCCTCTTTTGCGACTTCAATAACGACGCGATCACCTAATGGTTTTAACACGATAAATCCCTCCGATAACTCTTTTTTGAATTCATTAGCACTCTAACAAGTCGAGTGCTAACCTACATTTTTAATAATACTCATTCTTCCATTTTTTTGCAAGCTTTTTAAATGAAGTTCTATAATTTTTACGTTATCCCTTACGTTTCAAAACAAAAGAAGGTAAATGAAGTATGTTATAATTAAAGAAAGCGTGGGAGCAGAAGCAACTCCTTCTTATTTCTCGGAGTTAAACACTTCTGTCCAAGCCTCGTTATTCTGCCTAATTTTAAGGAGGACCTTATGTCATTAAAAAAATATAGTTTTCTGAGTATCTTTTGCTATGGATTGATTTTCCTTTCACCTTTGATCCTTTCCTCTGTTGGAATCGTCCATACAACCACAGATTTGATTACTGCGACAGCAATTGCTTATATTTTAGGTGCGATCGTTTTAGCCTTCCTTTATTTTAGACAAAGGGAACCTTTATCCATCGAAGCAGCAGTTCCTAAATCTTCTGTACCAAAAATTATTCTTTATGGACTTGTTGGTATTTTTATCGCCTTGATTCTGCAAAGTTTAGCTGTAACATTGGAAACATTTTTATTTGGAGAAAGTGCGCCTTCTGAAAATACACAAAATATCATCCAGATGATCCTTGAAGCGCCAGCCTTCATTGTCGCAACTACGATTGCTGGACCGATCATGGAAGAATTCGTCTTTCGTCGCAGCATTTTGGGTATTGTTGGAAGATATAGTAATTTTTGGGTAGGTGCCATTGTTAGTTCCTTGCTTTTTGCATTCGCACATAATGACGGACATTTATTGATCTACTTTTTCTTAGGTTTTTTCTTCAGCTTACAATATAAGGTAACTGGTCGAATTTGGACATCAATGATTACTCATGTCGGAATGAACACGCTTGTCGTGATTGTCCAACTCGCTATCCAAAAAGGATTGCTTTCCTATTAAAATTTACCATTGATTTGATAAAAATAAAAAAGCTTTCAATAAAAAATAGAACGATACCAGCATAAACAGCTCGTTCATTTTTCTAGGAAAAGCTTTTTTATTTTTTTACTGTCTTCTTTTAGATAACACTTCATTGCCAGAAACAGGATTATTTTTCTTGTTTTATCTGTTGCTTTTCTCCTTATTTCTGCCACTTCTACTTTTCTTTCTCGATACACAACTGAAAGTTAACACATGCAGAATCCCTTCGCCAATTTTTCTAAATAGTTCTACGATGATATCTTCAATGAACGTTACCTTAGTCCTGACGAGATCTTATTGCCGACTCAGTCCTCTCATGCAAAATTTTCTTATTAGACATAAATTCATACCCACGTTTCTTCAGATCCGTAATACTCATATAGGTTTCTGCTTCAACTCCACCGATTTCTTTATCCTGTAATAATTTTTGTTTATGTATATAGGATGAGTCCAAGTACATTCGTTTCTGCCTTTGTTCATTTATTTCTGGTCTCTCACCTGTTTGTTTGATTTTTTGTTCTTTCATTATCAGTTCTAGATTTTTTCTCTCTATAATTACTTCTCTTCTTTCTAAGTCTACTTCTTTTCTCTCTAAGCACAATTCTCTTTTTTCTAGGTCTGTTTTTCTTTTTTTAAAGTCCACTTCTCTTCTTTCTAGATCTACTTCTTTTCTCTCTAGCTCCACTTTTCTTCTTTCTAGGTTTACTTCTTTTTCAATCATGTCGATTTTGTTTAAATCAAGCTTTAATTTATTTCTGTAAGTTTTTAATTTTTGTCTTTTATATTTATATTTTAGACGTTCAACTTGCGCTTTTGTACTGATTTTCAATTCTTGCCTGTTTGTATTCCTCTTACCTGACACATTGGATATGCTTCTCTCTAGATTTTGCTTTTTTCTCGCCCGATTCGACGATATTTTTGCCGTATCGTCGGATTGCTTCTGTCTTAAATCTTTTTGTTTTTCTACAGTTTTTATCGGCGTTGATTTTACACTTTCCTTTTGAAAAGCATTTGTCTTCTTTTTGACCGACTGTCTTATTTCATTTCCTGTGAGTTTCTTTTTTTTTGATTAGTTCTTGTTTGACGAATTTTACTAATTTTGGAGGAACATGGCTAGATCTAGCAACCTTTGTTACACTTGTCACTCTGAGTAGTTCACGTTCAATATGACGTCTTTGATTTACGGTTAACACTAATTTAGTTTTTTTTCTCATTTTCTTTCCCCTTTTTTTGGATCAAACGTTTGATTGCTTTGAGCATAACCGATTCTTGGAATAAACAAGCCATCATTATTTCTTCATTTAGAAATAGTTGTTCTGATCTAAGATGACAAAAAAACAAGCTAGGATTCACAAAAATTTGTGAGTCCTAACTTGTTATGAAGAGAACATTCTTTTTTTAGTGTATAGATACAACTACTTTTCTCTAATCATGGATCGATCATATTGAAAATAGTTCCGTTGCTTCATCTGGATCTGTGTCATAGACATCAAAGTCATAACCAACACCCAGATCTTTTTCTTTAAGGACATTTTCCATGGTTAAATGCGCAAGTTCTTTCATATTGTTTTCTTTACTTAAATGTCCCAGATAGATCCGTTTTGTTCGGTCACCAATCACATCTGTCATGACTAGCGCCCCGTCTTCATTAGAAAGATGGCCTCGATCCCCTAGAATCCGTTGCTTTAGATTCCAGGGATAAGGTCCCATACGAAGCATTTCCAGATCATGATTGCTTTCCATAAGATAGCCATCTGCATTCTTGATGATCCCACGCATACGATCATTACAATATCCGGTATCTGTCAACATGACAAATGACCGATTTTCTTTATAGAAACGATAGAATTGAGGTGCTGCTGCATCGTGTGATACACCAAAACTTTCAACGTCTAGATCGCCAAAAGTTTGAACCTTCCCCATTTCAAATAAATGTTTTTGCTCAATTGGAACATTTCCGATCAACGGCGACATCGCTTCCCAAGTTTTTTCATTGGCAAAGACATCTAAATGATACTTTCTCGCTAATACACCGACCCCATGAATATGGTCTCGATGTTCATGCGTTACTAAAATCCCATCTAACTGGTCAGGTGTCCGATCAATCTGTGCCATTAAAGAAGTAATTTTTTTCCCGCTGAGTCCAGCATCCACCAGAAGTCGCTTTTTATCACTTTCAATATAAAGTGAATTTCCAGAGCTTCCGCTTGCTAGGATACTGATTTTGAAAGCTGGTTTTTCTTCAGCCATTTCACTACTTCCCTTCTTACTTTGTAAACTTTTTTCATTATACCTACTTTTTTAATGATCTTCCACCTTTGGAATCGTATTATTTGTAACAATCGTATTACTGAATGCATTGACTGATTCAACTTGTGTTACTTTATCAGCTGTTTCGATTGCTACATACCAAATAGGTACATAAACATTTTTTTCACGTACTTTAAGAATACAGGAGTACGCCAATTGTCGCCATAAAATCTTTGAACCTCGGGAAATTTTGTTATTTATATATAATGTTTTGATTGCATCTTCTTCTGTGTGTAATTCTGTTTTCTCACGTAGCTGTTCAATACCTGAAAGATGTGTCTGGGTGTATTTGGTGACTGCGTAGCGGTTATCTACCTTATCCAAAGAAAACACGATTTTCGCTGTATCATCATAGAAAGGTAAGCCTTCGTACACTTGACTTGCTTCAATTTCAGGAGAATCTCCACCTAGTGTCGAGAAATGCTTCATATACATATAATCAGTGCCAAACAATACATCCTCTTTATTAGCTAAAAAATCTGCAACAGAATGACCTAACTGATCAGGATCAAACGTACTCTTTTCTGATTCTGTTTCTGATAACGTCTTTGTTAGCACATCATCATTTAACACGACCCCGCTACTTAACAAACCTCTTTTATCTGAATTACGGCGATAATCCGTCAGCACATTGCTAAGATCTGTTTCTTCTGCACTAAGGTAATACCCTTGACGACTTTCAGAGGAGATTTTCCCTGTATATGAGATGTCATCACTGGCAAGGCGTTGCTGGATCGATTCTGTTTGATCAGAGCGAATAACATTGTTTTCTTGATTTACAGCATCATGGTAACTACTGAATAAGAAAATGTTAAGACCTAAAAAGGCAACGAAAAAGATCCATTCAATCTTTTTGAAATCCATTTATTTCGCCTCCGATCCAGGTAACCTTACAAGCAACTCACTTACGGAATACCATTGTTCTTGATATTTCACATACCATTCTGGCAATAGATCGACGACACGATTCGTTTCTTTGATATTTTGCCATGTATACCCTACGATGATCGATTGGATTTTCCCTTTATCTGCACCTTTATCGACTAAATTTTGAATCACATTTTCTGTATTTGGTAATTCTACTTCCTCATCAGAAGGGATCGGCACTTGGATCGTATTCAAACTTGTTTGGATATTCACCTCAGACCCGCCGGAATCATCACCAATCTCAATTCCAACCTGTCCCTTACTATCCGAACCAAAGACGGGAAATCCTTCTACAAATATCCGATAATCGATTTTATTTTCCTTACGATCAAAGTAGCGCATATTACCAAGAGAACTACCTAGCTTACTAATGTAAGGGAAACTTTCGGAAAAAATATCGCCAGAGGCTTCTTCCGGAGTTTCTCCCCGAAAATCAACGACTTGTGTGTCCGAGTGGATCGACATCGTTTCATTTCTATCATAGAAAATCAATTCACTGCTCTCATCATTATTCTTTACTTCGTCAGGTTTTTGAAAAAAAGCATTTCGAAATACTGTATATGGTTGTTGTGACAAGATGTAACTATATTTCTTCAGTTTCACCGGATTTTTTGTATCATACTGCGTTGGCATGATAGATGGTTCAGCATTCATTTCTGTCCATTTAATACCTGTAGCTTTTAATTCTTTCTCTAGATCCGACCAATCGATCGAAATACTCGCCTCATAAATCGTGTGATCAGAATAATTGATAAAACGTACTTTATCCTTTTTCTCATCAAATTGGATACGATTGAAATAAGGCGTATCATCTTCCTTGGTAATTGCTGAAATATCAAAATTCAAATGAAAGGCATCTTTATATTCGCTTAAAAGCAAAGGTGCATTATACGTAAGTTCGACACCCTCATCAATTGTTTTTGTCTGATTGAACTTTTCTAAGTTTCCAGAAACCACTTCAGAAAGTCGACCAAATCTTGCCCCTTCAACGACCGTTTGTAAACGGGTAATAAGATTCTCACTGTTTGTTTCTTTCAGCGATCCAGCATTTATCCAAGTTAGATGCAACGGTAGAAATACCTCTGATGCTTTACGATAATTTTGAGATTCCACTACTTGCGAGCTAGTTTCATCGACATTGATCGATGTCTTTCCTGCTGGGCTTAACCAAATGGCATAAGAGAAATAGATGCTTAAAGCAATCATCAAAATCAGTCCGATCCGAACAACTTTTTCAGATATTTTCATTCCCACCATTCCTCCTCATAAGGTTCATATGGTAAAGAAATATAGAAAGTTGAACCTTGTCCTTCTTTACTTTCTGCCCAGATTGCACCACGATGTGCTTTTATCACTTCTCTTGAAATCGCAAGCCCCAGCCCAGTTCCTCCTTGGGCTCTTGCTCGTGCTTTATCAACACGGTAGAAGCGCTCAAAAACTCGGTTCAAGTCTTTTTTAGGAATCCCTAGCCCTTGGTCTGTAATACTTAAAATCACATTATTGTGTGTTTCTAGTAATCGACAGGTGATCGTTCCACCATCTGGAGAATATTTGATTGCATTATTCATGATATTATCCACCACTTGAATGATCTTGTCTGTATCGATTTCCACCCATAGATCTCTTTGGGTAAATTCTCTTTTGATCCGATAATTTTTTTCCTGATTACCAACCATCATATCAAATCGGTCAAGTACAAAATTGACTAGTTCATTGAAATTCACATATTCTAGTTGAAGTTGCGTATTTCCTGTGTCCATCCTTGAAAGATTTAGCAGATCATTGATCATCCGAATCATCCGATCCGTTTCATCTAGCGTAACTTTTAAAAAGTTAGGGGCAACTTCTTCGTCTTTCCAAGCACCTTCACTTAATGCTTCGATATAGCTGCGCATACTCGTCAATGGTGTCCGCAATTCATGTGAAACATTCGATACGAACTCACGTCGTTCTCTTTCTGTTTTTTCTTGCTCTGTGACATCGTGAAGAACCGCAACTAAACCACTGATAAATCCAGATTCTCTGCGGATCATCGAAAATTCTACGCGTAAAATCATTTGGTCACTTTCCATCAATCCCGTTGAACGGTCGAGAACCATTTCATTCGGATCTTCCAACAATTTTCGTAACGTGTACTCTTCTTCAATGTCCAGTAGTGTTAAGATCGACTGTCCGATTGCCTCTTCATTTTTTACATCCAACAATGAGATTGCCATGTCATTGATCGTGATCACCTTGCCTCGACGGTCTGTGGCAATTACTCCATCTGTCATATGAGAAAGGACGCTATCTAGCCGATTTCTTTCAGCTTCCATCGTATCTTGTGCTTCTTCGATACGTTCAGCCAATTGATTGAATGTATCAGCCAGTTGCCCCAATTCATCTTGACCATGGACTTTGACTTTCCGACTATAATCTCCTCGAGCGATCCGAATCGCTTGCTCACGCATCTCTCCGATTGGTTGGGTGATCGAACGCGCGACTAGGACGGAAACGATCATAGAGATAAATGCAGCAATCAATGAGGCAGTAAAGAAGATAAGTGCGGTATTATTGATTTCTGAATATTTTTGTTCAATATTGCTTTTGACGTAAAGAGCCCCGATAACGGCATCACCGGTCGGGGATAGGATAGGTTGAATATTGATGTTCACCCGCTTATCGTCATTGTCGAGTGCTACATAGCGTTTGGTTGTGAAGTCATTGATGTCGACATAATCATTTTTTTTACCAATAGAACTCTGCTCACTCACATCTGTTGTCCCACGTATGATCCCTTTTTCGTCCACCACACGCATCTCCAGAATATCGCTAGATGCACTCGTTTCAATAAACCGCTTGATATTCGCATTTACTTCGTCTGTATCTGCGCTATCTTTACGATTCAACTCAGGGCTGATTGTAGTTGCTAATGATTCAACCGTCTGATTCATATCTTTGATAAACGTATTGATCGTTGAACGTTCCAGTCCTCGGATGAAATACGCTCCAATAATTTCAATAGAGATCAGCAAAATCAAAATAAATGTAATGGCTATTTTAAAATTGACTGATCGAAAAAAGCGGACTTTCCTTTTCATCAACTACTCCTGTTCTTGGTTACGTAAATAGTAACCGACACCTCGACGCGTCACTAAATAATTAGGGTGACTCGGATTATCTTCAATTTTTTCGCGTAAACGTCGTACTGTAACGTCCACTGTTCGTACATCCCCAAAATAGTCATAACCCCAAACAGTTTGTAATAAGTGTTCACGGGTCATCACTTGCCCAATATGTTTGGCTAAATAAAAGAGCAATTCAAATTCACGATGTGTCAATTCGATCGTTTCTCCTCGTTTGGTTACCATGTACGCATCTGGATGGATCGTCAAATCGCCGATCACCAATTCTGACGGCGTTTCTTCCTCTACTTCTTTAGATGCAGTTGCTCCTCTGCGAAGATTTGCTTTGACCCGAGCGACTAACTCACGATTAGAAAATGGCTTGGTGACATAATCATCTGCGCCTAATTCTAGACCTAAGACTTTATCGATTTCAGAATCCTTTGCCGTTACCATAATGATCGGCATATCGTAAGTTTTGCGTACTTCACGAGCCACTTCCAGTCCATCCATTTTTGGCAACATCAAATCCAGTAAAATCAAATCAGGTTCTACCTCAGTCACTTTTTCCAAGGCTTCTTCCCCGTCATAAGCAGTGTAAACATCATAGCCTTCTTTGGCTAAATTAAATTTGACGATATCCGAAATCGGCTTTTCGTCATCGACAACTAAAATCTTTTTCATAAAGAGCCACCTCTTTTTTATTTATTGTCATACTCTTCTATTATAACTTATTTCCGAATATGTTTCATCTCTGTAAAAAACAAGGTCTCAAAAGCCTTTTTTAAAAGAAAAAAGGTGGAACAAAAGTAAAAACCACTTTTGTCTCACCTCTAGATTCGACTAATCGATGACTATGGCAAACACTTTTCTAAGAATAAAGCGAATATCCTCAAAATTTAAAGAACATTTTTTTGACCTTTATTCCTTGAACCTTAGCATTTCCATTTTCGATTCTTCAAACGAATATTTCTGTTTCTTGTTTCTACAGTTTCTTGCTGTCATCACTCAGAATGACACTGACCCACATCAAACTTCGATGGTATCTAGATCTTCGGTTTCCAAGAGGTATTTTGCTACAAGTGCCGCAATGATTCCCCCGACGATTGGTGCTACTACGAATACCCAAACTTGATCCAATGCTTGTCCGCCTACTAAGAATGCTGGTGCTAGACTACGAGCTGGGTTGGCAGACATTCCAGTCAACGGTACACCCACGAAATGGACTAGTGTCAATGTCAATCCAATAACGATTCCTGCTAGTCTACTGTTTCCTTTACTTGGACTCGTCACTGTCATGATCACTAATACAAAAATAAATGTGAGGATGATTTCAACTGCTAAGGCACCACCTACACCCATTTCAAATGTATTTTGCCCTAGATTGTCGACACCTTTACCAGCAGAATCTAATATGCCCGCCAAGGATAATGACGCCGCAAAAGCCCCAACGATCTGTCCCGCCATATAATAAAATAATTCAGTTGTTGTAATGCGTTTGTTCAACCACATTGCAATTGAAACAGCTGGGTTCAGATGTGCACCTGAAATCGTTCCGATACTATATGCTGCTGCAATGATTGTCAAACCAAAAGCCAAGGCAATCCCAGTAGTACCGACGATTCCTGAAGCACCACCGCCTAGTACGGCCGCTCCCGTTCCTACAAAAACTAAAATATACGTACCAATAAGTTCAGCAATTCCTTTTTTCATAAAAAAACACCTCCGCTTCTGATTATAACATTTTCTGCAAACTTTCAATAACATATATTATTAAATATTGTGTCATTTAGAAAATGTTCTTCTTACGTAGCTCCTTTAATGGAAAACTCCGCAAAAAAATACCAAGAAAATAGTTTGTCCTTCACAGATGGATTTCCAACCTGACTTTTTCGAAAGACTTCTTCACTACATTCTTGGTATTCTTTTCAACGATTATTTAGTTTTCCAAAACTTGTATTCCTACACCTAGCAATCCCGGCCCTGTATGGACAACTAACGCTGGAGAGATTTGTCCAAAATAAACGTGCTGTGCTTGAGGAAATTCAGTTTTTAGTCTTTCTACCATTGCGATGGCTTCCTCTTTCGCATCACCATGTGCAACCGCTAAATTGAACACTTTAGCTGTGCCAATTCGTTCGCGCACATAGCCAACTGTTTTATCTAAACTTTTCTTACGACCTCTTGCCTTGCCAACAGTATAATAAATACCTTCGTCGTTACAAGAAATGATGGGGTTTAGTTTTAACGCATTCCCAAGGATAGAAGCAACCAAACCGATACGTCCACCTTTTTGCAGATATTCTAAAGTCGCTACATTGAAGAACACTTTTGTGTGCTCAACTAGTTCGTTCAACTTGTCGATCAATGTCTGCCATTCGACTCCTTCTTCTAACCACTTTGCTGCTTGGATCGCAGAGAAACCTGCTCCGATTCCAATGTTCTTCGTATCTAATACATGCGCTTCCAATTCTTCTTGCTGTTCTGCGATCAGTCGTACGATATTGAAAGTACCGCTTAACCCACTAGAAATAGTAATAGCTAACACTTTATCGTAGCCATCTGCTTTGATCTTTTCAAAAATCTTAGTGATCGTTTCGCCATCTGGTAGAGAGGTTCCAGGGATTTCTTGCGGTAATCTTTGATAGATCTCTTCTGGCGTAATATCGACTTTATCTGTATAAACTTTATCTTTATAGATGATTTTTAATGGGATAACATACATCTGATATTTTTCAATCAATTCTTGTGGTACATCTGTACCAGAATCTACTAAAATAGCAATTTTATTTTTCATTTTTTTTCTCCTCAATTAAATACTCTGTTTCTAAGCTAATCGTCTTTTCTGCCAATAACTTCATCGCAAAAGACAAAGTGGCAGACCGAACAGCAATATATTCCACCGGCGTTTCTTGATCAAGGAACGGTGGATAATTTTCTCCTTGCGCTAGTCGGCTGACCATTTTGACCGCAGTTTCTTGTTCAGAGCAAAATAAATTATAGGCTTCGCGGATTCCTACTGTTTTCCCTTGAAATAAGATACCTTCCTTGATTTCAGGAATCGTCAAGACCTGTTTCAAAGTCGTGATCGCAATCAAAAATGCCACATGTTCTTTGTTATATCTTTTCTTGACAGGCGCTGGTATCAACCCAAGTTTCACATAATTATTGACCATTGATGAGGTGAGTAAAGGATGCTTTTCTCCTTGAATGACTGGAGAAAGATAACGATCGACTAATGTTCTCACTTGATCCATATAAAGATCTAAATCAGGAAGTTCTTCCCAATGTGGCAAGTGGAAATCTTCTAGATCTTTTCCCCACTCGATTAATTGTTGCTTCATCTTTTCCATGGTTTTATCTCCCTTTTTTGTTTTCATTTATATCTTATCAAAGTTATCAAAAACATTCAATCTAGTTACCTTAACTAGATGAAAAGTTTATACTAATTTTGCATTTTAAAAAAATATTGAGGAAAAAAACAAATACAATTGCCCACTTGCTATGACTAACTAACTAGATAACAGTCCTTCTCTATATCAAGAAGCCTTTTATGCATAGGCTTTCAATCTCCCATGGTAAAATGTACCTGAACGGAGGGAACGAGAATGATTTCAACAGATAAATACTTCCAAGGGGAACAAAGAAAATATCCTTTTTTTGAAGGATGGTATTTTAAGCAACAAATCGAAAAAGACGTTTATGCCTTTATTCCCGGTTATTCAGTTGGGGAAGATGGCCTGAAATATCCCTTTATCCAAGTCATCAATCATGAGCATTCCGAAATGTTCTATTTTGAACCTCAAGATCTATGGATCAAAGAAGATCAATTATTCGTTAAGATCGGGACAAATGTATTTAGTGAAAAAGGACTTTCTCTATCATTAAAAGGTCCGAACTTAACAATCCAAGGAACGATCACATTTGGCGATTTTACTGTGCTAAACAAATCAACCTATGCTCCCAGTATTATGGGGCCTTTTTCTTATCTCTCATTTATGGAGTGTTACCATGGCATCTTAAGTATGAGGCATTCTTTAAAGGGAACTTTAGTATGGAATGGAAAAATCATTGATTTTACGAACGGTATTGGTTATTTGGAAAAAGATTGGGGCAGTTCTTTTCCAGCTACGTATCTCTGGGCACAATGTAATCAGTTTGCGACTTCCGAAGCGAATTTTTTCTTTTCTGCAGCAGACATCCCCTTTATGGGTAGCCGCTTTTTAGGTATCATCTCTGTATTGCATTATCACGGGAAAGAATATCGTTTTGCTACTTATTATGGTGCCAAGATCATGGATATCTTCTGCGAAGAAAACCAGCTGATTATAACAATCAAGCAAAAACAATATATATTACAGATCAAAGTCCTGCAAAATGGGGGGCATCCATTGATGGCTCCTCACAAAGGACTGATGAATCGTGTCATTCGGGAAAAAGCTAGTACTGAGATGACAGTGACTTTACAAAAGAACAAACAGATTGTGTTCCATCAGTCAGGAATCGCTGCTGGATTCGAACAAGTCGGGAATTTGCATGGATACACTTACTGATAGAGCAACCAGAATGAATAAAAAGCCCCCATTGAAAGTGAACTTTCAGTGGGGACTTTTCTCTTTGTTTCTTTAAGCATCGTTAAGATTAGGAGACCCGCCGCGGGTAACGGCGGGAAGGAGTAAAAAAATGAAAAAGTGTTAGGGTTTGTTCTCTTACAAGAACTTTTGTTGGTTGGTATACTTATATAATAGGGGGAATTTATGAATAATCTATGAATGATTTCCTATAAAGAAGTAAAGTTTTTTTTGAATTTTTACAAACGCAGACTTGCATTTTAAAATCCATAGTGCTACTATTATAAAGTACTTTTCATATGGGCCGTTAGCTCAGTTGGTAGAGCAGCTGACTCTTAATCAGCGGGTCGCGGGTTCGAGCCCCTCACGGCCCATTGGGTGCCAAACCCACGTCATCAGTACATCTTTGGCTACTTCGGTAGTTTCGAAAAAGATGTACGTGATGACATTTTTTTGTTTTCAGGTAGGATTTTCGGGTATACACTTATCCTTGCTTGCGTTTGATTCGATGTTCTATACTTCTTGAGGATACCTCTTAGCAAAACTAATGTTATACTATTTTTGTAATGCAATTATTTTTTGAATCGTCTGTAGTACCCCTTGTTCATCATTTGATCGAGTGATGAAATTCGCTGCTGCTTTTGTTTCCTCAAAAGCATTTTCCATCGCAAAACTGTACGCAGCAGCATTCAACAATTCGATATCATTTAAGCCATCACCAAATGCCATCGTTTCTTCCTTGGTGACCCCTAACAGCTTTTGCAATTCTTTCACTGTCGTTCTTTTATGCACACCCGCATTTGAAATATCGATCCATGCGGCTTCAGAAGCAACGATATATGCCTGTTCTTTGAACTCCATCAGTTCCTTTACATACTCAAAACATCTTTTCTTTCTATCATAGACAGTGATCTTCACAAAATCTTCGGTTATTTTATTAAGCTCTTCTACCAATTGAACTTCTCGATAGGAACCTCTCACCATCTGTTTGTCCTCTTCAGACGTAGTTTCTTTGATCATCGCTGCAGTCGGCGTACAAGCAATGATCGTATAATCATTGGCAATTTCTTCTAGTTTATTGATCAGTTTGATTCCAAGATCATTCGGCAAAAACGATTCGTAAACGTATTCATTGTTGTGCTTGATGCGTGTCGCACTATCACCTAAGATCCATAAATCCTTAGAAAGTTCTGGTCCAAAAAGTTCTTCTACACGTTCACATTGTTTTCCTGTACAAGGAGCAAAGTAAATCGCTTGGTCATCCATCGATCCTTTTACTTGTTGATAAAACTCCTTATCGAAGCTACCCTTACTATCCAAAAATGTTCCGTCTAAATCAGTCAATATCAATTTGATCATGTGTTACTCTCCCCTACTCACTAAAATGTCCTTCTTTCCTCAGTGTAACAACTGGCAGCAACAAGTCAATCCATGCTCAGATTTTTGCAACCTCATTTACAAAAAAACATCTAGAATAGAATTGGTTCTTCTACGCTAGATGTTTTCTTATTCCCCATTGAATTTGAAAAGTATGCTTATTCTTTCCAGCTATCGACTGTTTTTTGATTTTCTTTGATCCAGTCTTGTGCTGCTTGTTGTGGTTCTTTTCCATTGTTGATTTCCAACATGACTTTTTCCATATCT
The DNA here is from genome assembly GCF_005844145.1 of Enterococcus sp. BSD2780061688st2 D3. Lineage (NCBI taxonomy): Bacteria > Bacillati > Bacillota > Bacilli > Lactobacillales > Enterococcaceae > Enterococcus > Enterococcus sp. BSD2780061688st2 D3. The sequence continues at coordinate 150,985 of NZ_SPHN01000003.1, forward strand.
TTTTCTGTCCAATGGAATTTATCTAATACTTTATAAGCTTCAGGCTGATCTTCTTTTAATCCTTTACGTACAACTGTGTGGATTTCTTCAGCATCTCCCATCGCTTTTTTCGGATCTTCCAAATATTTCAAATCATATTTAGCAAACATCCAATGTGGTGTCCAACCGGTGATCACAATTGGTTCATGCTTTTTGATTGCTTGTCCTAAAGCAACAGTCATTGCGCCTGATGAGGAAGTTTCAACAGTCCATCCTTTTAGATTATCGTATTGTTTAACCGTGTTTTCCGCTGCATTGACGACGCCTGCACCAGGTTCAATCCCAGTAATTTTTTTATCTGCTTGGTCAGTTAAATCTGCAATAGAGTTGACATCCATATAACTAGGTACAGCTAGTCCAACTTTAGCACCTGTTAAGTTGGCACCTAGATCGTTGATTTGATCTTTGTATTGTGCATATTGTGAACCATGTGTTTTTGGCAACCATGCAGAAACCATCCCATCTGACTCACCTTTTGAAACAGATTCCCACATGATGGAGTTATCAAGAGGAGTGATTGTAACATCATAGCCCATTCCCTTTAACACTTCCGCAACAACATTTGTTGAAGCGACCTCTGTATCCCATTCAACGTAAGAGAGATTGATTTTTTTCGTTTCTTTTGCACTTGAAAAACTACCTAAACCGATTGCACCTAAAAGCACTACGACTACAGCCCCTATGATGATCCCTTGACGCTTTTTATTTGGTTGTTTTGAGCCATTTACTGCCTTTTTACTATTTGGCTGGTTTAAATGCTGTGTGAAGCGGTCAATGATAATCGCCAAGATGACTAATGCTACCCCATTAACGAATCCGTTACCGACTTGCGCACGTTGTAAAGCAGATAACACGCCACGTCCTAAGCCAGGTGCCCCAATCATTGAAGCAATGACAACCATTGAAAGAGATAACATCGTAGTTTGATTGATCCCAGCCATGATCGTACTTTTAGCTAATGGCAATTCTAGTTTGAATAATTTTTGCCAGCTTGTACTACCAAATGAATCAGACGCTTCGACCAACTCTTTTGGTACTTGGCGAATCCCTAAGTTCGTAAAACGAACAGTCGGTGGTAAAGCAAAGATGACAGAGGCAAATACCCCCGGCACCATACCGATCCCAAAGAAAGCAACTGCTGGAATCAAATACACAAATCCTGGCATTGTTTGCATAAAGTCAAGAATTGGTTTGATGATACTTTGAGCTTTACTGCTTTTTGCCATCAAAATACCTAGTGGCACACCAATGACGATAGAAATAACGCTGGATAATAAAACGAGCGTTACTGTGTTCATCAAGTCTGTCCACAATCCTTGATTATAGATAAACCATAAGCCAATCAGTGTGAAGAGCGTTAATCCTGGACGTTTTTTAGAAATAAAGAAAGCAATAATCGTTAATATCAAGATAAACAATGGTGCGGGAATGACCAAAAGTAAATTAGTGATTCCTGACATTACTGCTTGACCAATTGTTTGTAAAAATGAGAATAATCCTGCAAAGGTCGTTGTAAACCATTCAGTGATGTTCTCTACCCAATCAGCGACTGGTAATCGATAGTTCAATAAATTATTCATCATCACTCACCTCACTCGTTTCTGCTAATGCTTCGATTACACTACCGCGAATGACAACACCTTTTAGTTTGCCATTATCCACAACGGCTAGAGGAGTTGGGGAGTCATAGATGATATTGAAGATATCACTAACCACCATATCTTTACCAATCACCGTTACATTTTCATCTAAGAAATCAATCAATGGACGTTTTTGACGTCTTGCTTCTAATGCTTGATCTGCAGTAATGATCCCTTTAAGATGTCTTTTTCTATCAACAGCCATCAGCATACTTACTTCTTCATTCCTCATTCTAGTTAGTGCTACATTTGGCCCATCTGATTCGATGTTCGTCGTTAAAGCAGGTACCATGATGTTTTGGGCAGTCAGTACTTTTGAACGATCGACTTCTTCAACAAATTCACGGACGTAATCATTCGCTGGATGGGTCAAAATTTCTTCACCAGTCCCAATCTGCATGATTTCACCATCTTTCATCAAAGCGATTCGATCACCAATACGTAATGCTTCGTTTAAATCATGTGTGATAAAAATGATTGTTTTTTGTACGTTCGCTTGTAAATCGAGTAACTCATCTTGCATTTCCTTACGGATCAAAGGATCAAGAGCAGAAAAAGCTTCATCCATCAGTAAGATTTCTGGATCATTCGCTAATGCCCTAGCTAGACCGACACGCTGTTGCATCCCTCCAGATAATTGACTAGGATATTGATCCTTGAATGAAAGCAAACTTGAATTTTCCAATGCTTGCTCTGCTTTTTGTTGCCGTTCTTCTTTTGGTACTCCACGAACTTCTAATCCATATTCAGTATTTTCTAAGATCGTCCGATGAGGGAATAAGCCGAAATTTTGAAAAACCATATTGATTTTATGGCGGCGTACTTCACGAAGTTCTTCTTTACTTAATTTTGAAATATCTTCTCCATCAATATAGATATTTCCAGAAGTCGGCTCGATCAATCGGTTCAGTAAGCGGATCAATGTTGATTTCCCACTACCTGAAAGCCCCATGATCACGAAGATTTCTCCTTCTTGCACATCAAAACTTGCATCATAAACACCAACGGTTGCGCCAGTCTTTTTTAATATATCTGTCTTTGGTTGACGGTTCTTCATCATTTCCAAAGCAGCTTGCGTTTTTTTACCAAATATCTTTGTTAAATTCTTTACTTCAACTTTTACCAAACAAATTCTCCTTTACCTATGTAAATTCATTTTTCTTTCTGAAAAAAGTGACCACACTATACTAACATCGTGTAGTCACTTTTGTCAAAAACGCTAACTGTATTCTTTTAATCAAACGAAAAAAAGCTCGGCAAATCCCTTTTAAATCGGGATTTACTAAGCTTAAAATTTGATGAGAAAAAACAACTCACTTGCAACGCTAATTTTCTGGATAAAAGAAATTGGTCATTCGCTGTAATGTAAATTCATTTCCAATAAAGTGGACTGTATCCCCCGCAGTAAATTTAGCATATGGGCCAGGCGACACAAGCAACTCTTCTTCATGCGAGATTGCAATCACTGTCGCACCAGTTGCTTGCCAGATATTCAACTCGCTGATTGACTGATCGAGATGCGTTGCCTCATTCGTCAATAATAGTTCAAACGGCAATAAGGGGTTCATCTTGTGGATCCTCTTCGTTTGATTTACCAGTTGATCCAGTAATTGAGAAAAGTGATCCAACTCTTCTTGTTGCTTTTCTACACTCGCCATGATCTCCGCTTTTGTTTCTTGGATCGATTGGACATCCTGATATTGCAACAAAAAATCTTTTGCTTTTTCTTTTGATGCTACAAAGGCGCCGCTTCCGTGACGAACCTCCATGATTCCAAGATCGACTAGCACATTGATCGCTTTTCTCGTCGTTTCAGGAGATGCATTATATGTACTTGCTAACGTAGATCTCGCGTGTATTTTCTCACCGATTTTGTAACGATTTTCCACAATCCGTTCTGCCAAATCAACAGCAATCTGTTGATATCTCGGCCGAACGATTTTTTTCTTCCCAGCCATATTTTTTCCTCTCTCTTCTACTTTTCTGTTCCATCTTACTATGGGAAAGAAAAATAAGCAAAAGGTTGTGAGCTCAGCGCTATGACCTGAGCATTAAAGAGAAGCTACTCGAAACAGCTTCTTCATGTTTTGAGTAGCTATGATTTAATGCCGAAGGTCAGCTGAGGGAACACCGTTGATTGTTGTGAGCTCAGCGCTATGACCTGAGCATTAAAGAGAAACTACTCGAAACAGCTCTCCATGTTTTGAGTAGTTATGATTTAATGCCGAGGGTCAGCTAGGTGAACACCGTTGATTGTTGTGAACCTAGCGCTATGACCTGAGCATTAAAGAGAAGCTACTCGAAACAGCTCTTCATGTTTTGAGTAGTTATGATTTAATGCCGAGGGTCAGCTGAGGGAACACCGTTGATTGTTGTAAGTTCAGCGTCATGACCTGAGCATTAGATCATGCTTGAGGAAATAAAGCGCCACACGGAAATAGTCAACGAAGACATTCACATGTGGCGCTTTATTTTGCTTATTTAACTTATGTTTATTTAGTGTATTTCTTTATGCAGAAGTGATTTTTCTGACTAGAGATCAGTCCACCATCGTTTTCTTCTGAACCTTCTTTACAGGACAGGCACTTTTACATTCATCACATGTTTTTCCTGATTTTAATCGCGAATAAACAATAGCTGCTGCACTGCCAAATATCAAGACGCTTAATAAAAATGTTGCCATATTATTGTTCACCTTCTAACGAAATGGTTAATACGTTACTAGTCTTTGCTTTCTTTTTCAATAATGCATAACAGATACCGATGATACATATCCCTGCCAAATAAGTTTGGATGACTAAATGTCCCCCTTCAAACAAGTGAGAGAGCTGATAGATAATAAAGCTGATCAAATAAGCAAAACCGCATTGATAGCCTACTGCGATCATCGTCCACTTCGCAGAATTCATTTCCCGATGGATTGCGCCAATTGCGGCAAAACAAGGAGCACATAGCAAATTGAATGCTAAAAATGAATAAGCAGCAGCAGATGTATACGTATTTTGCAATGCCAGCCAAATTTCTTGACCATTTTCAGAAACTTCTTTGTGCCCAAATAAAATTCCAAAGGTACCAATGATATTTTCTTTCGCAATCAGACCGGTGATGGTAGCCACAGTCCCTTGCCAGTTTCCCCAGCCAAGCGGTTGGAAAATAGGGGCAATCACACGTCCAAAGCTTGCTAAGATACTTTGACTTTCAGGCACAGCTTGTCCGATAAAATTGTATGAAGATGTAAACCAGATAAGGATACTTGAGACAAAAATAATCGTGCCAGCCTTTTTCACGAACGACTTACTTCGATCATATGTCTGTCTTAGAATGATCGACCATTGTGGCAAATGGTAAGTTGGCAATTCCATGATGAAAGGAGACGTGTCTCCAGCAAATAATTTGGTTTTCTTCAACATGATCCCAGAGATGACAATAGAAGTCATCCCTAAAAAATAGGCAGAAGGAGCAACCCATGAAGCATGAGGAAAAAATGCTCCCGTAATCAATGCAATGATAGGCAATTTTGCAGAACAGGGCATAAATGTAGTGACCATGATCGTCAACCGTCTGTCCTGTTCGTTTTCAATCGTTCGACTTGCCATTACACCCGGCACCCCACAACCAGTAGCAATCAGCATGGGAATAAATGATTTTCCTGAAAGTCCAAATTTTCGGAACAATCTGTCCATCACAAACGCTATCCGTGCCATGTAGCCGCAGTCCTCTAAGAAACTCAAGCATAAGAAAAGAACGATTAATTGTGGGAGAAATCCTAAAACAGCCCCGACTCCAGCAATGATCCCATTTAAAATCAATTGTTGCATCCAGTCAGCTACTTGCCACTCAACTAATAACTGTTCAATATGGTTTGGCAACCAGCCGCCGAACAACGTATCGTTGACCCAGTCGGTTCCGATCGTCCCAATCGTTTGGATGGCTAGATAATAGACAAACCACATAACAAAAGCAAAAATAGGTAATGCAAACCACCGATTGGTAACGATCCGATCGATCTTATCACTGATAGAAAGCTGAAAAGAGTCCTTTGTGACCACACAAAGAGCCGTTAATTGGGTCAACCATTCGTACCGTTCATTGATGATGATCGTCTCGCTATCTTCATCAAATATCTTTTCAGTCAAACGGATCAATTGTTCGACTTCCTTTAATTGCTTTGCAGAAATTTTTAGACCTTTCGAAATCTCAGGATCGCGCTCAAACAGTTTGATCGCATACCATCGTTTAAAAACGGGAACACTATTGTCTAAAACATCCTCAATTTCATGCAGCGCTGCTTCTAGGCGATCATCATATGTACAAGAGAGCGGTGTTGGCAGCTTCTTATAGGTCGCTTGAATGATCATTTCTGTTATTTTTCCTAGTCCTTCCCTTTTCAATACACTGATAGGAACAACAGGAACGCCTAACCCATAACTTAATTTTTCACTATTGATTTTTCGACCGTCTTTTTTAACGACATCCATCATATTTAGCCCCACAATGACGGGAATACCTAAATCAAGCAATTGTGAAGTCAAATAAAGATTTCTTTCCAAATTCATGGCATCTACGATATTGATGATCACATCAGGCCGTTCATCAATCAGATAATTCCTAGCAATCACTTCTTCAGGCGTATAGGGGGAAAGGGAATAGATCCCCGGTAAATCTTGAATATAGATGGTGGGATGTTTCTTCAAGTGCCCTTCTTTTTTTTCGACGGTCACGCCGGGCCAGTTTCCCACATATTGATTTGCGCCTGTCAATGCGTTGAACAGGCTCGTCTTTCCACTATTTGGATTACCGACTAGTGCAACTTTCATTTTATCTACTCCTCTTTTTGAACCAGGATCAAGGATGCTTCTTCTTTACGGAGTGTCAATTCATACCCTCGTAATGTGATTTCTAAAGGGTCGCCTAACGGTGCTAATTTTCGTACAGTGACACGCACGTTTTTAGTCACACCCATATCCATCAGACGTCGTTTCACTGCACCCTTCCCATGAATGGCAACCACCACACCACTTTCGCCTGTAGTAAGCTGGTCAAGCGAAGTCCAACTTTCTTCGGAGAACTCGCTTTTTTTTACGATAATCTGGCTTAATAATTCACGGTTGACCGCGATCCAATTATTTTTTAGGAGTAAAATCGAGTTGCTGCCAGATCGATTGATAACGACGATTTTACTTCCTATGATAACTCCTAAATTTTGCAAGTGCTTTTTGACTGAGTCACTGGTCTGTATTCTTTCAATCTGATACACAAGATTTAGTTTGACTTCTTCTAAAGTTTCCATCAAAGCTCCCTTCTTGTGAAAAAAGTCTTCTATAGCTTTTCTCCATTTTATCTATCCATTCAATCCCAATCTATCTCATTTATTGAGAATCATTCTCACAAAGAATACTCTCTCTAATTGAGAATGTCAATGTTACTTGTGATTTTTTGAGCGTATTTTCATTTCTTTTGATTTTTGTGTGTAAAAAAAAACTTTTTCCCAAGTTTTCCACAGTATTTGCTGTACTAAAACAAGCTTTTTTTCACTTAACGCTTGTTTTCAGCTGTTTTTCAAAAACCACAAAACATAGTATTCCACAGTTTCCACAACACAATATGTAGTGTCTGTCGTTTGACTTTTTTACTAATAGTTTTATACTATTCATTATAGATAAACAGCAGAGTCAGGAGGAAAACAAAAATGAACGTAAAAATATTTTCAAAAAACAATTGTATGCAATGTAAGATGGTCAAACGCTTTTTAGCGGACAACCAAATCGATTTTGAGGAAGTCAATATCGATGAACAACCTGAAGCCATCGATTGGTTAAAAGCACAAGGCTTTCAAAGTGTACCTGTGATCACTTCAGACGTTGAAACAGTGATTGGTTTCCGTCCAGATCAATTACGCAAACTTGCTAGCTAATGAACTGTCAATTGGAATGTATCTCTAATCGGATTTGATGGAAGTGAGGACTCTTTGCCCGAACATCCCCCAAATCCTTTTTTACAGCATCAAAAGAAAGAATTTACCAAAATAAGAAATGAAGGTTGGGCGTATTTATGAGTCTTAAACAATTAAAAGATGTCAGCTATTTTAAGTTAAACAATGAGATCAATCGACCTGTGAATGGTCAGATCCCTTTAAATAAGGATAAAGAAGCATTGACTGCATTTTTTGAGGAAAATGTTAAACCAAATACAATGACTTTTGCTACAGCAATGGATAAAATCAATTATTTAATCACTCATGATTACTTGGAATCAGAATTTATTCAGCTTTATTCCCCTGAATTTATTGAAACGCTATATCAATTTTTAGACAAACAACATTTTACATTTAAATCATTTATGGCTGCTTATAAATTTTATTCACAGTATGCATTAAAAACAAATGATGGTTCTGCATATTTAGAATCTTATGAAGATCGTGTAGCTTTCAATGCTCTTTATTTTGCAAATGGTGACGAAGACCTTGCTCTTTCTTTAGCTGATGAAATGATCCACCAACGCTATCAACCAGCTACACCTTCATTCTTGAATGCTGGGCGCAAGCGACGTGGTGAATTAGTTTCCTGTTTCTTGACACAAGTGACAGATGATATGAATTCGATTGGTCGTTCCATCAACTCAGCTCTACAACTGTCTCGTATTGGTGGAGGTGTAGGTATCACACTTTCTAATTTGCGTGAAGCAGGTGCACCAATCAAAGGATATGAAGGAGCTGCTAGTGGGGTTGTTCCAGTGATGAAACTTTATGAAGATAGTTTCAGTTATTCAAATCAGTTAGGTCAGCGTCAAGGAGCTGGCGTGGTTTATTTGAATGTTTTCCATCCGGATATCATTGCCTTTCTTTCAGCAAAAAAAGAAAATGCAGATGAAAAAATCCGTGTTAAAACACTTTCTCTTGGTGTCATCGTGCCTGATAAATTTTACGAATTAGCACGTAAAAATGAAGACATGTATCTGTTCAGTCCCTATAGCGTTGAAAAAGAATACGGTGTCCCATTTTCTTATGTCGACATCACTGCTGAATACGATAACTTGGTCGCTAATCCTAATATCCGTAAACAAAAAATCAAAGCACGCGATCTTGAAAATGAAATTTCAAAATTACAACAAGAATCTGGCTATCCTTATATTATCAATATCGATACAGCCAATCGTGAAAATCCAATAGATGGAAAAATCATCATGAGCAACTTATGCTCTGAGATTTTACAAGTACAAACACCTTCTGTTATCAATGGAAAACAAGAATATGAAGTATTGGGAACAGATATTTCATGTAACTTAGGTTCAACAAATATCGTCAACTTGATGGATAGCCCAGATTTTGGCCATTCAGTCCGTACAATGACTCGTGCATTGACTTATATCACAGATGCCTCAGATATCGACGTTGTTCCACCAATCCAACATGGAAACAAATTGAACCATACGATCGGGTTAGGCGCAATGGGCTTACACACATTTTTCGCCAAAGAACAAATGGAATATGGCTCTGAAGATTCATTGGACTTCACAAATATTTATTTCATGTTACTAAACTATTGGACACTTGTAGAAAGCAACGCGATTGCTCGTGAACGAAAACAAGTATTTCATAATTTTGAAAAATCAGCTTATGCAGACGGTACTTATTTTGATAAATATGTTACTGGAGAGTTCCAACCAAAATCAGAAAAAGTGAAACAATTATTTGCTGGCATCTTTATCCCAAGTGCTGAAGACTGGGAAAACTTGAAACAAGCAATCATGAAAGATGGATTGTATCATCAAAACCGCTTGGCTGTTGCACCAAATGGATCAATTTCTTATATCAACGATACAAGTGCAAGTATCCATCCGATCACTCGTATGATCGAAGAACGCCAAGAAAAGAAAATCGGTAAAATCTATTATCCAGCACCTTATCTTTCAAACGAAACAATTCCATATTATACTTCTGCTTATGATATGGATATGCGAAAAGTGATCGATATCTACGCCACTGCACAAAAGCATGTCGACCAAGGAATGAGTTTAACTTTATTCATGCGTTCTGAAATTCCAGAAGGGCTTTATGAATGGAAAACAACAACCAAACAAACGACGCGTGATCTAAATATTTTAAGACACTATGCTTTCCATAAAGGTGTAAAATCAATTTATTACGTACGTACCTTCACAGACGATGCAGAAGAAATCGGCAGCAACCAATGTGAAAGCTGTGTCATCTAATTGGGTAATCAAGAATATTTAGGACTGTATTTCAAATAAAGGAGCATCACTCATGTCAGAAACTTATTATGAAGCAATAAACTGGAATGAAATTGAAGATGTCATCGATAAATCTACGTGGGAAAAATTGACTGAGCAATTTTGGTTAGACACACGTATTCCTTTATCTAATGACTTAGATGATTGGCGTACCCTTTCTCAATTAGAAAAAGACACTGTTGGTCATGTTTTTGGTGGATTGACATTACTAGATACCGTTCAATCAGAAAGCGGAATGGATCAATTGCGCAAGGATGTTCGTACCCCTCATGAAGAAGCGGTATTGAACAACATCCAATTCATGGAATCCGTTCACGCAAAAAGCTATTCTTCTATCTTCAGTACACTGAATACAAAAAAAGAAATCGAAGAAATTTTTGAATGGACGAATACAAATCCTTATCTGCAGAAAAAAGCAGAGCGTATCAACGAAATTTATAAGCATGGCACACCTTTAGAAAAGAAAATTGCCAGTGTGTTTTTAGAAACATTCTTATTCTATTCTGGTTTCTACACACCACTTTACTATTTAGGAAATAATAAATTGGCGAATGTCGCTGAAATCATCAAATTGATCATTCGCGATGAATCTGTGCATGGTACCTACATTGGGTACAAATTTCAGCTAGGCTATAATGAACTTCCTGAAGAAGAACAGGAGCAATTAAAAGATTGGATGTATAATTTGTTGTATGAATTATATGAAAATGAAGAACGTTATACGGAAGAATTGTACGATCCCATCGGTTGGACAGAAGAAGTAAAAACTTTCTTGCGCTACAACGCAAATAAAGCTTTGATGAATCTAGGGATGGACCCACTCTTCCCAGATACAGCAAACGATGTAAACCCAATCGTCATGAATGGGATTTCCACAGGAACAAGCAACCATGACTTCTTCTCTCAAGTCGGTAACGGCTACTTACTTGGTCATGTTGAAGCCATGAAAGACGATGACTATTTGATTGGATTAGACTAGACTGTAAAGTGATTCGGTTTGAGTGAAATAGGCTGGGACAGAAGTGTTTCTTACTTTTGTCCCACGCTTTTTTTTATTATGGAGTTGTTTTTTTAGAGCATATTCCTAGAAGTCAGAAACCGAGGTTCTCAAAAGGTACCAATCCACTGTTAGTTTCATACATTTTAAGAACAGAAAAAGCATCTCCAAAAGTCATGACGACTTCTAAAGATGCTTTTTTCTAATTTTATGTTATATGGTAGTGTTTCTATTATTCGTTGATCAATCGATCGCTCTCTGTAGTGTGTTCAAATTTTTTTAATAGATAGATTTTTCGGATATTCAATATCAATGTCTTGATGACCGCATAAACTGGGATACAAATCAGCATCCCCATGATTCCAGCCACACTTCCGGCTCCTATCAAAACTAAAATGATGGTTAATGGATGGATATTCATCGACTTTCCAAATAATAACGGTTTGATGACGTTCCCGTCCAACTGTTGGATGACCAGTATAGAAAGTGCCATATAAAGCGCTTGAAATGGTGAAACAAATAAGCCAACGATCACTGCAGGAACCGCGCCAATGAACGGTCCCACGTAAGGTATGATATTCGTGATCCCACAACATACAGCGAGTAACAAACTATACGGCTGATTAAAAATCGTCATTGCTATAAAACTCAATACACCGATGATCACTGCATCCACGATCGTACTACTGATATAGGCCGATAAAGTATCATTCAGTTCTCTCACAGTTTGCCGCAACTCACCACGTATATTTTGTGGGAAAAATTTTGAAAGTGCATCAATAAACTTATGTCCATCTTTGAACATGAACAATAAAATGAATGGCACTGTAAATAATAGAATAAAAAACTGGAGCATGAAAGAAATGATCTTTGATACACTGCTTGTCAAACTCACCAATGCGATATTGAAGAGATTGCTAAGGGATAAGTTTGCAGAAGCTAACTGTTCCTCCAGATTGAAATTTTTAAATTCTTCTCTTTGTGCCACTTCATTCAGCCATTTACTCGTTTCTTCGGCGTAGGTTGGTAAGCTTCGTGTTAATTGAATCGTTTGTTCGACCAATTGAGGAATCACATTCATGATTGCTAATACTGTAACCACGATCACTACAACTAATACCAAGATATACCCGTATACTCTTGGTATCCGATGTTTTTCCAAAAATGAAACTACCGGATTAAACATATAGTAAAAGAAGCCAGCAATTAATAAAGGCAAGACAATTGCTGAAATCATTTTTAAAACTGGACTAAAGACATTCGGCATCTGGATAATAAAAAAGACACCGATAATCGTCAATACCAGTTCAACAGTCCAGAATAATAATTTTGATTCTTTAAATTTTGAATACATACATCTCCTCCAACTTTTGATAAGTCTATTCTATCATTCCCATTAAATTAAAGCGCTATTTTATGAGAAATTTTAACTTTTCCCTTATTCAATCATTACAATCAATAAAAAGGACAAAACATTCAGCTCTAAGACCCTCAAAAAATGAATGATTTTTGAAGCCCCATGCTTTTGTTTTGTCCTTTTTTTATTTAGTTGATACAGAATGAATTTTACTGAGCAATGCTCACCAAATGAAGTTTTGTGATATTTTTATAAATCGATAATTCTTCAATCACTTCTGCGTAGGTCATGTTTTTAGGTAAATTTATCGTATAAATATTTTTATATACTCGATAATCCTCTACAAATTTCACGTCAAAATTCACATCTTCGATAATAATATCGCGTTTTTCAAAATAATCTGCCAGAAAATCTTTTGTTTCTTTCCGGTGGATAAATTGGATCTCCAACTTTTTAGTCGTTGGGACATGGATAATTTTTTTGACGACCGTCAATGCAAGCACAATTCCAATAAAACTAATAATAGCAATCGCATAAAACCCCATACCGATCGCAATGCCTACCCCTGCAATTGCCCATAAAGACGCTGCGGTCGTTAAACCTGTAACAGACTGCTTAGTGACGATGATCGTTCCTGCACCTAAAAATCCGACACCACTGACTACTTGAGCAATCAGACGTGCTTCATCTGACCGGATCGTTCCAACTAATTCCGGATATTCTAACGCATCACGCATTGCTTTACTAGCGATTTCCACTTGGATCAGTGCGATGATACACGCGCCAATACAAACTAAAATGTGCGTACGCATGCCTGCCGGTCTATTTTTGTACTGTCGTTCAAATCCGATTGCTCCACCAAATAGTAATGCAATCCCCAATCTAAGAACGATTTCTGGAATAGTTAATATCATATCATTCATTTCAACACCCTCTACTTCAATATATCATGTTTAAAAGATGGAAACAAAAAAAGACTGATTTCTGGTAGAAAAAAAGAGTGCGTGACAAGACGTTTGCCACACCCTCTTTTTTAGTTTTTGAAAAGTTTGCTTATAATTTGCTTCCAGCAGCATCATCGATAATAACGATAACATTGTCGTGATTTTGTAATGCACTAGCTGGCATATCTGTTGTTACAGGTCCATCGATCATTCCTTTGATTGCATCTGCTTTGTTTTCGCCATATGCAAGTAAAACAATTTCTTTTCCTTTAAGAATTGAACCTACACCCATTGATACAGCTTTAGTCGGAACATCCTCTGCTTTTTCAAAGAAACGTTTATTGGCATTGATCGTTGATTCAGTTAAATCAACTACGGATGTTTTCCCATCAAATGGTGCGCCTGGTTCGTTGAAACCGATGTGACCATTTTGGCCGATACCTAAGATTTGGATATCGATCGGATGTTTTTCGATCACTTCATCATACTCTTTGCAAGCTGCTTCAAGATCGTCCGCTTTTCCATTTGGAACGAAAGTTTCTTTAAATGGTTTTTTATCAAACAATTGGACATTCATAAAGTGACGGTAGCTTTGGTCATCGTCTCCACCTAGTCCAACATATTCATCCAAGTTTACAGAAGTCATGTTACTGAAATCTAGATCGCTTGAAGTCATTTCTTTATATAATGTGATTGGCGTACTTCCTGTCGCAAGTCCTAAAACCGTAGCACCATTATCCATACCTTTTTTGATAATTTCAAAAGCTTTTTTTCCGCCTTCTTCAGCGTTTTTCACACGAATGATTTCCATAACGACTACTCCTTTGTTTTTGGTATAGCCCAATTATAGCATCCTTTTTTCTTTTTTACAACATTAGTATAGACCAAATATCGTACTTTTTGTATTTTCTTGACAATCCCTTCCTGTCCGTGTTACGTTGCATTAGATACGATGTTTTTTAGACTGGTTGCATTTTATTCAACTATTTTACAAGAGGCTAGGCCAAAAGTATGAATCTACAGAGCTTTTTTCTGTCCCATCCTCTTTTACCTTACTCTTTTTAGAGAAAATACGAGAAATATTTCCCAAATCATTTTAACTATTTCCCTTGAAATTGAGTTTTAAAGTGTCTTCCTCATCGTTAGAAAGGAAATCACAATGAGTATTTTAACTTTAACAAATATTACCCAGCAATTTGGGGATAAAATTTTATATGAAAATGTTCAGCTACAAGTCAATGCCGGCGAACACCTAGGCTTGATTGGACAAAATGGTGCTGGTAAAAGTACCTTGATCAAAATCATCACTGGCGAGATATTGCCTGATGATGGTCAGATCCATTGGCAAAAAAATATCCACCCCGGCTATTTAGATCAATATGTAGAGGTAGATGAAACCTTAACGATCGAAGAATTTCTAAAAACAGCTTATTCAAAGGAATTTGAAAAAGAGGCAAAAATAGCTGAACTATATCAAGAATATGGTGAGAATTTCGATGATAGTCTCCTTGAAAAAGCAGGAAAGTTACAAACAGAACTAGATCAGGGTGTTTTTTATCAAATCGATACTTTGGTAGCAGAGATGAGCAGTGGCTTAGGGATCGATGTCCTAGGTCTAGATACCCCTCTAAAAAATCTTAGTGGCGGACAACGCTCGAAAGTCATCTTGGCAAAATTATTGTTGGAGACCCCAGATGTCTTAATTCTAGATGAACCAACCAACCATCTAGACGACCAGCATATCCAATGGCTGACACAGTTTCTCCAAGAATTTGAAGGAACATATATTGTCATCTCACATGACCAAGAATTTCTAGACAAGATCACTACCCACATCGCAGATATCGAATTTGGTAAAATCACAAAATATACGGGACATCTAAAGCAGGCATTGAAACAAAAAGAACAAAATCGTGAAAGCTATTTGCGTCAATTCCATGCACAGCAAAAGCAGATCGAGAAAACAGAAGCTTATATCCGCAAATATAAAGCTGGTTCACGTTCTACGATGGCGAAGAGTCGCCAGAAACAGCTAGATAAAATCGAACGCTTGACACCACCTGCTTCCGCAGCTAAAGCGATTTTTGATTTCCCATTTGCACCGATCGTGACTACTCTTGCTGTTGAAACAACTGATTTAGTTATCGGTTATGAACGTCCTTTACTGGCGCCGATCAATCTGACGATCCGTTTTGGTGAAACAGTAGCTATCCGAGGATTTAACGGGATCGGTAAATCCACGCTTCTAAAAACATTGATTGGAGAAATCACACAGTTAGATGGTGACTATCATTTTCCTGATAATACGAAAATCAATTATTTTTCACAAGATCTCCATTGGGAAAAACCTTTAGAGACTCCTTTACAATATTTAAGTGCCCAATTTCCGAAGGCAACGATCAAGGAGTTACGACGCCAATTAGCTAAATCAGGGCTTGTCAATCAATTAGCCAGTGAACCGTTATCGACCCTCAGTGGTGGTGAGCAAACAAAAGTCAAGCTTGCTCAATTGACGATGAATCAAGGAAACTTATTGATTCTTGATGAACCGACAAATCATATCGACCATGAAACGAAGGATAGTTTGCAAAAGGGTATCCAAAAATTCCCTGGTACTGTCATCATTGTTTCCCATGAACAAGAATTTTACCAAGATCTAGCAGATCGAGTCATTGAGATCGAAGGATTATAACAAACTATGTTAACTAGTTAAACAAGAGGCTAGGACAAAATTGTACGATTTTGTCTTAGCCTCTAACTTATTTTTGAAAAATGCGTTCGTTCATCAATGCTAGGATACTTGATGCGTTTTTTCCCTAAAAACAACATATTGGAAGAAAAAAGCACATAATTGGAAAGCAATTCCAGCCAGTGTTACGCCTGTCCAACCATATTGTTGCCACATGGTAGTACCAAGCAATGAACCAGCTGCTCCACCAATAAAGTACATAAACATAAAAATAGTATTGTTACGATTACTTGCTGCCTCTCCCAAACCTTGTACTCTCGTTTGGTTCGCCACTTGTCCAAATTGGTTCCCAACATCTAACAAGATGATTGCTAACAATAATACAACCAAATAATCACCTGCAGTAAATAAAGCAATGAAACTGATCGTTTGCATAGCCAAGCCCATACCTACGATCTTGCGTTCTGAATAGGAATCTGCTAGTCGCCCAACAATTGGTGCTGCTACAGCCCCAGATAAGCCAAATATAGCTAAGATCCCAGCTTCAAAAGTTCCCCAATGATACGCCGGACTACTGATATAAAAAATCAATGTTGACCAAAAAATCGAAAATGTCCCAAACATAAAGAAACCGCTGATAGCTGCTTCTCGTAGCAATCGTTGTGTTCTTACTAAATGTGGCAAGCTTTTTAAAGAGTCCACATAAGAAACTGTTTTCGTCGTTGCTACGGTCGTTCTTGGCATTTTCCAATATAACAGTCCTGTTAAAACAGCAACCAAGACTAATGCAAATAAGTAAATCATCCGCCATGAGAAAAGACTCGCTACGATCCCCGAAACAGTTCGAGAAAGCAAGATCCCCACTAAGAGACCACTCAGTAATGTCCCCATCACTTTTCCTCTTGCTTTTGGCCCAGCTAGAACCGCTCCATACGGAATAATGATTTGCGGTACGATAGATAATAAACCAATCAAGAATGACGCACAAGCAAACAACGTGAATGATGGCGCAAAAAAGGCTGCTAATAATGAAATTGCTGATAATGCTGCCATCCGAATAATCAATTTAGGCCGATCAACAACATCACCTAACGGAACTAAAAATAATAATCCTAGTGCATAACCAAGTTGAGTCAACATCGTCAAGATTCCGACGGCACTCGTACTGACGGACAGACTAGTCGCTACTTTCGTTCCAATCGGTTGGATATAATACATATTCGCTACAACTACGCCGCATGTGATCGACAAAAGTAAGATCAGCGAGCGTGTTAACGGTGTTTGTTCGTTTTTTTCCATTTATTTCCCCCATTTCCTTTATTAGTTTACAACTTCTTTAAAAAATAGGAAACAGGAAAGTCTAGCACAACCAATCTTTTATCGATACAAGACAAACATTCGTTATTGAAATCTTTATACAAGAAAAAAATTCATTCTACTTGTTTTTTTCTATGGTCTTTATAGATAACTACAATCAACAAAGTCAAAATCAACACACTTGCAATCAAGAGCAATGCTGTTTTGCTATATCCATGGAATAAAGCCTCTCCTCCACACGCATACAAAACAGAAGATGGGATCACTCCAATAATGATCGACATCAAAATTTCTCGAACTTGTAAATTCAACGTCGTTGTTGCAAAGTTGATCACTGATGAAGGAATGATCGGCACCATGTATCCCACCATGATCCCGATTTTTGGGTGTTTCATGTTACGAATCGCTTTGACCCAACGATTTGATTTTTTAGAATGGTCCACTAATTTCAAATGTTGCATAAGAGAAATCGCTAAAATATTCCCAGAAGCATTCCCTACAATATTGATCAATGCACCAAGAAAAGGACCATAGCTTAACCCTACAATCACTCCGATGACTGCAGTAGGTACTCCTGGAATAGCACACATGATCCCCATCAACAAAATCAGGATCACTGCCGCAGAAAGACCATGGGAGCGTACACTATGCAACAATTGCTGTTCATTTGCTTTAGGATCAATTAACAAATGGATATCTGATTGGTATTCCAAATACAAGTGGTACCCTAAAAAAAGGATCAGCAAAATGCCCAGCGCAATCAATACTCTCTGTAATTTTTTACTTTTCATTTTTCCACCTACCAAAACACTGATTATGTATTAGTGTACCATACATATAAAAAGAACTAGCCAACCTAAAGATTGAATCAGCGAGTCCTTGTTTATTTCTTGGAATTTGGTTTCTGTCCTTTTATCCTAAAGCCAAACAAAAAAAGCTAGAACCCTCATAGTAAGGATTCTAGCTCGTAATAATCAAGAGTGATTATTTAACTGTTACAGTTGCGCCAACTTCTTCAAGTTTAGCTTTTAATTCTTCAGCTTCGTCTTTTGACACGCCTTCTTTAACTGGTGCAGGAGCTCCGTCAACTACAGCTTTAGCTTCTTTCAAGCCTAAGCCAGTTGCTTCACGAACTGCTTTGATAACTTTAACTTTTTGGTCGCCAGTTGCTGTTAATTCAACAGTGAATTCTGTTTGTTCTTCAGCAGCAGCAGCGCCACCAGCAGCAACTGCAGCTACAGGAGCAGCAGCAGATACGCCAAATTCTTCTTCAATAGCTTTAACTAGGTCGTTAAGTTCTAGGATAGTTGCTTCTTTTAACTCAGCAACGATGTTTTCAATGTTCAATGCCATTATAATTTCCTCCGTTTTAGATGTTAATATTTTTATTTATGCTATGCGGCAATTAAGCTGCATCTCCATCTTCTTTTTCTGCCACTGCTTTGACAGCGTAAGCCACGTTGCGGACTGGCGCTTGTAGTACAGATAGCAACATAGATAGAAGTCCTTCGCGGTTTGGCAATTTTGCCAATGCTGTGATTTCTTCCAATGAAGATACTTTACCTTCGATGATACCGCCTTTGATTTCTAATGCTTTTGCTTCTTTAGCAAATTCGTCCATGATTTTCGCTGGTGCAACTACATCTTCGTTACTAAATGCAACGGCTGTAGGGCCAGTGAATACTTCGTCCAAGCCTTCTAATCCAGCTTTTTTTGCAGCACGAGAAAGAATTGAGTTTTTGATAACTTTCATTTCTACGTTTGCATCACGAAGTTGTTTACGTAAACGAGTCACTTCATCAACAGTTAGACCACGGTAGTCAACAACGACTACAGATGCTGCTGCTGTAAATTTTTCACTTACTTCATCAACGATTGCTGCTTTTTTTGCGATAATTGCTTCACTCATTTTTGAGTTTCACCTCCTGAATTTTGATGGAAGAGTTCTTTACACTTAGTTATTCACCAAGTATTGTGTATCAACCATCCACTTCGTTCTTAGTGATTCAACATGCTTCGCCTGAGAGGAGACTTCGCTCACTCTGTTCGCCAAGTATTGTTCATCATCTATTCACTTCGTTCTTAGTGATTCACAATAAAAAACTCTATGCCACCGCAGACATAGAGGGACTATTGAAAGTATTCAATAAACGTCCTCGGTAGGAAATTAAGGCGAATGCCACCTACTGTCTTCGGTACAAGTTAATTATTAACCTCAACTAGCTTAGCATGCTAAACTAGTTGAGTCAAGAATTATTTTTTCAGTTGGATCAATCAACGTTCTAATTTAAATTAGAAAGAAGCTTGGTCTACATGGATACCAGGTCCAAATGTTGTTGTAACAGTGATATTTTTCATGTATTGACCTTTAGCTGCTGATGGTTTAGCTTTCACTAATACATCATGAATTGTTGTAAAGTTTTCAACAAGTTTTTCGTTATCAAATGATACTTTACCGATTGGAACATGGACGTTTCCAGCTTTGTCCACACGGTAAGTTACTTTACCTGCTTTTACTTCGTTCACTGCTTTTGTAACATCCATAGTTACAGTACCAGTTTTAGGGTTTGGCATTAAGCCTTTAGGTCCTAAAACACGTCCTAAACGACCAACAGTAGCCATCATGTCAGGTGTAGCAACAACTACGTCAAAGTCAAACCATCCATTTTGGATTTTTTGAACCATGTCGTCGTCACCTACGAAGTCTGCACCAGCTGCTTCAGCTTCTTTTGCTTTGTCGCCTTTAGCAAATACTAAAACAGTTTGTGTTTTACCAGTTCCGTTAGGTAATACTACTGCACCACGAATTTGTTGGTCTGCTTTTTTAGGGTCTACGTTCAAACGGTATGCAACTTCAACTGTAGCGTCGAATTTTGCAATGTTTGTTTCTTTTGCTAATGCTACTGCTTCAGCAACAGGATAAACTTTACTTGAATCAACTTTTTTTAATGCATCTTGCATTTTTTTGCTCTTTTTAGCCATTTTGGTTCCTCCTTGATTGTGGTTATAACGGTTGTACCTCCCACGTGTTCTATATCTTTCAATACAGAGCCAACTGAGAAGCTACTTTCTTAGGGTGTAGAGATTATTCTACAGTGATCCCCATGCTTCGTGCAGTTCCTTCAACCATGCGCATTGCTGCTTCAACGTTCGCTGCGTTTAGGTCTTCCATTTTTAATTCAGCGATTTCTTTGATTTGATCGCTAGAAACTTTAGCAACTTTGTTTTTGTTTGGTTCGCCTGAACCTTTTTCAATATTTGCTGCTTTTTTCAACAATACTGCAGCTGGTGGTGTTTTTGTAACGAATGTGAATGAACGGTCTTCGTATACAGAAATAACAACCGGAATAATCAAACCTGCTTGATCAGCTGTACGAGCATTGAATTCTTTTGTGAATCCCATGATATTGACACCCGCTTGACCTAGTGCAGGACCTACTGGTGGAGCTGGAGTTGCTTTACCTGCAGGAATTTGCAATTTAACGATTTTTTCTACTTTCTTTGCCACGAGACATACCTCCTTAAGTCCGTGATGTGGTTAATTGGAGATGCATATTTCTCCTCCCACGTTTTCTCTCATAATCATCTGATTATCAGACAAAATAGTGCGCACGACAATGCACACTGATACAGTATAGCAAATATATTCTTTTTTTCAAGATTTTTTTCTTATAAATTTACATTCTATGGAAGAAATCGATAATTTTCTCCTTAAAACGTGAAGAACCTTCCCTATTTGTTTACCATTTGTGCTAAACTAGCGCCAAGAAGAAATGCTGACACGTGCCAGCTCTATATATATATCTGTAAATTTTAACGAGGTGAAGAAATGAAAGAATTAAAATACCGCAGTGTTTTCGATATTATCGGTCCTGTCATGATCGGTCCTAGTAGTTCTCATACCGCTGGTGCTGCTCGAATCGGTAAAATCGTCCGTAGTATTTTTGGCGAACAACCAGATTCTGTCGATATTTATCTTTATGAATCTTTTGCGAAGACTTATCGAGGGCATGGTACCGATATTGCTTTAGTCGGCGGCTTATTAGGAATGGAACCAGATGATGAACATTTAGCAGATTCACTGAAATTGGCTTATGAAGCAGGCATGGAAGTATTATTTGTTCCAAAAGCGGAAAAAGCGGAACATCCCAACTCTGTAAAAATGTTGTTAAGAAAAGGGACTCGCAAACTTTCCGTAACTGGGATCTCTATCGGTGGCGGAAATATTCAGATATCTGAATTGAATGGGTTCAAGATCTCATTAAGCATGGGCACCCCTACCCTGATCATCGTCCATCGAGATGTGCCGGGAATGATCGCCAAAGTCACAAACATCCTTTCTGAAACGAATACAAATATCGGGACTATGACGGTTACTCGTGAATCTAAAGGCGAAAATGCGATCATGATCATCGAAGTCGATGACCCGCAAGTAGATGATACTGTTAAAAAATTAAATCAATTGCCAAACATCGATAGTGTCAATTATTTCGATTAAAGGAGGAAGAAAAATGTTTTTCTCTATTGAAGAACTCGTACAGCAAGCAAACGACTACTCCAGTGTCGCTGAATTAATGATTGCTGTTGAAATGGAAATGAGCGGACGTTCACGCGAACAGATCATCGCGATCATGGAAAAAAATCTAAGTGTGATGGAACAATCCATTGCTGAAGGAAAAGCAGGTGTAACATCTGTAACTGGCATTACAGGTGGCGATGCAAAAAAACTAGACGATTATTTAAAGGAAGCTGATTTTCTTAGTGGTGAAACAATCCTGACTGCCGTTCGTAATGCGATTGCTGTGAACGAGGTCAATGCCAAAATGGGCTTGATCTGCGCAACACCTACTGCCGGCAGCGCTGGAGTCGTACCTGGTGTATTGATGTCTGTTCGTGAGCGCTTGGAATTAAGTCATGAACAACAGTTAGAATTTCTCTTTACTGCTGGGGCATTCGGACTAGTCATGGCAAATAATGCTTCGATCAGTGGTGCAGAAGGTGGTTGCCAAGCAGAAGTTGGTTCAGCCAGTGCCATGGCAGCTGCTGCATTAGTATGTGCAAAAAATGGTACGCCGCATCAAGCCGCTCAAGCCGTTGCAATTACTTTAAAAAATATGATGGGGCTGATCTGTGACCCTGTCGCAGGACTCGTTGAAGTTCCCTGTGTCAAAAGAAATGCGCTTGGTTCTTCTCAAGCTTTCATTTCTGCCGACATGGCGTTAGCCGGTATCGAAAGTGTCATTCCGCCTGATGAAGTTGTCGCTGCGATGTACCAAGTAGGCAGACAAATGCCCTCTATCTTCAAAGAAACAGCAGAAGGTGGTCTAGCAGCAACTCCAACTGCTAAACGACTGACAAAAGAGATTTTAAAATAAAACGTGGAAATGTTCTTTTATTAGAGGCGGAAAACGAATGTGGGACAAATCTAAAGATCAGGTTTGCTACAGACTCTCGAATAACCGTCGTTCAAAAGTCAGGTTTTTCGGAAATTTCAACAAAACGACTAGTTTTACCTGTTTTGTCGTTAGTGGTGTACTCTATTGAGGAGAGACGTTCCCTCAAAAAAATAGCGCGTATCGACGGCTCTGTCGATACGCGCTATTTTTTTTGACTTCTTTTAATCTAGCAACTTAGTGTTTTTAATTTCGTTCACTGTTCTAGTACCAGCCAATTGCATAGTGATCGATAACTCTTTATTCAAATGATCAAATACAGAAGTAACACCTTGTGCGCCACCTAGGTTCAAGCCGTAGATGACTGGACGACCGATGGCAACTAGATCCGCCCCACTCGCTAGAGCTTTGAAGACATGTTCTCCACGGCGTACGCCTGAATCAAAGATAACAGGAACACGTTTATTGACAACTTCTGCTACTTTAGGCAGAACTTCAAAAGAAGCAGGGCCACCATCAAGTTGACGTCCTCCATGATTCGAAACCCAAATACCATCTGCACCGGCAGAAATTGCTACTTCGGCATCTTCTGGTGATTGGATCCCCTTTACGATCACAGGTAGATTCGTTAAATCTTTGATTTTTTTGATATCTTCTGGTGTCAATCCTTGCTTAGCCGCTGCATAGATTTCAGAGATCCCTTTTCCTTCACCATTTCCACTTGCGCTCTGTTCACTATATGCTGCAAGGTTAGGCATTGGTAATGGGAATTGGAAATGATTGATGATATCTTCTTCTCGATACCCGCCTAATGTCGAATCAGCGGTTAAGATAATTGCCTTTGCACCAGCTTCAACTGCTTTGTTCAAGATGAATTCATTAAAGCCGTCATCTTTACTCATATATAATTGGAAAAATTGTGGCGCACCAGGCGCTGCCGCTGCCGCATCTTGGATAGTTGTATTGGCATACGTGCTGATAGAAAAGATCGAACCAGCCGCAGCAACACCTTTCGCTGTATTCGCCTCTCCTTTTTCATGTGCTAAGCCTTGCGCAGCAGATGGCGCTTGAATGATCGGCGTCTTCAAATCAATCCCAAAAATCGATGTACTTAAATCAGCCGAATCGATCCCTCTCAACACTCGAGGCATGATTTTTTTCGTATTGAACGATGTCGTATTTTCTTTCATCGTCCATTCATCTTCTGAACCGCCACGGATATACCCAAATGCGCCAGCTTCCATGCGCTCTTTTACTTTTCCTTCAAGTGAAGCAATATTTACGATATCAATTGAATGTTCTTCTGTACTTGCCTGATAAGCCATAACTAAATCCCTCTTTCTTTTTTAGTACAAACTCATCATATTACTCTTACTAAAAGTAAGCAAATATTTATACTCGGTCTGAGTTTAAAATAAAAAAGTGTCACTCACAAGGAGGTCGAGACAAAAGTGTTTCTTACTTTGGTCCCACGCTCGCTTCACTTGAGTTACACTCTTTTAAACAAAAGAATCCAGTTAAATAGCAAGTAGCAGTACTTTTTTTGAATGCTAGTCGATTCTATTCATTCAGGTTCCAAACAAATTGTTGGACCAGTCGATCCACTTCCTGGTTTTCATGAAGCATACTGTGTGCAGCATTTTCTCCTTCGACAACCTTTTCCTCAACTGGATTTCCATTTTGCTTGAGTAAAGCATACACTGCCAAGGCACTACTCAATGGAACAGTGCCATCACTAGCATCCGTTTCACTCAATTGTCCACCAACTAGCAAGAATTGGGTAGTTGTAGGAACATTGCCTATCAGTTGTTGGTAATCTTGGTACCGACTAGTTGTCACAGCTGGGCCATTTTTCAGCATATCATTTAAGCTTTGGGTACTATTTTCTTCAAATTCATTAAACGGCGCCCCTAATGCCACAAACTTTTGGACTTGTGGTAACGATTTATCTTGGCCATAAGTAGCAAGATAACGCAGACCGCTGACTCCTCCCATGGAGTGACCAACGATATTTACTTTATCGATGCCATAGGTAGATTGTAGATATGTTAGACACGCTTTGATCCATTCAGTTTGATTCCATTCATTGTTTTTATTATCTGCAAATAATACTTGGACGATCGGATTGTCCGCTTTCTTTGTTAATTCTCCATCAGCCTGTACTTGACCATTGACATCAACCGTCAATGTCAACTCTTTTTGTGCGCTATCTTCTAATCGCTGGATCATTCCTTTAAAGGAGTTGACGGTTCCACTATAGCCATGGAGAAACAGCGTAGGTGTAGTCGTTTTTTCAATTTCTTCTTCTGTTGTTTGTGTTGTTTCTGCCTTCTTTGTTCCAGTGGTTGGCTCATTGGTTGCTTTAGACTGACAGCCAGCCAGCAAAACCATCCCTAATCCAATCAAAAAACTGGTCATTATAAATTTACGCCATTTTGTCATGATCTGTCCTCCTACTAATGAATAACAAAAAAAAGACGAAAAGAGTTGAGTAACAATCTTTCCGTCTTACTTGTTGCTCCGGCGATATGCTTTTTTTAAAACACTTCTAGCAACGTATTAATCGATTTTGTCTACTTGATCAAAATCAAGTTCTGTACTTGTTTCACGACCAAACATATCGATATTCACTTTTAATTTTTCTTTTTCTTCATCTACTTCTGTTACTTGACCTTCTAGTCCAGCAAAAGCACCTTCGATGATCTTGACTACTTCGCCTACTTCGATTTCTAAATCATTTTGACGTAAGCTCATACCGATTGAACGCAAGATATGGTTCACTTCTTCTGGCAATAGTGGCGCTGGTTTGCTTCCTGCACCATGAGAACCAACAAATCCAGTTACACCCGGTGTATTACGAACGACATACCAAGAAGCATCCGACATGATCATTTCTACTAATACATAACCTGGGAATGTTTTATGAACGATTTCTTTTTCTTTACCGTTCTTTACTTCTGTTTCAGTTTCTTCTGGAACAACTACACGGAAAATAAAGTCAGCCATTTTCATACTTTGCGCACGAGATTCGATGTTTGCTTTTACTTTGTTTTCATATCCTGAGTATGTATGCAATACATACCAATTTTTTTCAAAAGATTCCATTAAGGGCTCCTCATTTCATTGTAAAATAAAAAAACCCCAGTTGCCCGAAGTTTTTCCTTCAACCTGATTATAGCACTATTTTGCGATTTTTACTAGCGCCTTATTTTAATAAGAAAGCAAATAAACTTTGGATTGCTGTATCCATAACGAAAAACATCACACCAAAAATAATCGACGTTTCGATAACTACCAATGTATCTTTACGTAATTGCTTACGAGATGGCCATGTTACTTGTTTCATTTCTGCTTTGACACTTTTTAGAAACTTCATCCTTTATCCTCCTGTGTTCTATTTTGTTTCTTTATGTAATGTGTATTGATTACAATATTTACAAAATTTATTGATCTCCAAACGTTCGCCGCTTTTTCCTTCACTGATTGATTTTGTGTAGTTTCTAGAACCGCAAACGGAACAAGCTAATGCTGCTTTTTTCTTTGCCATTCGTTGTCCCCCCTTACTGAAAATCAAAATTATACACTTTTACAGTATCATGGAAAAGTTTTTCTGTCAATTCGCATTTAAACGGTCTATTGTTTTGCAATTAATTATGATATGATTAATTTGAAATGAAGTAAAAATGAGATATATGGAGGTAAAATTATGCTATTAAAAACACTTGTATATAAGAAAAAAGATTTAACAACTGTTACTGAGACCAGCACTTTAGAAGAAGCATTAGAGATTTTAGAAAGTTCTGGCTATCGTTGCGTGCCGATCTTAGATGCTTCTGGAAATATTTTCCGTGGAAATATTTATAAGATGCACATCTATCGCCATAAAGCTAACGGCGGGGATATGACACTACCAGTTACACATCTATTGAAGAATGCCACAAAATTCATCTATTTAGACACATCTTTCTTTAAAGTATTTTTCACGATCAAAGAGCTACCTTATATCGCCGTACTTGATAATGAAAATCACTTCTATGGAATTTTGACACATAGTACCTTGTTGACTATGCTCTCACAATCATGGAGTGTCGAACAAGGTAGCTACGTGTTAACGATTGCGTCTACTGGTAAACAAGGCGATTTAGCAACGATCTCAAAAATCATCTCTAAATACAGCAGTATTGCCAGCTGTATTACACTTGATATCGAAAAGGATGAATTCATCCGTCGTACACTGATCACTTTGCCTGCTGACACAGACGAAAAAGTATGTGAAACGATTGTTAACCAACTTGAAAAGAAAAACTATAAAGTAATCGAGATCGAAAATCTACAACACGCAGAATAAGCTTCGATAAACAGATAATTAGCCAAACAGAACTAGAGAGTGGGACAAAAGTAAGAAACACTTTTGTCCCACTCTTTAAAAACGAATAAACGGTGGGAGCAGAAGCAACTCCTTCGGAAATAAGCCGAAATTAACAAAAATTTGAAAAGCAATTTTCGTTAATTTCTTCTTATTTCTCGGAGTTAAACACTTCTGTCCCAACCTCTATCTTTATATAAACTATTTTCAACTCGCTCTTCCTATACGCGATTTTTAAAATCTAATGCCCGGTCTAAATAATACATCAATGGTGCTGACACAGCCATGATGATACACTCGCTTGCTGCTAATGTGCCATAAGTCGTCCAAAAGGCCTTGCCGCCTGTTGGTACTAACATGTACGCAATCAATCCCATGCTGATCGTAAAGAAGAGCGTATTCAGTGCTAAACGTACTTTTACATTTTTGATTTTATTTTGCAAAATTGCTGTTAAGCCTAAAGAAATCAATGTTTGTCCGCCACCGAAAATAACGTCTAGTATTCCAAAGCCAAAGAATGCGTTATAGATGATGACTCCTCCTAGTACACCCCAGAGTAATTTCCGATTAAAAACCACTAAATGATTCAAACTTTCAGAGATTCGAAATTGGATTGGTCCAGATGATACTGGTGCAACTAAAATCGTTAACGCTAAATATAAAGCCATGATGATCCCATTCACTACGACGACCATTAGTCGTTTTTGTTCCTGTGTCTTTTGCATAATATAAGCCCTCATTTCTCCTAGTTTTTTTAACGCGGGATGGTTGATGAACCGCGGTTATCTTAAACAAAGAATCATTATAGCAGACAATCTATAGATTTAAAACCATAGAATTCTTTGAATTAAAATAGTATCTAAAGAATGAATGTAAACGTTTGCCAAAACAAAGGAATTATGCTATAAAATAGGTGTAAGAGGCATAAGGATTCCCAGTAGCGCAGACGAAGCAGGTTCTGCAAGAAAAGAATTGTTGTGTATCTAAAAAAGAAAAAAGGAAGTGGGAGTTTGAATAACCTCTTACCTGAACAAGATCTAGCAAGCAGCTGAAGAACTAAGTGGACATATCGAACCTTAGATTTCTTCTCCGTTTCAAACGAACGGATCGAGCGCTTGCTAGATTTTTTTATTTTTTTGAAATCTGTTCTTTTTCATTTCTGCACTCCTCTGCTATAATAACCAAGAATAAAAACATATGATTTGTTTTTTCTCTTTTTAAAATAAATTTTGATATTCAACAATGAATATTTCAGTCGCTAACCATTGGAGCGTTAAGCGAAAAATTGAGAAGTTCTCTGATTTTATGATTGAGTCTATAGCCAGCTCAACTTCTGAAATGTTTCGCAGGAGGCAAAAATGAAGTTTCATTATTATTTATTGATCAACCAAGCGGCTGGAAGCGGCTCTGGTAAAAAGGTAGCGGACAAGATCATCCCGCTATTTGCTGAAAAGAATCTGACCTATTCTGTTTATTATAGTAAGTGGAAAGGCCATGATGCCCAAATCGCTGAGGAATTAGCAGAAGATACGCTGAAAGAATGGACTGAAGAAACCAGTGAGCAAGAAGCTCCTTTTCCTTTACTTGTAATTGTCGGCGGTGATGGAACACTGCACCAAGTATTGAATACTTTTCACCAACTGAAAGTTAATTTTCCTGTTGCATATATCCCTGCCGGTTCTGGTAATGATTTTGCTAGAGGTATCGGATTATCAAGGAATGCTGTAAAAGCATTAGAAAATGTGCTTGCTGCAACTGAACCTCAGGAAATCAATCTATTAAGCTATGAAGAAAAAATCAGCGATAGACAAGGAGTTGTCGTAAATAATTTTGGGATTGGTTTGGATGCGGCAATCGTGCATGCGACAAATCATTCGAATGCGAAAACACAATTGAACAAGTATAAATTAGGATCGCTTTCTTATATTTTTTCGATCTTGCGTGTTTTCTTTGTTCAAAAAGGATTCCCTATTTTAGTAGAAACTAGTGGAAAACAGGTCAGTTTTGAAAAAGCTTTTTTATGTACAGCAACGAATCACCCATACTTTGGAGGCGGTGTAGCCATCGCTCCCACCGCTGACATTGCCAAACCAACGATTGATTTTGTTGTCGTGGAGCGGATCAATCTATTCAAGATCCTGTGGATTGCTCTTTTACTGACACAAAAAAAGCAACTCCATTCTAAAAATTTTCACCACTTTACCACTAGTAAATTGCGTATCGTTTCGACTACATCACAATATGGTCAAGAAGATGGTGAAGACACTGAGAAGCAACCGTTCGATCTACAGTTGTCCACAAAAAAACAACTATTTTGGTGTAATTTAACGCTTTGATAGGCATATAGTTATAAGAGCAAGGAGCGTAGGATAATAGTCCTTCTTAAAAAGAAAAGGTTCTATAATATTTTGTGTTGGTGGAAATCGAAATCGATTTTCTACCAACACTTTTTCTTTGTTTCAATCCAAAAAAAGACTCACATTTGGTAAAATTTAGTCGACAAAAACATTACCCTACCAAAGGAGTCTCTCTATGGATAATCATATTAGAAAATTACTCGGATTAACAGATAAACATTCATTTTTTTGATGAAAAATGGATGACTCGCCTTCCCATTGCGAACACTGCGAATTGGTTCTCATTATCCGCAACGATTCATATACGACACGCACAGAACACGCCGCATGTCGGACTAAGTTTTATCCAAATTTGTCTCCACCAACACAATTTGACGAAGAGCCCATTTTTAACCAAATAAACAGAACAGAAAGAGGTTTTCTTCTTTCTGTTCTGTCCAAATTATTCTAAGATTTCTCTTTACCAACATCATTTGACAAAGAGCCGACAAAAATCAGAAAAAACCTGATTTTTGTCCCGCTCGCTTTCTATTTTTAAGGTTTTACGTTTTCCATACCAATCATTGGATCAATCAGTTGTTTTTCAATTGCTTCTGTTGTCAGAATATACGTCTGAGGTAATCGAGTCGTTTCTGTTTCCTTTTCTCCATCTTTCATCTGCTCTTTTGTTTCTTCAACCGATGAGAATAGATTAACATTACGTTCCTTTTCCTGGACAGACTCTTCTTGTTCGTTGTGCTCATTCTTTTCAGTTGGTGTCTTGGCTATTTCACCCACGCTAGTGTATGAACCATCCTCAAACGGATCACTTCCACTCAATGAGTCCTCGTAAGCTACTAGCTTCGTTCGGGTAGCGATCGTCATCTGCTCATTTTCTTCGATTCTTTTTTTCAAGGTTGTCTTTCGGCTCGCTGATTCATTCTTCACACATGTAGCATAAGCGTGTTCTTCCCCTAAAAGTATCAGCAATTCTTTACTTCGAGTGACTGCAGTATAAAGCAAGTTTCTCTGGAGCATACGCTGATATTGGTGAACCATTGGCAAAATGACCATTTTGAATTCGCTACCTTGAGATTTATGGATCGAGCAACAATAAGAGAGCGTGATCTTATTCCACTCATTCCGTTTATACGTGACTTCATTGGCATCAAATTGAATCACCAATTCATCAATCTTATCTTCAGAATCTTTTGCCAACACAATTCCCGTGATTTCTCCCATATCGCCATTAAACACATTTAATTCTGGCGTATTTACTAACTGGAGTACTTTATCTCCGATCCGATAGACTGTATCGTTCCAATGAACTTCTTTGCGTCCATCCCTTCCCGGATTAAAGATATTTTGCATCATCTTATTCAGCGCATCGATTCCTGCTGGACCACGATACATTGGAGCTAATACTTGGATATCTTGTGCAGTAAATCCTTTGTTTTTCGCTTTTTCCACGATCTTCGCAATCAACGGTTCAATCGTATATGCATCACTTCTGAAAAAGGATCGATCCCTCTGATTCTTTGTAAAATCAGCTGGCAATTGTCCTTCTTTGATTTCATGAGCAAGTGGAATAATACTTGAGCCATCTCCTTGACGATAGATCTGATTCAATTCCATTTTAGGAATCTGATCGATTTCCAACAAATCATGCAGAACCTGACCAGGACCTACAGAGGGTAATTGATCTTTATCCCCAACTAAAATAACTTGCATATTTGTAGGAATAGCTTTAAATAAAGTGTTCGCTAACCATGTATCGACCATCGACATTTCATCAATGATCAATAAACCACCCTCCAGCTCTTTCGTACTGACTGTTGGTGATTTTTCACGTCCATTCAATCCAAGCAATCGGTGGATCGTGCTTGCCGGAAGTCCCGTCGTTTCATTCATTCGCTTTGCTGCCCGACCAGTTGGCGCTGCCAACAATATCGGAAAAATTTCCTGTGTATATTTCGTAGGATCTAATTCTAACCCATTCAATTCCGCAAATAAATTGACGATTCCATTGATAACTGTCGTTTTTCCTGTACCGGGTCCTCCAGTTAAAATGAATAATGGCGAACGGACTGCTTCTGAAATAGCCTTTTCTTGGGACTCTCCATATTGGATACCAAAAACTTTTTCGATACGACGAATATTTTTTTTCACTTCTTTTTCTGGATACTTGATTTCTTTTTTTCGACTAAGCAACCGTTGAATCGAATTACCGATCCCCCATTCAGAGAAAAACAAACTGTTCTCATAGAGATTGGTTCCTTCTTGTTGGATCTTTCCCTCTTCGACAAGTTGGATGATCACTGTTGCCACTTGATCTGGTTGAATTTCAATCGGTCGGCTTGTTTCCAAAATCCTGATGGTTTGGCTAAGAAGCATCTCAGCAGGAACATATGTATCGCCAGTTTGAACCGCATGCTGAAAAATTTGGTGTAAGATTGCTGCTCGGATACGTCTTGGAGAATCGGCGGCGATCCCTAGTTGCTCTGCCAAGTTATCTGCACGTTTAAAGCCGATTCCTTCAATATCTTCAACCAGTTGATACGGATTTTCTTGAATGATATCTAGTGCTTCATTTTTATAAGTTTGGTAAATACTAAACGCAAGCTGACTACCAAAACCATAGCGGTTCAGCCCCATGATCACTTGATCCATTCCATGATTCAAGCGAATCGTTTCCGCAATCATTTCTCTTTTTGGCTTAGTCAAACCAGAAATCTGTTTTAGCACTGAAGGATCAGCAATGATTTTTTCAATCGCTTCTTCCCCTAATAATTCAACGATTTTTTCTGCTGTTTTCTTTCCGATACCCGGAAATTTCTCACTAGACAAATAGCCAACAATACCGTTGGCTGTAGTAGGTTTTTCTTGCTCATACCGCTCAACTTTTAGCTGTCTGCCATATTTAGGATGGTCTACTAATTCGCCATAGAACCGATACAACTCATTTTCTTGGACATCTCCAAAGCTTCCAGTCACAACGATTTCTTTTTCGCGATAATCAGCAGTTGTTTCAGTGACCCGAACCAGTAAGACTTTATAAAAATTACTAGGATTTTGATAAAAAATTGCGGCAACTGTGCCAACAAAGTAAGGCATTTCTTCTGGCTGCATTTTGCCGCCTCCTTCAATTATAATAGTGGTTCTGGTTTCGTATCTTTCCCTAAGAAATCGATCTCGTTCCATACTTTTAATTCATAAGGGAGTAAATTATACGGTTCTCCCGTCTCTAAAATCGTAAGACTACTATTGAAGAGTCCGCCCATTTCTCGCAATTGGCTCAATTCTTTTCCCACCATCCATTGAATAGCGGCAGTCAATGATGCGCCATGGCCGACAAAAAGAATCGGTCCCTCGTGTTGTGCGACAGCATCCGCTACTACTGTTTCGATCCGCGTAATCGCAGACTCGATCGCTTCTCCTCTAAAAATGGTAGGATCGTATTTATCGAGATGTTGCCGTAGATTAGGTAGTGTTTCAGGATATTTCTGATACATTTCATCAATTGGCTGGCCTTCTAAATCTCCTAATCCTAGTTCTCTCAACTTATCTGTATAAATGATTTCAACTGGATGGGCTAGCTCTTTATTTATCCCTTCTGCTGTATCACGTGCGCGTTTCGCTGTACTGGAATAGATTACCTTAAACGGCACATATCTCACTTTTTTACCAAAAGCTTTGATTTCTTCATAGCTTTCTGCTAAAAGGGGGGAGTCTCCGTTGCTGCCTTGAAAACGGCGTTCAAGATTCCATTCTGTTTTTCCATGTCTTGTAAAATATAGTTCCATTTGCATCGGACTCCTTGTTGTCACTTTTTAAAAGTAGTGTCTGCTAATTAATAGAATAATGGCTCTGCTGAATAAATAAAATTGCTAGTAAAGGGCATTCCCCTTTTTCCTTGCTTAATGCTTGAGCCAGAACATTTGCTAAATAGCCTCTAGTGTAAACGGCATTTCTCAAATTGCCTCTGCGACATTAAGCCGAAAAAGACAAAATATGAAAAGCTATTTTTCCTTTTTCTTTGCTTAATGCTTGAGCCAGGACATTTGCTAAATAGCCTCTAGTGTAAACGGCATTTCTCAAATTGTCTCTGCGACATTAAGCCGAAAAAGACAAAATATGAAAAGCTATTTTTTCTTTTTCTTTGCTTAATGCTTGAGCCAGGACATTTGCTAAATAGCCTCTAGTCTAGCTTATCATTTTCATAGTGATGTGTTAACTCTAAATTTGGAAATCCTTGTTGTCGCAATGCTTCGTAGACGATCATTGCCGCAGTATTTGACAGATTCAATGAACGGACATGTTCATCATTCATCGGGATTCTTAAACATTTTTCTTCATTTTCACGCATGAATTCTTCTGGCAAGCCCGTTGTTTCTTTCCCAAATAAGAAGAAGTGTTCTTCTCCATCTGCAAAATTTTCATCACTGTATACCTTATGGGCAAATTTTGAAATCAAATGAAGTTTTCGATCACCTAGATAAGACAAAAAAGCGTCCAAATTAGGATGGTACGTGATGTTCACGTCATTCCAGTAATCTAATCCAGCACGTTTCAAATGTTTATCATCTGTTGAAAATCCTAGAGGTTCAATCAAGTGGAGTGGTGTATTCGTTGCAGCACAAGTCCTTGCAATATTTCCAGTATTGGCAGGGATCAATGGTTCAAATAAAACGATATGGTTCATAAGGATCAATCCTCTCATCTATATGTTAGTTCATTACTCTCTTTATTTTGGCATAAAAAAAAACGTATCAACTCGGTGTCAGTCACTGCGAGTCGTTACGTTAGTGAAGCTCTTCTCACTAACTTTTATCAGAACAGGAACCTGATAAAAACCAATGAAAAAACAACTTGTGGCTACTATACCACCTATAAACTCTTTTTGCAACCTTTCAAAAACAATATTTCTATTGGAATCGTTTTCTCTTATTTCCTTTTAATAATTCTACATCAATTGTAATTTTTTTCAAAGGATCCCGCGCTAATTGCTCTTTTATCGCTGGGCTGACCTGCCATTCTAAAGGTGACATCGCTAAGAGATCTTGCTGATTTTTTTCAGGTATCTCAAATTCATATGTCACACGTTGACGTCCAACTAACTCCAGAGAATCAGCGAATTTGGCTACTACTCGCTCATTTGAATACTGTTGTTTTTCTGGTTGATCCGGATAAAAAGCTTGTCGAAGTTCTTTTAGATAATTTTCTTGAGGGACGATTTTTAAGATTTCTCCATCATCGGCCAGTACCCGTTGGAATTCTTGGTAATGAGAAGGTGAAAAGATATTCAAGATCGTATTGAATTGCTGATCTTCAAAAGGAAGATTCGTCAAATCTGCCACACACCAAAATGCAGAGATAGGATGCTCTGTTGCTGCGTACACCCCTTCTTTTGAAATATCAAAACCCACAGCGCGGTTTAACGGATGTAGCTGGTCGAGAACGGACAAAAAGCTTCCCTCTCCACATCCAACATCTAACACATCTGCCTCTTGAGGCAATTCTTGTGCTAATAATTCGAGAACCGGCTGATACATTCCAGATTGGATCATTCTGCGCCTAGGTTCGAACATTCCTTGATCATATTCTGTCTTCACAGCATGGGATAAGAAATATAGCGTGCCTTTTTTGGAGAGATCGAAATGATGGTTCTGCTGACACACCAAACCATTATTCGTTGTTTCAATCTTTGTGTGACACAGCGGACAACGAAATAGTCCTTTATTCTCCAGCAAAAACTGGCGTCCTTTGTCGATTTTTTTTAACATTTTCCCGCTCATTTCTCGTTTCAAATAGTAAACGTTGATTTTACACTTTCATCTTACCGTTAGAACAAAACTTTAGCAACTACAAAAAATATGTTACAATCTCCATGACTAAGGCGAATATAAAGGAGCAAGAAAATGATCAAAGAATTTTGCGCAGAGAACTATACAGCGATCCCTTTAGCAATCTCAAGAGGAGCAAACCGTATTGAACTATGTGACAACTTAGCTGTTGGAGGAACAACTCCCAGCACAGGTGTCATTGAGGAAGCGTTAAGTTACGCAGGGGAAAAGGAAATACCGGTTATGACGATCATCCGTCCGCGTGGAGGCGACTTCGTCTATAACGATATCGAATTAAAAATCATGCATACCGATTTGATTGAAGCAAAAAAATTAGGAACTGATGGTGTCGTTTTGGGCTGTTTAACTCCTTCTGGCTGGATCGACGAAGAAGCAATGGAATTATTGCTTGAAACAGCGGAAGGATTACAGACTACTTTCCATATGGCATTTGATAGTATCCCTAAAGATCGCCAGTTTGCAGCAATTGACTGGTTAGCAGAACATGGTGTTGATCGTATTCTGACTCATGGTGGCGATGCAAGTGACCCAATTGAAGCTCATTTTGATCATCTCAAACAATTGATTGCTCACGCTGATGGACGCTTGATCATTCTTCCCGGCGGAAAAGTCAATTATAAAAATGCCGAATCTGTAGCAACGGAGCTAGGTGTTACTGAAGTCCACGGCACAAAAATCGTACCATTAGACTAAAAAAACGAGCGTGGGACAAAAGTAAGAAACACTTTTGTCCCACGCTTTAAAAACGAATAAACGGTGGGAGCAGAAGCAACCCCGAGAAATAAGCCGAAATTCACAAAAATTTGAAAAGCAATTTTCATGAATTCCTTCTTATTTCTCGGGGTTAAACACTTCTGTCCCAACCTCGTTTTTTGATTCATTCCATGATTGTCTGTTTATATAAATGGCATTCTAGTCATTTCACTTCGGGCATTCATCAAAATACTTTGAACAGAATCATTTCTACATAAAATATCCCATAAATAATGAAGCGATATTGAAATAAATCAATACACTTGTCAAATCACTCAATGTTGTGATGAATGGTCCACTTGCAACTGCCGGATCAAAGCCAAGTCGGTCCATCAACATAGGGATCAGACTACCTGCTAAGTTGGCAACCGTAATCGCAAACAACATTGCGATCCCTATAACAAAACCCAGAATAAAATTGTGTTTCCAAAATCCAACGATCAAGAAAATCGTTAATCCGGTAATAGCTCCAGTCACTAGTCCAGTTAATACCTCTGCCAAGATCAAACGAACAAACCCATGATCTTTTTCATCTGAGATAGCTAATCGCCTTACAGCAACCGCCAAGGACTGTGTACCAGCATTTCCAGCTGTACCAGTGATCAGTGAAATAAAGACAGCTAGAATACTTGCTTCACTGACTAAATCTTCATAATGACTGATAAGTGAAGCTGTTGACATCCCTAGAAAAAGAAGCGTAACTAACCATGGCAAACGCCTGGAAGCTGCCTTAACAGGGTTCTCATTGATTTCCTCTACGTTGACCCCTGCTAAACCAGAATAGTCACTCGCTGCTTCATCATCAATAACATCAATGATATCATCGACTGTAACGATCCCTAATAGATGATCATCATAATCTGTTACTGGTAATGCCAGAAAGTCATAGTCACGGAAAGTTTGAGCGACATCTTCTTGGTCATCACCTACATGAACAGACAAGACCCGTTCACTCATGAGGTCAGAAATCATCGTGTCATCATCATTCACAATCAAATCACGTAAAGAAATAACACCAACTAACTGGCCTTCTTGATTGACTACATAGATATAGTAAATCGTTTCTGCAACATCTGCTTCATTTTTCAACACGTACATTGCAGAACGTACGGTTTGATTAGCAACGATCGAAACAAACTCAGTGGTCATGATCGCACCGGCTGTTTCATCTTCGTAATGCAGCAATTCTTTGATCTCGCTGGCATCATCTGTCGACATCAAGCTTAAATATTTCGCGATTTGTTTTTTATCTAGTGTATTCAATAAGTCGACGGCATTATCCGTATACATTTCTGACAACATTTCCGCTGCATAACTCGGACGCATTTCGTCTAAATACTCTTTCATGTGCTCATTGTCTTCTTCGATCACATCGAACATATCCGCTAATTCTTTAGGAGACAAATACGTGTAGATCAGTTGGCGATCTTCTTCGTTAAGGGATTGATAAAATTGCCCCTGCTCATAAATATGCATCTCCAAGAAGCTGTTTCTAAATTCCTGAATATTATTCTCTCTCAAATCCTGAGATAACTGGGCAAATCTTTCCTCTAATTCTTGATTTTCATCCAAACCAATCTCACCTCACCTTAATCTTCAAACCGTTGAACGATAGCTGCCATGTCCTGTGCCAAAGGCTGCTTAAATTCTAATAATTTTTGTGTGAAAGGATGATAAAAGCGTAGATCATAGCAATGCAATGCTTGCCGTTCAATACCTAGATCCATTCGTCCGCCATACATTTCGTCACCTAAAAGGGCACAACCAATCTCAGAAAAATGAACTCTGATCTGATGGGTTCTTCCAGTATGCAACTGAATATCCACCAATGCAATTTCAGAGTCTCTTTTTTCTAACCAGTATTCGGTTTGCGCACTTCGACCATCGACATGGACCTGACGCTTCAACAATGATGAATAGTCCCGGGCAATGGGTAAATCGATCCAACCATGTTCCTTTAAATCATCTAAACTTCCACTAATAAGTGCTTGATATTTTTTGATAAACTTTTTTTCCCTAAGCTGAACGTCTAATTTCGCATGTGCAAAACCATGTCTTGCAAACAGCATCAACCCAGAGGTATCGCGGTCAAGCCTCGTGACAACATGAACGACCTGATCCTCATAACCTTGTCGCTTATAGTATGCTTTTACGCGATTCGCCATAGTTCCATTCGGGTGGTATTGTGCTGGAATCGAAGAAATACCAGCTGGTTTATTGACCACCAGAAGATGCTCATCTTCATATATAATGTCAATCGGTGTCTCATCTAAGAGTACCGTTTCATGCTCACCTTCAGCAGGAATCACAATGGTTACCTTATCATTGTCTGAAAGAGAAAACAAGACATTTTCTCTTTTGTCATTTACTTTGATCGTTCCACCTTGAAACTTTATTTTAGCTAGCAAACCTTTAGAAATACCTTTTTCTTTTAAAAAGTATTTTAATTGCTGTGGCTGCTCTTTTTCATATCTCCATTCAAATTCCATACTACCCCTCACCAATAAAGGCATCTTTTACACGATGCCAAAAATGCATATGACGATACGACGCAAAATGGATCCGTTCTTTCGCGATTCGATAGTAGATGGAACGGATATTTGATTCTGCAATATCGAGTTGATCGACCGTCACAAGATAGTCTTCTGTATTTTCAAGTTTTATTTCTACCCACTCATCCTGTGCGATAACCATCGGTGAGCCTAATGTTCGAAACACTCGGTTGTTCAATGAAGCAATTTCTGCTAATTGAAAGGCATTGATACTTGGATGGATCACAGCGCCACCAATACTTTTATTATACGCTGTTGAACCAGTAGGCGTTGAAACAGCTAGACCGTCTCCTCGAAAACTTTCAAAAAGTTCGTTTTTAATGTAGACATCTGCTACCATCGTTCGATTGGAGCGCTTGATCGTCGACTCATTCAACGCAAAATAATGTTGATCTGGCTTGTCATCTACGTAGCTGATACGGACATCCAACAAGGGATAACTGACACTCTGCTCACGATTGGTCTGCAAGCTGTCCACAAGTTCTTCTAATTCGTAATCTCGCCAATCGGTATAAAAACCCAAGTGTCCGGTATGCACACCTAAAAAACGGACATCGTTCAACAGATGCGTAT
Source organism: Enterococcus sp. BSD2780061688st2 D3 (assembly GCF_005844145.1). Lineage (NCBI taxonomy): Bacteria > Bacillati > Bacillota > Bacilli > Lactobacillales > Enterococcaceae > Enterococcus > Enterococcus sp. BSD2780061688st2 D3. The sequence goes on from NZ_SPHN01000003.1 coordinate 190,055, forward strand.
ACCGATGAAAAGCCGATAGTAAGGTGCCATCTCCACCAACAGAGATCACTAACTCTGGCTGTTGTTCATCTGTTTGGATCCCCGCTTGTTCCAAAAGATGCTTCAATCGCTCAGTTACTTCTAAGGTTTTGCTTTCTTGATTATGAACGATCGCTACCTTCATCTTTTGCCTCCTCTTTCAGCTTTTCTCTGGTGAGTAATGTCCGATAATAGATATCATCCGATTTTCCTCTGCCATGAGAAAATAGGCGTTGCGCCTCTTGGATTTCTTCTCGTATATTCGACATCTCTTCATCTAGTTGGTAGGCTGCTTCTGCCGCCCGTTGAAGTCGTTCACTCATTTCTTCTGGAAATACGCCTTGGTATTTATAGTTTAATGAATGTTCGATCGTTGCCCAAAAATTCATTGCTAATGTCCGAATTTGAATTTCAGCGAGTATTTTCTTTTCGCCACTGATCAATTGGACTGGATACTCGATGACCAAATGATAAGAACGATAGCCACTTGCTTTTTTATTCGTGATATAGTCTCTTTCTTGGATAACCTTCATGTCTTTACGATTACGAATGATCTCTACCACTTGATGGATATCTTCAACAAATTGACACATGATCCTCAAACCAGCAATATCCGACATTTCTTCTTCTAAACGTCCCATGGGGATATGTCGTAACTGTGATTTTGTGACGATGCTGTCAACCGGCTTCACTCTTCCCGTCACAAATTCAATCGGAACATGACGATTCTGTTCTCTGAATTGTTTACGGATCCCACGTAGTTTTACTTTTAATTCTGATACTGTTTGCTCATATGGTGCTAAAAATTCTTCCCAGTCTCGTTCCATAGCTGATCCCTCTACTTCATTAACATTCTTTTTCATTTTACCATATAAATGTAGTTTTTTTGTACCTCTCGCCTTTTTGTATTGACCAAAAAAGAAATTTTAGGCAGAATAGATAAAAGGAGTGTTACATATGTCTAAAATGTTAGAGATCGAATATAAATCTATGTTAACTGAAAAAGAATACAATCAGTTGATCCAACACTATCAATTAGAACCAAAAGATTTTACCGTCCAAACAAATATTTATTTTGATACACCTGATTTTCAATTGGCGAAAAAAAATTGTGGGCTGCGTATCCGCCTTTTAGATACATATGCAGAATATACGTTAAAAACTCCTGAAGTAGCAGGTCGGCTTGAAACAACCGATACATTGACAATGGAAAAGGTCGATTCCTACTTGAATCAACATGTTCTACCTACATCAGGGGCTGTCTTTCAGAAACTTTCTGAATTAAACATCGATCCAAAACTATTGATCGAAACTGGAAAATTAACGACTAAACGTGCAGAATTCAAAGTAGCAGAAGGTCTTTTAGCGATTGACCAAAGCTTTGGAGAAAATCTACATGACTTTGAATTAGAACTGGAGGTCGCTGACGCTACTGTTGGAAAAATAGCTTTTGAACAGTTTTTAGAAGCCCATTTTTTACCTTATCGTCCAGCAAAAAATAAGATCCAGCGCATGATTGAATCTAAAGATTAAAATTCTATCATTTTCACAAGGCACTTGAGTTCATTTTTTATCATTTTTCTGTTAAGTTATAGGTTGTGAATGAAAGAATTCACTAGTTGTATAGAATCTATTTTGGGGGAGATTCATATGATCGAAATTTATCTATTTGTTAATCCTTTGGGGAAACGCTGCTTTAAATTAGAACAACAATTGTTACAATTTATTGGCGAAGAATACGGAAAAAAATCGAAAGACAAGATGCAATTTCGCTTTCTTCCACTAGTTAATTTGCAGACAATTGGGGATGTCATGCAAAGTAACGGAATTTCTCAAAAAAATCTAACCGAACGGAACCAACTATTTTCAATGACTTACTCTGCTGCATTAGATTGTAAAGCCGCATAGTTCCAAGGAAAGAAAAAGGGACGGCAGTTCTTGATCAAATTGCAAGAAGCAGTAGGTTGTAGAAAGTTACCATATTCTCCAGCGCTTGCTGAATCCCTCTTTGCCGAAATCGGAGGCGATCTAAAAATGTTCAAAGAAGATCGTCAATCAGAATTTGTCAAAGAAGCCTTTTTCTCCGATCAAAAAATTGCTCGTGAGATGGGAATCACTAAGCATCCTTCAGCTGTAGTATATAACTACTCCTGTGAACACGACTTTGGTGTATTAATCGAAGGTTCTAATACCGTTCGACGTATCAAAGAAATTTGTAAAACAAAAGATGACTCTTATCAAGTTTTCGATGGTGAACATTTACATACAAATGCTTCTCGATTAAACTCAGGAAATAGCCATTTATATTTACTTTCTAATTAAAAGTTGTGTGTTGAATAGACTATTGCGAAGATCCTTTCGTGGTAGTCTATTTTTTGTTCAAAAATGGCTTATTTTGTTTCCCAGTCGCTTGTTTAGGTGATGACACGAAAAAAAGCAATGAACATCATCATGGGGTGCCCACAAGTTGTCATCACTTGATTTCTAGCTACAAATACACTCTTTTAAACAAAAAAATCGACCAAGTTTCTAATTCAAGATTCTTGGTCGACTATTTCTGTACTATTGTCGTTATTGTAGATTTTGGTTCAATTTGTTGAGAAATACTCTTCGCTTACTTAGCTAACATTTCAACGATCGTACGATCAAATTCAGGTAGATCATCTGGATTACGACTAGTTACTAATTGTTTATCCACTACTACTGCTTCATCTTTCACTACGGCTCCGGCATAACCAATATCTGGTCGAACGGTGTCATAGGCAGTCATCGTACGCCCTTTTGTTAAGCCTGTCTGGATGAACAATTGTGGTGCGTGACAGATTGCAAATAATGGTTGATCATTTTTTAAGAAATAAGAAACAAAATCAACGAATCGTTGATCTGCTCGTAGTTGATCCGGTGAAAATCCCCCTGGTATCAATAGCGCGTCAAAGTCTTCAGGAGACACTTCATCGATGCTTTTTTCAATCGTAAATTCAGTTCCTTTTTTCCCTTTGATCGTTTGATTTGCCTCAAATCCAATCAAAGTAACAGAATGACCTGCTTTTTCCAAAGCTTCCTTTGGTGATGATAATTCTACATCTTCCACCAAATCAGTAACGATTGCTGCAACTTTTTTTGTCATTTATCCTCTTCCTTTCTTATCGCTTAATTCAAGCCTAAAGGAATTGAAGAAAGTGTGCAACTAATCTGTTTATACTAATAGTAATAGGGTGTAATAAAGCATTCTGACCGAATCGTCCTTTGTTTATTGTGCTGGTTTCACTTGATTGATTTGATACACTGGGTATTGACCAATCAAATGTACTGGAAATTGTTGCTCTTGGAGTAAGCTTATCGCTTCTTGTAATTCTTTTGCTTGTGCTTTGACTGCTACGTCGATCACAAAAAAGTATTCCCCTAACTGCGTTTTTTGCGGACGAGATTCGATTTTTGTCAAATTCAATTGTTTCTGGGCGAAAACAGCTAATACCTGATACAGTGCCCCCGGACGATTTTCTGGCAGATCAACAAATAACGTTGCTTTATAATCGACTGCCTCTAGATTTGAGGCGCTTGGTTTTGAACCAAGTAGCCAAAAACGAGTTTCATTATTCACGATCGTCTGGATATCTTTTTGAACGACAACGAGTCCAAACTCTTCTGCTGCAGATAACGGGCCAATTGCCGCTAATGCTTGCTCAGGATGGTTTGCTACTTGTTGCGCGCCTTGAGCGGTTGAACCAACTTGTTCGATCTCGACTTTTGGAAAATGAGTTCTTAGAAAAAGCTGTGACTGTGCCAACGCCTGGGGATGACTACAGATTTTTTTTGTCTGTCTCCACTCTTTTTGTCGCTCTTTGTGAACCATCAATTGTTGACGAATCGGAAGAATGATTTCCCCTTGAATAGAAGGCAACGTTTCATAGACATGATCTAATGTCGGCAGGACAGAGCCTTCGATTGAATTTTCGATGGGCACCATCGCATAAGTTATTTCCTGATTCAGCTGTGCATCGATCAAATCAATCAACGAGTCATACGATATCCACTCACCATTTTTAAAATAGCTAGTTACTGCACTATAAGTAAATGATCCCTTCGGACCTAAATAACCGATTTTCATCATCATCCAACCTGCTTTATGATTTCTTTTACGATTTCTTCTGGCGTTTTTGCAGTTGTCTCAATCGTTAGTTTTGCTAATTTTTCATACATTTTTTCTCGTGTTGCCAATATCGTTTTTAGCTTCTGATCGCTATTTTCTACAGCCAAAGGACGAATATTGTCTTTGTCTTGCCGTATACGGTCGATCAGAATTTCTGCTTGTCCTTTTAAATAGATCACGAACTGATCTTGCAATACTTTTTGATTCTCTTTTTGTAAGATCACACCACCACCAGTTGCGATAATGGCATCATTACTTAATGCTTCTTTTAATAAAGCGGTCTCCTGCTCCCGAAAAGCTGCTTCACCAAACTCCGTGAAATAATGATTGATAGAACACCCCAAACGAGCCACCAACACTTCATCCATGTCGATCACGGGTTGCTCCAAGCAAGCGGCTAATTTTTTACTGATTGTCGTCTTGCCAGCACCCATGAAGCCAATCAAAACAATAGCCGTCATGCTTGCTCCTCCTTGATCAGTTGTGCAAGATCCTGAAAGAATGCTGGATAAGAAATATTTACCGCTTCTGGATTTTCCAGCTCCACAGGTTCCTCTGTCAATAAAGCTGCAATCTGCAACATCATACCGATTCTGTGATCCCCATGACTGTCGACTTTTGCCCCATGCAAAGGCGTAGGGCCATGGATAATCAATCCGTCATCTGTCGCCTCGATCGAAGCACCCATCTTCGTTAGTTCCGCGGCAGTGGCATCGATCCGATTCGTTTCTTTAACTTTAAGTTCCTGCGCATCTTTGATTATTGTGGTGCCATTTGCCTGAGTTGCTGCTAAAGCGATGACTGGTAATTCATCGATCAATCGCGGAATGATTTCTCCTTTAATCTCACAGGCATTCAATGTAGCCGAACGAACGATCAGATCAGCAGCTTGATTTTTTTCATCTTCATGAATTTGTTCGATTGTTGCACCCATTTGTTTCAACACATCAATGATTCCTGTACGTGTCGGGTTGATACCGACTTGTTTAAGGATAACTTCACTGTTTGGCAAGATACTTGCAGCGACTAGATAAAATGCAGCAGAAGAAATATCTCCTGGGACTGTTACTTCTTGACCGCTAAGAGTTTGTCCACCTTTCAAAGTGATCACTCGGTCCTCTATGTCGATTTGTCCACCAAATTGTTTGATCATTTCTTCTGTATGATTCCTTGATTTTTCTTTCTCGATGATTTTCGTTGTCCCTTTTGCTTGTAACGCTGCAAAGAGAATGGCCGATTTTACTTGTGCACTCGCAATCGGCATCTGGTACTCAATTCCATGTAATGCATGACCAGATACTCTTAGTGGCGGAAACTCGGCATGTTCGATTCCCTGTAATTCAGCTCCCATCTCTCGAAGTGGTTTCATCACACGTTCCATGGGACGGCGATTTAACGAAGCGTCGCCAGCGATTTCAGAAGTAAAGTCACTTCCTGCCAAGATGCCTAAGACAAGACGCATCGTTGTCCCTGAATTTCCTGCATCTAATCGAGTAGCAGGGGCTGTCAATCCGCTAAATCCTTTGCCATCAATATAGATCTTTTCATTTTTTTCTGTGATGGTGACGCCCAATTGTCTGAATACAGCAATCGTGCTCAAGCAATCCTCTGCTTTTAAGAAATTGTTCACGATTGTTTGCCCCTGACTAATCGCACCAAACATGATACTGCGGTGAGAAATCGATTTGTCAGCAGGAATGGTTAATTCCCCATTGATGCCATGTTTTGTGGTCAATAACTTCATTCACTCAACTCCTTACCCGACAATGAAAATTTTCTGCTTCTATCAACGCTTTTCCTTTTAGCAAGTCGGCTTGATTTTTAAATGACAATTCTAATACGCCAAAAACATCTTCCCTTGTTTCCTGGATCTTTAAATTGATGATCGAAATGCTTGCATGACTCAAAGAAGTAGTGACTTTTGCTACTGCCCCAGCGATATCGGGGATATCGACGTACAGATCATAAAAGGCAGGGATTGCTCCTTGTTTTTTCTGTGGTAGATGATCCCTGGTCTGTTTTGCTTGTGTAAAAAAATCATAAACAGCTTGCTGATTATTAGCTGCTAATTCATTTTTCAGATTTCCCATAGATATTTGCCAGTTTTCCAGCAATTTCAATAAAATCTCTTGATTCGTGATCAAAATATCTGTCCACATCTTAGGATCAGAAGAGGCAATCCGAGTAATATCTTTAAAACCGCCAGCTGCAAGTTGCGAAGCACGTGGATATTTTTGACTTAGCGTTTCACATGCCTGCACTAAGCCAGCTGCAACGATATGTGGTAGATGACTCAATACGCCAACGATTTCATCATGGCTAGAAGCATCCAAGTCGACAAACTTCGCTCTCGTTGGCTGCAGAAGCTCTTTTAATTCGTCAATACGATCACTCTCAAGGTCATTCGTAAAGATATAATATGCTTCTTCAAACAAATTAGGGTTGCCCGCTCGAACACCGGACTTATGCGACCCCGCCATTGGATGGCCACCAATAAATGTAAATGGTAAGTCTTTTGCTAATTCCATTACTTTTGCTTTCGTGCTTCCTGTATCACTCACTAACACCGAATTTTTAAGAGGAAGATTTGCCAATATTTTCAGATATTCCAGACTGACTTGAACAGGTACAGCCAGCAAGATGATATCCATCTCACTTGCTACTTCAATCCCAGAAACGACCTGATCCACTAGTTGGACTTCTTTGGCTATTTCCCTTGTTTCCTCTGAATAATCCCAGCCGTAAAGAGTGACATTGGGCCCTTTGATTGCCCGGCACAATGATGCACCGATCAATCCTAACCCTATTACCAATACTTTTTTCATGGTTGCCTCCATTAAAATTCTTGGATCATTTGTCGATGGTCATTAACTGCCTTTTTCAGCTCAGTTAGATTATCTGCCGGAAAATGGTCGAGTATTTCCATAGCTAAAGTTGTAGCAATCACGTGTTCTGCAACCACGGATGCTGCTGGGACAGCTGTGCTATCCGAACGTTCAACGCTTGCTTTATAAGGTTCTTTTGTATCAATATCCACACTCATCAATGGTTTGTACAAAGTCGGGATAGGCTTCATGACTCCTCGAACAATGATCTGCTCTCCGTTAGTCATCCCACCTTCAAAGCCACCTAAGTGATTGCTTGCTCTTTGATAGCCGTTTGTTTGATTCCACGTGATTTCATCCATCACTTTTGATCCTGGACGAAAAGCCGACTCGAAACCGATCCCAAACTCTACCCCTTTAAATGCATTGATACTTAACATCGCTTGTGCTAATTTCCCATCTAGTTTTTTATCCCATTGGACATAGCTGCCTAACCCAGCTGGTACGTTCTCCACTCGAACTTCTACAATACCACCTAAAGTGTCTCCAGCTTTCTTGGTTTCATCAATCAGTGTTTTGACTTGGTCCTCAATGGTCAAATCAACCATGTTGACTTCTGATATCGCTGTTTTTTCTTTGATTTCAGCGACCGAAAGTGTCATCGGTACTTCTGCCTTGATCCCGCCCAAAACAGCAACATGACTCGCAATCTCGATATCCAGTGCGGCTAAAAGCTGCTTCGACAAAGCCCCAATAGCGACACGCATCGTTGTCTCTCTGGCAGAAGAACGTTCCAATACATTTCTAAGATCACGATGTTGGTATTTCATACCACCAACTAGATCTGCATGCCCTGGACGTGGTTTTGCCACACGACGTAATTGTTCATCTTTCTCAGAAACCGGTTCTACAGACATCACCGTTTGCCAATTTTTCCAATCGCGATTCTCAACGATCATCGTGATGGGAGAACCCAATGTTTTGCCATGACGGATACCTGACGTAAGTTGTACTTGATCTTTCTCGATCTTCATTCGCCCGCCTCGGCCGTATCCTCCTTGACGTCTTGCAAGTTCCTGATTGATTTGGTCGACTGATATCGCCAGACCAGCTGGCACACCTTCGATAATCGCAGTTAGTTGTGGTCCATGAGACTCTCCTGCAGTTAAGTAACGCATCTAATCACCTTCTTTTAAATAGTCGTTCATCTCTTTGATTGGTATCGTCTGCACCTTCGCTTGACCGATCTTCTCTAATAAAATGATTTTCAAATTTTGTCCACGTGCTTTTTTATCATGTGTGATTGCTTGGAACAATTCATCTTCTTGCCAAGGTGTATAAGCAGTCGGTAAATGATATTTTTGATTCATTGCAATGATTTGTGCGGTGATTCCTTCTGGCATTTCTCGTCTTGCTTCTGCTTTCCGACTGATTTGGACCATCCCGATTGCTACCGCTTCTCCATGGCTGATTTTCCCATATCCCGCGGTATTCTCGATGGCATGACCAATCGTATGTCCAAAGTTTAGTAGCAAACGACTGCCATTATCATATTGATCTTCTTCAACTACTTTTTTCTTTACACGTAAAGCTTTTTCAATGACCGCTTCACTATGTGCCACTAAATCAGCGATACCTGTATAAGCAGCTAAATCATCCCATAAACTTTTATCACTGATTGCTCCACACTTGATGATTTCTGCAATGCCTTCTTGGATTCGTTTTTCAGGAAGTGTCTGCAATGTTTCTGGATCAATCAGCACCCCATCTGGCTGCGCAAATGTCCCGATCATATTCTTCGCTTTTGGTCCATTCACTGCTGTTTTTCCACCGATACTGGAGTCAACTTGTGCCAACAAAGAAGTCGGTATTTGGACAAAGGCGATCCCCCGCATATAAGTAGATGCGACGAAGCCAGCTAGATCGCCGACTACGCCTCCCCCTAATGCGATGATCCCATCACTTCTAGTGAATTGTTCTTCCGCTAGAAAATCATAGAGCACAGCTGCCATTTCAAGGGATTTACTTTTTTCACCAGCCGGTACCACATAGTGGACTACTTCATAGGTTGCTTCCAATTGTTTTTGAATCTGTTCTCCATAAATCGGAAATACATTTGTATCGCTGATGATAGCAATTTTTTTATTTCCCCATAAACCACCGATCCATTCGGAGATTTGTTCGAGAGAATTTCGCTTAATGACAATCTCATAGCTTTTTTCTGGTAAGACAACTTCTAACATTTTCCGCTCCTCTTTTCTATAAAGCGTTGATCTCTTTCATTGCTTCCACTAAAATATCTACTTCCTTCATCATCTTCAAGTAGTTCTTTTCATTCAATGATTGTTGTCCATCTGACCAAGCATGAAGAGGATCTGGATGGATCTCTACGATCATTCCATCAGCACCACTTGCGACACCAGCTCTAGCCATTGGAGAAACAAGATCCCAAACCCCTGTACCGTGACTTGGATCAACAATGATCGGGAAGTGGCTTAATTTTTTGATGATTGGGACAGCGCTCAAGTCAAAGGTATTTCGCGTCGCACGCTCGTAAGTACGGATACCACGTTCAATGAAGATGACGTTGAAATTATTTTGGACAGCAATGTATTCTGCTGCATTTAACCACTCTTCAATTGTACCTGAAATTCCTCGTTTCAAGCCAATTGGTTTACCTGTTTTACCAACAGCCTCTAACAAACGGAAGTTTTGCATGTTGCGGGCACCAATCTGAATGATGTCTGCGTATTCGCAAACAACGTCGATATGTGCTTCATCCATTACTTCGGTGATGACTTTCATACCGTAATGATCCGCTGCTTTACGCATCATCTTCAATCCTTCTACACCCAATCCTTGGAAAGCGTAAGGTGAAGTTCTTGGTTTGTATGCACCACCACGTAAAATTTTTGCACCACCAGCTTTTGCCATGCGTGCCGTTTCCATGATTTGTTCTTCTCCTTCAACGGAACAAGGTCCAGCCATTGTCACAAAACTACCGTCACCGATTTTGACCCCGTCCACATCAACGATCGTATCTTGTGGATGAAATTCACGTGAAGTTAATTTATACGTGTTTGAGATAGGTACTGCTCGTTCCACAATGTCGTATCTTTCAAAAGGAACATCATGGATAACTTTTGGATCGCCTAAAAGTCCTAGAACAAAGCGATCTTTTCCATGATTGATTTGGACATCTAGCCCCTCTTCTTTAATACGTGAAATAACGGGTAGTAACTCATTTTCTTTGATACCTGGTTTAATAATCAAAATCATAAAATAACATCCTCTGCTCTTTATTTTTTAGTTTACAATTGCTTCATGGCTTTTTTATTCAATAGAATCGATAGATATTCAGTTTGCTTTCTAACGACCTACATGTTCGCTTCTCTTTGCTCCTCCTTTATGTATTAAAAAAGCCCACCGTAGAAAATCTACAGTGGGCCATGAATAAATCAAAGAAAAAAGCCACTATAGATTTTTCATCTATGCGGCGAGCAAGTCATCTCAAACATCCTTAGCCATCATAGATACAAACAAGCGCTGATGTTTGTACCCATAACCTCATGAATACAAACCTATCTAAAATAGCTAAAGTAATAATTATTCAGTTGTGTACATAGGGTCATTTTCATAAAAAACCGCTCCAAACTGATTTAAGATTGAACTTAGTATAGATTTGTTTCTGAAAGATGTCAATATCTTTTTCATGATTTTCTTTTTTATTTTTCAATCTAGAGAATATACGAACAAATCCAGCTGCAAACCTTCGTATATTTTGATCCTTTTCACTATTTGTTTATAGTTACTTTTCTAACCTTTTATCTTGTTTTCTACTTCCCGCCCAAAAAGCAAAACATACAGTACATTCAGTAATAATAAATGCCGCTACCGACCAATGATAAAAAATCGTCAATCCGAGAATAATAATAATAGCAACGGCTAACATCGCATCTTTCGTTCCAATATTCAGCATATACATTTGTTTTCCCTCATTTCTTTAGTAATCAACTCTATTTTCAATAACTTTTCTGTAAATCCAGTCGAAAAAAAATTAAATTTCTTTAGCCAGCTCAATGGATTCTTTTACAACTCATTCACATTTGAGGCATTCAGCATCCCTGTCGAATCGATTTCATGCTCATTGGCAATATCTAAGGCAAAAGTAAAAATAACTTTTCATTTAACACTTTTCCATGAAATGATCATTTTTCTTCTATTTATTACCGCTAGTATAGCGCTTTTCATTTCTATCAGCAATCATAAACAAAACATTTCTTCAAAAGAATGACTATTTTTAGAACTAAGTTATGTGATTTTTCCATTGACATAAAATGCGAACATGTGTTCTAATTACTAATGAGAGGTGACTGTTATGTTTAAAAATCAAAACCCTAAATTTGATTATACAAAAGAACCTTCCAGGGATATCCTTTGCATTGATTGCAAATCTTTCTACGCTTCTGTTGAATGTGTAGAGCGTAACTTAGATCCTTTAACGGCCAAACTTGTTGTTATGTCTTATCCGTCTGATCGCTTAGAAGAGCGAGGAAGCGGATTGATTTTAGCCTCTAGTCCGGCTGCAAAAAAAGCCTATGGTATCACAAATATCAGCAGAGCAAGAGATCTGCCTTTCCCCTATCCGCGTGATTTATATATTGCACCGCCGAGAATGGCCTATTACATGAAAAAAAATCAACAAATCAATGCCATCTACAAAACTTATGCAGATGAATCGAACCATCACGTCTACTCCGTTGATGAAAGTTTTCTTGATGTCACGAATAGTCTGAAACTTTTTAAAGTAAAAAATGCTTGGGATCTAGCAAAAATCATCTGTGAGGATGTTTATCAGCAAACTGGTATCTACACGACTGTCGGTATCGGTGATAATCCATTGCTCGCAAAGTTAGCTCTAGATAACGGAGCCAAAGATAACCCAGAGCGAATCGCTGAATGGCGCTACGAAGATGTGGCAAATAAGGTTTGGCACATCCCATCACTGATCGATTTTTGGGGGATCGGTCGCCGAACAGCTAAACGCCTCAACCGTATGGGTATCACTTCGATTTACGACTTGGCACATTCCGACTATTATCGGCTAAAAGAAAATATGGGAGTCATCGGTACGCAACTGTTTGCACATGCTTGGGGAATCGATCGAAGTTTTTTAGGAGAAAAATATGTGCCTAAATCGAAAAGTATCGGCAACAGTCAAATTTTAAATCGTGACTACACGCGTCAAGAAGAAATCGAGATCGTCATCAAAGAAATGGCGGATCAAGTAGGTACCCGATTGCGTCGCGAACATGTAAAAGCGCAAGTCGTTAGTCTCTGGGTAGGATTTTCTTTGGGGTATAAAGATAGCCAAGGCAAGACAGGATTTCATCAACAAACCACCGTCGAAGCGACAAATTCAAGTCAACGATTAGCGGCTGTCTTGTTGGACCTCTTTCACAAACATTATCGCCGGCAAGACATTCGAAGTATTGGCGTGAATTGCTCCCATTTGGTCCACACAGACAGCTTACAATTAAATTTATTTGATGAACCTGAAGTGCAAGTCGCAAATGCAAAAATCGATTTTGTTGTAGATAAGATCCGGCAGAAGTATGGATTCAGATCGATCGTCCATGCCCATAGCTTGTTAGAAGGTGGTCGAGCAATTGCGCGAAGTTCTCTTGTAGGTGGGCATGCAGGTGGATTAGCCGGTATAGAAGGTGAAGGTCATGCGTCGAACGAAAAAGGAATTTCTCGATTACAATGAATACCGCGACCGCCCTTTTGGATTGAAATGGGGCACAGCATTTGCAATGGATGAACTGATGAGTGGGATCAAAAAAAACGAAGCATGGGCTATCAAAGAAATCCAGCCGCTAACTCCGATGTCTCGTGAGGAAATCGATGCCGTACTATTAGAATCTTTTCTTTACCATAAAAAAATCACCCTTCAACGAAACACAAAAGATGAATTTGGCAGATACCTAGAAAATATTGAAGGCACATTTACTGGTGAAGCTTACGATGATTACTTGGTTCTTGAAGATACGAAGATCTACTGGTCAGATATTCGTCATATTGAGAAAAAAGAGGAGGAAAAATGGTTCACGGTCGCTTTTTCTGACGATGCATCCATACAACCATCCTTATACTCAAAACAGAACATCCAAGAATTGGAACAGATCAAAGATGAATTTTATCAACAATTCCCTGAAGAGGAGTGAATTTTTTATTTATCCCTTCATTGCTTATCATTATCCATTTCCTCCCATTTTTTAGAAAGAAGTGATTCTATTGAAAACTGCTGATAAACATTTTGAAACTATTGTCATTACTACTTTTATAGCCAAGCAACTCATCATTGTCCACTGTAAAAATGGACAAACATATCATGGGTTTGTCCAACCAAATCTCACAGAAAAAGGCTTCATGTTAGAGGAACAATTTATTTCTTGGACAGATGTCCTAGAAATCCAGTTGACGGATCAATATTTTCAATTTTGGGAAGATATTTTACATTTGGAAAACGAACACAGCTGAATCGAGTAATGGATAGAAGCTACCACACATTTCATTAACATCCAGCTTTATAAGGCGACTTAATCGGTTTTTTTAGTCAAAGAGGATGAAACAAAAGTAACCTCACTCTTGTCTCATCCTCTTCCTCAATTAAAAATCTCTTCGTAGTTCTTGAAGTCTAGCAACTTCTGTACTTTTTTATTGAATGCGCTTCTTTGAAAAAAATCTAATTTTTTAAGCTACTCAACAAATGGTTCTTCTCCTAAAGCTTGTTGGGCTGCTAAATTAAGCACGCTCCATTGGCGATCAAAACCTGGTTGGAAGAAGAAATCTGCTTCCGCTAGATCCTCGATCGTTAGTTTTTGTTGGATAGCCAAAGCCAAAACGTTTCCTTGGGCTGTGACATCATAAGTGGATAAGACGGCACCACCAAGGATTTGATGTGTCATAGGATCAAAGAACAATTGGACAGATACTTTTGGATTGCCAAATTTTTCAGGAACATATTTTGGACGTAAGGTATCTTCATAGTAAGAAGAACGGATAGCGACTCCTGCTTTTGATGCTGTAAAACTATTCAATCCGCTAGCAGCAAAATGATAATCAAACACACTTAATGCAGAGGAGCCAACAACGCCACCAAACGGTTTGTTTGGCACTTTTTCAAACAAATGCTGAACGACATAGCGGGCTTCTCTTCTTGCTACTGTTGCTAAAGCAATTGGCATTTTTGTACGTGCAGGAACAGAGTAAGCCAATGTTGCATCTCCAACTGCATAAACATCTGGCAGATTTGTTTGAAGATACTCGTCCGTAATGATCCATCCACGCTCGTCTAGATCGACTACTCCTTTTAACCACTCCGTATTGGCTTTGACACCAGCTGCTTGAATGACGAGGTCTGTGGCGATCTCTGCTTGTTCTGTCTGGATAGCAGCTACTTGACCTTCACCAGTAAACGCATTGATTTTCGCCCCAGTTACCACGTTGATTCCTTTTTCTTTTAGATGGTCTTCTAAAATATCTGTCATTTCTTTATCTAAATAAGTGCCTAATGGACGATCGATCACATCTAATAGAGTCACTTCTTTGCCTGCTTTACAAAAAGCTTCTGCTGCTTCGATCCCGATATAGCCAGCACCGATTACCGCAACTTTCTTCACGTTCGGATCGGTTAATTTTGCTTTGATTTTCGTTGCCCAATCGTAGCCACGCATTAAGTATACGTTTTCTAAATCAGTTCCTGGAACAGGCAATGAATTTGGTGTCACACCTGAGCTTAAAATCAATTTATCGTATGCATAGTCTTTTGTTTGATCATCTGATGAACGAACCACTGACACAGTTTTTTTATCTGCATTGATTACTGTCACTTGATGATTGTTTAAAATATGAACATTTGATTGTGGAAAGTTTTCTGGTCTGAAATTTCGTACGTCATTGACATCTGTTACTTGATCTTCTAAATATAATTCCATTCCACATGACATGAATGAAACGTAATCACCCGCTTCAAATAAAGTAATATCGACATCTTCTCCATACCTAGATAACAATTCTAAGATTGATTGATGTCCTCCGTGTGATGCACCGACAATGATAACTTTAGTTTTTTCCATTGATGAAACCTCCTTGTTCAATTATTTAGAATTATTCTAAACAATTCAAACATAACACTCCGTTTTTTATAAATCAAAAGAAATGCGTTCCACATGAAACTCAATTAAAAAAACATTTAGTACATCGATGCCCCCGATTTAGTAGTGGTAAACGCAAATAACCCGTTGACCCTAAAATCAAGACGATTTCACGATCAACAGAGGTTGGGACAGAAGTGTTTAACTCCGAGAAATAAGAAGAAATTAACGAAAATTGCTTTTCAAATTTTTGTGAATTTCGGCTTATTTCCGAAGGAGTTGCTTCTGCTCTCACCGTTTATTCGAGAGTCTGTGGCAAAACTGATTTTTAGTTTTGTCCCAACCTCTTTACTTGGTAGATTATTTACCTAAAAAAGTACGGATACGTCGGCAAGCTTCTTCTAGTTGAGCCATACTGCTGGCGTAAGAAATCCGGATAAAGCCTTCTCCTTCTGGACCAAATGCAGAACCTGGAATACAAGCCACTTTCCCTTTTTCTGCCAATTGTAAACAAAAGTCCCAAGAATTAAGCGTAATTGTTTCTGGCAACTTGCAAAACAAGTAAAATGCACCATCTGGTTGTGAAATATGAAACCCTAAAGGAGTCAGTTCTTTTAAGAGATAATCTCTTCTCTCCACGTAGCGTTCTTTCATTTTTGCCCCGTCATTCATTCCTGCTGTTAAGGCTTCAACCGCTGCTTTTTGCGAATTTGTTGTAGCAGAAGTAACAAGGTATTGATGGACTTTGATGATTTCGTCGATCAAATATTTTTGAGCGAAGATGAAACCAATCCGCCAACCAGTCATCGCATGAGATTTAGATAACCCATTGATGACGATAGTCTGTTCTGGTAGATATGTCGCCATAGAAACATGGTCACTCACATAATTCAATTCTGAATACACTTCATCACTAATGACAAATACGGGATGTTGTTTGATTACTTCAGCTAGTTTGATCATTTGTTCCGCAGATAATAATGTTCCTGTTGGATTACTAGGGTAATTCAAAATGATTGCTTTGATCGACTCACCATAAGTTTCAAATGCTGCCTCTAACTGTTCTGGTTGGCAGATAAAACCCGTTTCTGATGTATCTAACGTGATCAATTCCGCTCCTGCTAGATCGACCATTGGTTTATATCCTGGATAAGCCGGTGCTGGTATCAACACCTTATCGCCTTCTTCTAAGACGGCTAACAAGGAAGCTGCGATCGCTTCAGTAGCTCCCACAGTCGTCAATACTTCTGTTTGGGGATCATAGTCCAAACCGTAACGTTTTTTCTGAAATGCACACGCTGCTTCACAAAGTTCTGGCAGTCCTCTCATTCCAGTGTAGTGTGAATAATTTTCTTCAATTGCAGTGATACCGGCTTGTTTCACATGTTCGGGTGTAGAAAAATCCGGTTCACCTAAAGTCAGTTTGATGATACCAGGGATCGAAGAAATTTGTTGATCGAAATTTCTGATTTTTGAAATTTCCACGGTCTTAAGTCGCGGATTAAAGCGGTTGGTCATATTCATTTGGTTCTCTCCTCTTTGTCGCTGTTGCTACTTGGTCAATAGTTCCTTTGTTTCAAGAATCGTTTTATACCAAGCCACACCTTTTTCTAAAACTGCCATATTGAAATCAAACTGAGCATCATGAAGTGCTGGTGTATCTCCTACCCCTAGAAAGAAAAACACACAAGGGTATTTTTCGGTATATACACCAAAATCTTCTGCCTGTAAAACTGGCTTCTCAAGCTCATGCAATTTTTCTGAATGGGCTAATGCTGCATACAATTTTGCATCATTGTTAACAGCTGGATATCCATCATTATAACGGAAATGGATTGCCACATTTGATTTTTTTTGAAAATTTTCGGCTAAATCAGCTAATTGATCTTTTAAAAAGCGTTGTGTTTTTCGACTGTAAGAACGGATACTTCCAGAAATGACCACTTCATTTGCAAGCACATTACGGATGGTTCCCCCGGTTATTTGTCCGAATTTCAGCAAATGGTAGAGATCCGTAGGCAAGCTCTGATCAAAATCATACACTTCTTTCATGAAACGTACGGCATTTTCAATACTATCGATGCCCTTCTCACTGGAAGCAATATGTGCGGACTTTCCTTTAATGATAATATCTGTTTCACTGCTTTGAGCCATGAAAGCACCCGCTCGTGAATACACTTCTCCTTCCGGTAATCCCGGCCATAGATGAAAGCCAAAGATCGCTTTGACTTGATAATGATCCAGTAACCCAGTTTGGATCACACTTTCTGCTCCCCCTGAAATTTCTTCTGAAGGTTGGAAAATCAATACAACGTTGTACAATAATTCATCCACATGTTGTGACACATAGTCTGTTAACCCCAATAACATTGCCATATGTCCATCATGACCACATGCATGCATGAATCCTTCATGCGTCGAAGCAAATGGCAGATCCGTTTCTTCTTTGATGGGTAATGCGTCGATATCTGTACGAAAGGCAATCGTTTCTTGTTGATGATTGTCAAAATAAAGCAGCAATCCTGTTTCTCCGATTTCATGGAGCACACCTCCGCTATTTTTGACCTGTTCGTACAGATATTTTTTTGTTTTGAATTCATGAAAACCGATTTCAGGAATTTGATGTAATGCCATCCGATGTTTCGCTAACATGAGCAGTCACCATCCCTTCATAAATTCCTTTTACCACTGTTTCATACTGATCGTTTGCAACTCCTATGATCAGGTTCAATTCCTGTGCCCCTTGCGATAAAATCGATGTGCGGATACCCAGTTGATTCAAGATCGATAATACTTTCCCTGATAATCCGATCAACTCTTTATGCGGTCCTCCGACAACGGAAATCAAAGCCAACTCATCAATGATTTCGATTTCTTCTACCCCTAATTTTTCTTTTAGTTCTTTTGTGATCAAAAACAATTTATCGGCGATTGCTTCAGCAGACACAACAACACCGATATTATCGATTCCAGATGGGATATGCTCAATCGAGATACCATAGTTGGCAAAAATACTCATCGCCTTCCAGATAAAGCCGATTTCATCTGACATATGTCTCTTGAATAGAGTAATCGAAAGAAAATCTTTACGTCCTGCAATCCCTGTCAGCCCATTTTCTTTTTCTACTTCATGGTTGGATATCCTTGTTCCTTTGGCTTCTGGTTCATTGGTGTTTTTGATTTGGATCGGAATATCTGCTTCCTGAACTGGAAAAACAGCTGCTTCATGTAAGACGTTTGCTCCCATATACGCCATTTCTCTTAATTCTCTAAAAGAAATTTCTTCAATGACTTTCGGAGAATCGATGATTCGCGGATCTGCCATCATGATTCCCGAGACGTCTGTCCAATTCTCATAGCTTTCAGCATCCAATGCTTTAGCCAACACAGCTCCTGTGATATCACTTCCGCCACGCCCCAATAGTTTTTCTTTTCCAAATGGGTTTGCCCCATAAAAACCTGGAACCACTAGGGTCGTTTGCTGTTCATAAAATGAACGAATTGCCTGAGTCGTTTTTTCGTAGTCGATTTCTCCTTCATAATCAAAGAAGATCACTTCTTTTGCATCCACAAATGTGTAATGGAGATATTCTGCCATTAGCTGTGCTGTCAGATACTCTCCACGACTAACCAGATAATCTTGAGAAACTTTTTCATTCTGCAACCTTGTCTGGATCGCAGACAACTCTTTTTCAATTGGAAAAGTCAACTCCAATAGATTTCTTACCTGAATAAAACGATCACAGATTCGTTTCCAAAGTGGCGTCCAATCCACATCATGTTGGAGATACGCATGGATCAAATACAATAGATCAGTTACTTTGTCATCTTCATTCGTTCGCTTCCCTAAAGCAGAAACCACGATTACTTCTCTTTTTGGATCAGATAGAATGATTGATTTTACTTTTCTAAATTGTTCTTCGTTGGACATCGACGAACCACCAAATTTAGCTACTTTCATTCCTGCCCCTCCGTCATTTCCGTTAGCAGTGCTTTAGCAATCTGAACAGCATTCGCAGCTGCACCTTTTCGGATGTTATCGGCTACGGTATAAAGAAGAAGGCCATTTTCTGATGCCATATCCTGACGTATTCTCCCCACATAGACCTCATCTGTCCCTTTCGCTAAAATGCTTGTGGGATAACGGTGAGCGGGTAAATCATCAATGACTTTTATGCCCGAAAAATTCTGTAGACATTGGCGAACTTCAGCAAGTGTAAAGTTTTTTTCTAGTTCAACCGCAATCGAAACGCCATGTCCTGTTTCAATAGGCACCCGCACACAGGTAGCTGAAACTGGAAGATCCGGTTGGTGTAGGATTTTTCGGGTTTCATTGATCATTTTCTGTTCTTCTTTGGTATATCCATTCTCTAACGCCACATCAATTTCTGGCAGAGCAGTTTGACTAATGTCATAAGGATAAAGAAGAGGTTCTTCTCCTTTTTGTGTCCGATGTAAATCTTCGATCCCTTTTTGACCAGAACCTGACACTGCTTGATAAGTCGAATAGTTCACTCGCGTAATACCAAACGTTTGTTGTAGTGCTTTTAAAGGTAAAACAGATTGGATCGTTGAACAATTGGGATTAGCAATCAACTTGTTCAAGCGATGATCTTCTAAGTTTACTTCTGGTACGATCAATGGGATCTCTGGGTCTTCTCGCCAAGCTGAAGAATTATCTATTACGACCAACCCTTGTTCTCGTGCAATGGGACCAAAAGTTTGAGAAACTCCTGCTCCAGCTGAAAATAGCGCTAAACCATACCCTTCAAATGAAGTCTTAGTCAGTTCTTCGACTGTATATTCTTTCCCCTTAAATACACAGACTCTTCCTGCAGAACGTTTCGAAGCTAACAGCTTGAGACGCCCTACCGGAAAATCATATTCTTCTAAAACTTTCAACATTGTTTGGCCGACTAGACCAGTCGCTCCAACTACACAGGTATCTATTTTGCGCATGTTTCTCATCCTTTCTATAACTCACGTAGTGCATCGATCAATGCAGTATTTTCTCTAGTTTTGTCGTCTTTGATTTTCAATACACGAGCAGGTGTTCCTCCAACGACCGTATCTGGTTCTACGTCTTCTAATACAACTGCTCCGGCAGCTACCACCGCATTTTTGCCGATTCGAACACCTTCGACGACCACTGCGTTTGCTCCTACAAGTACACCATCTTCCACAATGACTGGTTGAGCTGAAGCTGGTTCGATCACCCCAGCTAAAACAGCTCCAGCACCGATATGACAGTTTTTTCCAACGATTGCTCGGCCTCCTAGTATTGCTCCCATATCTATCATTGTCTTTTCGCCAATCTCTGCCCCGATGTTTATAACAGCTCCCATCATGATCACCACATGATCACCAATGGTCACCTGATCTCTAATGATCGCCCCTGGCTCAATACGGGCATTGATCGTTTTACTATCTAGCAATGGGACTGCACTATTTCGGGCAGTCTGTTCAATCTCGATTTCGAGGATTTTATCTGCCTCTTTTTCTAAGACTGGTGCAATTTCATCATAATCACCAAATACGATTTGAGTATTTCCTTGTCCGAATACCTTCGCTTGACCAAAAGTGATTGGTTCTGTCACATTTAAAAATACCTTCACGGGTGTTTTTTTTTCCGCAGTTTGAATAAAACGAATAATCTCCTGAGCATCCATTTTCTGATCCACTCCCTTACGCTAACATATCTTTCAATTGATACCATCCTGCTGGTTGATCCTTCAACCAAATTGCTGCATTTACCGCTCCATCGGCAAAAATACGATTTGAAAAAGCCTCATGTTTGATACTCAATACTTCATCAGTCGTAGCAAATAATACTTCATGTTCACCAGGTAATGAGCCCACGCGGATACTATGGACGCCGATTTCATCGTCATTTCTTGGCTGTTTTTCCAAACTATAGACTGGGGTAAGCTTTCTCACTTCTTGGATGCTTTCGATCAGTGTCTTTGCAGTACCAGAGGGAGCATCTTTTTTTTGACTATGGTGTTTTTCGATCAACTCGATCTGCCAGTTCTTTAACGCCGCTGTTGCTTGTTGGACTATCTGATTCATGACTAAAACACCTAAAGAAAAATTCGAACTATATAAAACAGGAATATCTTGCCCTGCTTGCTGGATTTTTTGAAACTGTTCCGAGCTATACCCGGTTGTGCCAATCACTAACGGAAGCTTTTTTTGCAGGCTATAGGTAAGCAGCTGCTCTAGGTTGTCTGGATGAGAGAAGTCAATCATGATTTCCGGTTCTTCAGTAAATACGAACGCTTCTGTTCCAGTTAATGAAGAAGTAAGTGTTACGGCTTCATCTCCGTAAGTTTGAACGACTTCTTGGATTCTTTTTCCCATTTTGCCATCCCCGATGACCCCGATTTTCATTCTTTCTCACTTCCTTTCGGTTCTAGTAATCGTGCAAGCTGTTCCTTTTTTTCTTCTGCCAAAGAAACAAGCGGCAAGCGTAAAGGACCTGCTGGTAATCCGAGTATCTCCATTGCTGCTTTTACAGGGATCGGATTTGTTTCACTGAATAACGCATGGATCAATGGCAACGCTTCTAATTGGATTGCTTGAGCTTTTTCAATATTTCCATTGTTAAAGGCACTGACCAGATCATGGACTTGCTTAGGCTTTATGTTTGCCCACACACTGATGACTCCACTTCCCCCTACACTTAACACAGGTAAGATCATATCGTCATTTCCGCTATAAAGTACAAAGGTTTCGTTCAATAATCGGGCGACAGCCATTACATATGAAATATCGCCAGACGCTTCTTTGATTCCAATGATTTTTGGATGTTTTGCTAACCTTTCTAAAACTTGGATGGGGATCGTCATTCCCGTTCTGGAAGGTACATTGTATAAGATGATTGGGACTGGAGATCGATCTGCAATCGCAGTAAAATGAGCAAGTAAGCCAGCATCACTTGTTTTGTTGTAGTAAGGAGTAATCACTAAGACTTGATCCGCCCCTAGTTCGGCAAAGCGGTTCACACGTTCAATCGTTTTTTTTGTTGCATTTGTTCCAGCTCCTGCGATCACAGGAACTTTGCCATTGACTTTCTCAACTGTGAACCGTAGAATCTCCTCTTCCTCCTCTGAAGAAAGTGTCGAGGATTCGCCCGTTGTCCCTAATACAAGTAAAGCATCCGTTTTTTCTGAAAGATGAAATGTAATTAGTCTTTCCAACCCATCGTAATCAACTTCACCCTGTTCATCCATTGGCGTAATCAGCGCCACGATTGATCCTTCTATCACTTAATTTTCCTCCCATTCTCTTGACCATTCCCGAACAGCTGGCCCCTTCATCTTGATCTGCTTCTCTCCTGAAATAATTAAATCGCCTAGTTCCAAGTGGACAGTCGCCTTGGGCTCAGAAAGATAACCATGATCTTTTGCTACTACATAAGCTGCACAACAACCTGTGCCACACGCAAGTGTCCAACCAACGCCCCGTTCGTAGGTACGTACAATCAGTTCCTCGCTATTCAAAACTTGGACAAAGTTGACGTTCGTTTTCTCTTTGAATAAAGGATGATGACAAATTTGCTCTCCTACATCACGTGTCAACTCTGCTAGTGCATCTTCAACAAATACTACAGTATGGATCGTCCCCATAAATAAACTGGTGATCTTGATACCTTTTTGGTGAATCGTCAACTCTTGATCAATGATTGGTTCTTCCTGTTCCACCGCTAATTTATCCGTTGAATAATCTGGGCTGCCAATCATTGCTTCACAATAAAAAGGATCCTGATTTAAAATTTCGACTTTGATGATCCCCGCTAATGTGTGTACATCGAACTGTGATGCTTGAATGATACCTTGGTCGCGAACATAACGCGAGAAGCAACGGATACCATTCCCACACATAGGCGCACGACTACCGTCTTTATTGTAATAAATCATTTCAAGCGGTTCAGTTTTCACGGCAATCAATCCATCTGTATCGAAATTTTCTTTGCCACACAATTGGATAGCTAATTGGCTATAGTCAGTGACACCATCGTAATCAAGCAGAATAAAATCATTGCCGCAACCATTATATTTGTAGATCATCATAACACTTCACTCCTTAACAAATCTGCGTAGGATTGTCTGCGCACCACGATCTTCGATACACCGTCTTTGACAAACACCACTGCTGGAGTAAGTGCTCTATTGTAATTGCTACTCATGGAGTAACCATAAGCGCCTGTTGCATAAACAGCTAGAATATCGCCTGGTTCTGCCACAGGTAAATAGGTTTCTTGGATCACTACATCCCCAGATTCACACATTTTTCCTGCAACTGTTACCTTTTCGCTTTTTTCAGACTGCAACTTTGTGGCAAGATCACAGGTATATTCAGCTTGATAAAGTGCTGGGCGGATATTGTCTGTCATCCCGCCATCGACAAAATAGTATTTTTTATGCGGTGTTTCTTTGATAAATCCAACAGTATATAACGTCGTCCCTGCCTCACCCACAATACTTCTTCCTGGCTCGATCATCAGTTGCTGAATGGTTTGTCCTTGTTTTTTCAACGCCTCTTCTGTATAACTGACTAACTCCTGTACTGATTTTTCGATCGGTAATGGTGCATCATTTTCTGTATAACGTATGCCAAATCCACCACCAAGATTCAATGAAAGGACGTCATCAAAATCCTGTAAATAACTAACCAGTTTATCGATTTCAGCTAACCATGCAGACATTTCAAAAATTTGAGAACCAATATGTGCATGAAACCCTTCCAAGAGAAGCTGTTCACTGTCTTGAATGATGTTCAATGCCTTTTGGCAAGCTTCACTTTCATACAGCATACCGAATTTAGAATCGATATGAGCAGTCACAATGTATTCATGGGTGTGGGCTTCGATCCCAACATTTAGCCGGATCATGACATGGATTTTTTTGTTGTATTCTTGGCTTAAAGCATCTAATAACTCCACTTCCATTTCATTGTCCGCAATGAAATGATTTATTCCATTTTCTATAGCAAAACGCAATTCATCTGGTGTTTTATTATTCCCATGAAAATAAATCTCTTCTACTGGAAACTCCGCTCGTAATGCCGTATAGATTTCACCGCCGCTGACTACATCTAGGCCTAAATCATATTTTTCAATCAGTTTTAACATCTCAACTGTTTGGAATGCTTTTGACGCATATAATATCTTGGTCTTAAAATGATCTGATTGAAACCCTTGCTTAAACGCCTTTATTGTATCTTCCAATTTTTTCTCATCATACACATAAAGGGGGGTCTGATATTTTGCCACTAATTGACTTACAGGAATTTCACCGATCATTAATTCTGACATGCAAGATTACCTCTTTTCAAAAATGATTTTTTTCTCATCAAATTGGAATTAACTTTGATTGAGATTTAAATTTTATTTGAATAATATTAAACAAAATTTTCTGAATTGTCTAGTATATTCTGAAATATTTTCAGGAAAAATCATCAATCATTCGTTTTTTTGTATATTTACAAAGCTATAGAAAAAATCAATAGAAAACAATGTATATGCTCATTTGATTTTACATTTTTATACACAAAAAAAAGAACTCAACTATTTTTTGAGTTCTTTTTTTCATTCTATTTTTCATTTTTCTTTTAACCGTTTATGTCATTTCACTGAGTATACAAGAGATTTTTAACCAAAATATAACGCTAAAAACATCAACGATGCGCCCAACATAACGAATAGATGCCAAATGACATGTGTGAATTTTTTACTTTTCATACTATAAAAAACAGAACCAACCGAATAAGCCAAACCACCAGCCACTAAAAGTAACAAGCCAGTCAAATTGATCGATTGGTACAATTTAGGGAGAACGATCACGATCCCCCATCCCATGACATTATAAATAATCGTAGATATTTTAGACACCTGGCTTGCCTTAGTCAATGTCAAACATTTATAAATGATCCCGACCACAGCCGTTGCCCAAATAACACTAAGAAGTAATACACCCGAGAGACCTTGGACGATCAACAAACAAAATGGTGTATAGGTGCCAGCAATCAATAAGTAGATCGAACAGTGATCAAAAATTTGAAATACTTTTTTAGCCTTTGTAAAAATCAAACTATGAAAAAGTGTCGATGAAAAAAAGAGTAGAAAAAGGGAACTCCCATAGATGATAAATGCGACATAATCGAGTGTCGTGTGTGCTCGTTCCATCAAAAGATCAAAACAAACGATACTCATTAGTGCCGCAATCCCATGTGTGACCGCATTCAATACTTCATTCACGATATGATACTTCCGACTAAATCCTATTTCCATTCCGTGTTTCCTCCAATCAAACCAGTTCTCTATTCTGTAATTCCATTATATACTGTTTATAAAAACTTTTACATCTAGTTTTCAATACTATATTAAATCTTAAACAATAAAATAGCAACCATAAACGCTTCCATTTTCAATTATTACTCAAATAAATAAAACAGTGATTCCATAAAGACTATTTTTCCTATTCGTGGAATAATTTCTTTTGGTCCGCGATTGATCCTCCCTATTTAGTCAATAAGAATACCACTAGATGTATCGAATAACCACTCCACAAAAGATCTATTTGAAAAAGGCCCTCTTAATTGAGCTAATGAGAAAAGGAGTTTACGGATCGAGCGGATTTTTCTTTAGTATTGTTTCTCCACTCTACCGAGAGATTTCGCTCATCAAAATATAT
Source organism: Enterococcus sp. BSD2780061688st2 D3 (assembly GCF_005844145.1). Taxonomy (NCBI): domain Bacteria; kingdom Bacillati; phylum Bacillota; class Bacilli; order Lactobacillales; family Enterococcaceae; genus Enterococcus; species Enterococcus sp. BSD2780061688st2 D3. Next base: position 215,901 of record NZ_SPHN01000003.1, read on the forward strand.
TGTCGATTTTAGCGACAAAAAAATTTTAGAATGATCCTCCATCCAACGATTCTAGAGCTATCCCCTTACGGAATCACAAAAAAATAAGGACTTTTGATGAGTTCCATCCTTGGATACCATCAAAAGCCCTGATTTTAGTTAAAAATTATTTTGACGCACGTTTCAAATATGTGCCTTCTGCTGTATTGATTTCAAGTAGTTCATCTACTTCGACGAAATCAGGAACGTTGACAACTAGACCTGTTTCCATTGTAGCTGGTTTACCTGAACCAGTAACAGTAGCACCTTTGATTGAAGGTTGTGTTTCAACGACACGCAACACAACAGTTGTTGGCAATTGAACACCAATCACTTCACTACCGAAGAATTGAATTTTAACTTCCATATTTTCTAGGATATATTTCATTTCTTCTTCTACAGTTTCAACTGGAATTTCATATTGTTCATATGTTTCAAGATCCATGAAGAATGCTGTATCGTCCATTGTGTATAAATATTGGACAGCCTTCGTATCGATGTGTGCTTTTTCAAATTTTTCTTCTGGTCTAAAAGTCGTATCGTAAGTTGCTCCTGAACGAACGTCTTTTAATTTCATACGCATGACTGTATTTCCTTTACCAGGTTTGTGGTGGCTTGCGTCTAAAACTTTAATTAGTTTGCCGTCTTGAACAAATGTCATTCCGGCTCTTAAATCACTTGCTGAGATCATTATTTTTGCTCCTTCTTATCTTAATCATAATCAACTTTATTGTATCAGACAACTGGCCATAAAACTAGGAAATTATCTCTTTTTAAGGTTTAGTCTTTGACTTTCAATTTTTTTCATGCTATTTTTAACTCAATTCTTTTTTGGAGGGAACTAACATGACTATCAGCAATCATAAAGAATTGAATCGTTGCTGTTGTATGGTGCTTAAAAGCAGCATACTATTCGTCATGTCTATTGATAGCCCTTCATATAGTTGAGTATCTCTATTTACATTTATCCTTTAATGGACACTCATCTGATGATTTTTCAAGGAGCTGATTTAATAGTCAGCTCCTTTTTTATTTTATATTTTTTTAGGAGGATCTCATGATTATTACTACGATTACAGATGCGATTGGTTCAACGCCCATTTTTAAATTCACTGAAAAAGATTATCCCATGCCTAAAGATTCAGTGATCTATGCCAAATTAGAAAATTTAAATCCTGGAGGAAGTATCAAAGATCGTTTAGGAAAATATCTAATTACGACTGGCGTAAAAACAGGAAAAATCACAAAAAATACGACCATTATCGAACCCACTGCCGGCAACACCGGTATCGGTCTCGCAATTGCCGCATTGAGCTACCAGTTAAAAACGATTTTTGTCGTTCCAGAAAAATTCAGTCTTGAGAAACAGCAATTGATGAAAGCACTAGGCGCTACCATCATTCATACACCGAGCGAGTTAGGCATTCTGGGTGCGATTGAAAAAAGCAAGGAGTTAGCACAAGCGATACCTGACAGTTATCTTCCTTTACAATTTGAAAATCCTGATAACCCTGCTGCATATTACCATACGCTAGGTCCAGAAATCCTTCAGGAATTAGGAGATCAACTCACTAGTTTTGTTGCAGGTATCGGAAGTGGCGGAACTTTTGCAGGAACAGCCAGCTATTTGAAGGAACAGATTCCTGCCATTCAATTAATTGGCGTTGAACCTGAGGGCTCCATTTTAAACGGTGGGAAACCACACGCTCATGCAATTGAAGGGATCGGGGTAGAGTTCACTCCACCTTTTCTTGCAACACTTCCGATTACTCGCTTTGAAACGATTTCTGACAAAGAGGGGTTCGACTATACCAGACAGTTAGCTGAAAAAAATGGCTTATTAGTTGGCAGTTCCAGTGGTGCTGCTTTTGCTGCTGCTTTACATGAGGTCCAACGTTTACCAGAGAAAAGTACGGTTGTAACGATTTTTCCAGACACAGCTGATCGTTATCTATCTAAGGGAATCTATGAATAAAAACATGCTTTTTTAGATTAACTTATTATCAAATAAAAGAATCATACACTTTAGGAGGAAATAACCATGCACATTCAAACAAAATTGATTCACGGTGGAATTAGCGAAGATCCAACTACTGGAGCAGTCAGTGTTCCCATCTATCAAACCTCGACTTACCGTCAAAACGGTGTGGGCAAACCCAAACACTATGAGTATTCTCGTTCAGGTAATCCAACTCGGTTTGCTTTAGAAGAACTGATTGCTGATTTAGAAGGCGGAGTAAAAGGCTTTGCTTTTGCTTCCGGCTTAGCCGGTATCCATGCCGTATTTTCCCTTTTTCAAGCTGGTGATCATCTCTTATTAGGGGATGATGTCTATGGTGGAACATTCCGCTTGTTTGACAAAGTACTCACCAAAAATGGCTTAGAGTATACGATCATCGATACCAGTGATTTAACTCAAATCGAAGATGCTATCCAACCAAATACTAAAGCTTTATACCTAGAGTCACCAAGTAATCCATTGTTAAAAATCACTGACCTTGAAAAAAGTGCTGAGATTGCCAAAAAACATCATTTACTTACAATAGTTGATAATACCTTTGCCACACCTTATTTCCAGAAACCTCTTGATTTAGGTGCAGATATTGTTTTACACAGCGGTACAAAATATTTAGGTGGGCATAGTGATGTCGTTGCTGGTCTTGTCACTACCAATAATGAAGAATTAGCTGACTCCATCGCTTTTTACCAAAATGCAATCGGTGGTGTGTTAGGCCCACAAGATAGTTGGCTACTGCAACGGGGAATCAAAACATTAGGTGTACGTATGGAAGAACATCAAAAAAATGCCTTTCGTGTAGCTGAATTTTTAGCAAACCACCCTAAAGTAGAAAAAGTCTATTATCCTGGTTTAGCTACTCATCCAAATCACACACTTGCACAAGCACAAATGAGTGGATTTAGTGGGATGGTTTCCTTTACGTTGAAACAAGATGAAGAAGCAATTCCCTTCGTAGAAGCATTACAATTATTTATCCTAGGTGAAAGCTTGGGAGGCGTTGAAAGTCTTGTCGAAATTCCTTCCGTTATGACCCATGCGTCTGTTCCCAAAGAAAAACGGGAAGCAGCAGGAATCAAAGATGGCTTGATTCGATTGTCAGTAGGTATTGAATATGGAGAAGATCTTTTAGATGATTTGACCCAAGCATTCGAACACTTAATAAAAAGATAAAAATCATTTCAGATTACTACACCTTAAAAGAAATAAGTGTTAGAATCTATATGAATAGCAGCTTGATTATGGAATGTTCACTATTTTCTTCCATAAACAGCTAGTATGAACAATAGTTAGGGGTAATCACACATGAGAATGAACGTTGAAAGTTTTAATCTTGATCACACAAAAGTAAAAGCACCTTATATCCGAGTTGCTGACCGTAAAACGGGAGAACATGGGGATGTTATCATTAAATATGATGTCCGTTTCAAACAACCAAACAAAGAACACATGGATATGCCAAGTCTACATTCTTTAGAACATTTAACAGCAGAATTGATTCGTAACCATGCGGACTATATTGTTGACTGGTCTCCAATGGGATGCCAAACAGGGTTTTATCTAACTGTTTTAAACCATGAAAGTTATGATGATATTTTAGATATCTTAGAAAAAACGATGAACGACGTACTAGAAGCAACGGAAGTACCAGCAAGTAATGAAACACAATGCGGTTGGGCTGCTAGTCACACATTAGAAGGCGCGCAAGCATTAGCACGCGAATTCTTAGCAAAACGTGACGAATGGTCTGAAGTAGAAGCTTAAACACCCTGTTTTAGACAAAAATGTGTCTGGATAATTCACTATATTCGAGCTATTCAAACACTTGATTGAATAAACGGACTAGCTATTTAAACAAAATAAGCGTATGATTTGAGCACAATCAATTTATGTATTCTAAGAGATTATGTAAGACTATTTTGCTCTGAAAAAGCCGGACGATCTGAAGATACTTTTCAATATTTTCGAGATTGTCTGGCTTTTTTTAATCATTTCATGAAGCAAGAAATCATAATATTTTGGAAATACCTTAGGAGGAATTACTAATGAGCATTTATGACTTTACCGCCACACTAGAAAATGGCACAAGCTATTCATTAGATAAATACAAAGGGCACCCGATGATCATTGTCAATACAGCTACGAAATGCGGATTAGCACCACAGTTCAAACAATTAGAAGAACTTTACGAACAATATCAATCTAAAGGTTTGATCATTTTGGGATTTCCATCGAATCAATTCAAACAAGAAGTTGACGATGCAAGTGATGCTGCTGAAGCTTGTCGCACCACATACGGAGTTACCTTCCCGATGCACCAACTGACTGAAGTCAATGGGTCGCATACCGATCCAATTTTTGCTTATCTAAAAGAACACGCGTCTGGCACACTAACAAATGCAATCAAATGGAATTTCACTAAATTTTTAGTAGATAAAAATGGTGAGGTCGTTGAACGTTTCTCTCCACAAACTTCTCCCACAAAAATGGTCGATGCGATTGAAGCAGTATTATAGAAAAACAAAAAAGCAGATGAACTTTGTTCATCTGCTTTTACCATTTGCGTGGCGACGTCCTACTCTCACAAGGGGCAACCCCTCACTACAATCGGCGCTAAGAAGCTTAACTTCTGTGTTCGG